>CANAZG010000103.1 GCA_947365965.1 uncultured Clostridia bacterium
TTTCTTGCCTCCAAGCCCCCATATATATTAAAAACCGTCTACTTTCTCAACGGCCTCATTTTGTCACACTGCAGGCTTTCTTTGAATGCCTCCAGGTGGTCAATGAGTTCCATTATGTCCAGCTTCAGTTGTTTCGAGAGATCCTCACCTGACACGTTTTTCTCCTTTCCCAAGACAAGCAGATCCAACGATACATCAAAAAAATCGGAGAGCTGGATGAGCAGATCCACAGAACAGCCTCTTTTGCCAGCCTCAATGTGGCTCAAAAGGCTCCGGTCGATATTCAGCGTTCCTGCGAGTTTTTCCTGTGTGTAGCCGCCTTGGATGCGGAGCTGGCGGATGCGTTCTCCGCTCCGTTTTATGTCACAAGCCATTGTATGGCCTCCAATCTTAAATTTGGGGGTGTGCGGTTTGAGACTGGTGTCACGGGTATTTCGCTGTATAAGGCTGCCATTGGTACTGCTGTGTCAGAAAATCTGACCAAAAATCAACAAAGCAGAACGCCAGACAGTCTTTGAGACCGTCTGGCGTTCTGCGCATAAGGGATGAACCGTGTTCTATTAAAACATTTTGCTACGTTTGATAATGCGTTTTCGCTGCCGCAGGTATGCTGTAGAAGGGCAAGGCTTTTTTGATAAATCACCTATAAAAATGTCCAAATAAAAATAGCCGCCCATGACTGATCCTTTCCACAGCAGTCACAGGCGGTAATACTAATAGCCCCTACGCATGAAGCCGTTTTTTTATGGCTTTCAAGCAGGAGCTTGCTGATCAGGCTGGCGTAGGGCTTCGGCACTATCAAAACATCGAGAACGGACTTATAAATCCGTCCTACAAGGTTCTGTCCGCAATTGTTCAGAGACTGGCTATGCCGTCGGACATCCTGTTCTATCCAGACATTTCTCAGCAGGAGGAAGAAAAACAACATCTACTTAGCAAATTTGCGGTCTGCACAGAGGTGGAGAGGCAATTTCTTTTGAATACTGTAAATTGCATGGTAGAGCAGTTCATAAGCCGCCGCCATGAGGAAACATCAGAAGAAAAGCCAGAATGACCAGCAGGGCAGGAAGCTCGAAATCCCTTTTTCTATGGAAATTGAAATTGTCCATGATGCGGCGCTGGCGATACCGTCCGTAATGCTTCCGCTGAGTGTTCCGCCGGGGTTGCCCACGGCGTATACAGTCTCCGCCAGTTGAATGTTATCACTGTCCCCCAGCACCGCCGCTTGTAGTCCTTCGGCCTCGATTTTCAGCACAGCAATGTCCCCATCTTCATAGCTTCCTACCACGGAGGCTGCAAATTCCGCGCCGTCAAAGGTAGTGACGCTTATTGAATTGGCCCCGGAAACCACATAGGCACAGGTCAGAATATATCCATCCTCGCTGATAATTACGCCGCTGCCCGTTCCACTGGAAATCTGCGGGCCGAACCAAAAGTGATTTACCGTCATTTTTTCTGTGGTGATTGACACCACCGTTGGACTGATGGCCTTTGCCACTTCTACTGCCGGAGTTACACCGCCCCCTGCATCGGATGTGGCAACTTTCTGGATGACGATCTTTTCTTCTGTCTGCGAATTTGCCAGATAGGAGCCGAGATAGCCGCAGGCCAGCGCGATCACAGCAGCCAGCAACAAAGTCCAAAGCGTGATGTGGGATTTTTTCCGGGAGATGAAACGGTATTTTCGTTATGTACATTGAAATCATCCACTATGTTCATACTTTCCTGATAGTGCTTTCAGCAAATCGACAGCAAGCGGGGGACATCCATCCCAAGAGCCAGCTCATCCCGGCTATCACATGAATACACACACTGAATAAACTGCCTGGACAATGGGTCGGGCCTTTGATACGAACAGAGCGTTTCAACACCTAAGACAGCTTCGACTAAAAAGCCGATCCCGGTGTTTTCAATCATGAGCAAACATTGGCTGGATGACTCGCTGCTTGTTGTGCGCTCAAAACCAAGCAGGCACCCCAAATCGACTATGCTGATATTTTTCCATGTAACGGATACACTCCGATCATGTGATCGGGGGAAGGCGCTACCGTGGTCGGCCTTCTCACCAGAGGTTCTACCCATGTAATACATTGAATGGGAATGGAATAAAGATCACCGTCTTTGTAGATGCGAAAAAGCACGCTGCGCTGGCGTTCTCCTTCCTCATACATGATCCGTCCCCATATCGACTGATGCAAGAATCAGTTCAACACAGCGGTCGATCCCCAGCTTGCTGCTGTTCAGGCAGAGGTCATAATTTGCCGCCATCCCCCACGCCTGATCGGTGATATGCTTGTAGTAGCTGGAACGCTTTCTGTCCCGCTCCTTCACATGACTTCTGGCGGCATCAACGGCAACCCCATGCTCTGCGATGACACGGTTGGCCCGGTCAGGCAGTGCGCCGGTGATAAAAACGTGGATGCAGTCCTCCCGCCCTTGCAGGATGTAGTTGGCGCACCGCCCCACGATGACGCAGGACTCCTTCTCCGCCAGCTCCTTGATCAGCTCTGTCTGATAGGCGTTGATTTGATCGGGCAGGGCCATATTCCCTCTCTGATTAGCGCTATAGGCCGAGTAGCCCCGCGATGAAACGCTGGTGAACAGGCTGCTGGCGGAGGAGTATTCCCCCTCCCAACCCACCGTCTCGGCGGACAGCCCGCTGCGCTCCGCCACAATCTGTACCAGCTTCTTGTCGTAGAAGGGAATGCCCAGCCGTTCCGCCACGTTTTTCCCAATGGTATGGCCTCCGCTGCCGCACTGACGGCCTATGGTAATTACACATTTTTTCATTTTTCCGCCACCTCTTTATTGAAAATCTTTTTCCAGAAAGCACCTAAAGTTATCAAAGAGATCACGCCAGACAGTCCATCGCCAACAGGACCGGCCCACAGGATGCCCTCCACGCCCCACAGGTATCCAAAGAGCAGCATGGCGGGAATCAGGAAAATGATCTGCCGGGACAGGGAGAGCAGCGCGGCGGGAACAGGCTTGCCAATAGCCTGGAAGAAGATGCCGGTCACAGCGCCCGCGCCGATCATAAAGCAGGCCAGCAGGTACACCCGGAAACACTTCACCGCAAATTCCATATAGAGGTCCGATTCCTGTCCGAACAGGTTGATGATGTACTCCGGGCAGAATTGGAAGATAAAGAAAGCAACCACCAAAATCAGCGTGCAGCTCGTCAGGGACAGCTTGTAGGTTTTCTTCACACGGTCGTATTGGCCGCTGCCGTAGTTGAATCCAAAAATCGGCTGGATGCCGGTGGCGATGCCCAGGGCAATGCCGGTAATCAACTGGCTCACTTTCATCGTGATGCCCAGCGCCGCCAGAGGAATGTCGGCTCCGTACTTGGACATGGCCCCGTACTTCACCAGGGAATTGTTCATAACCGCAATGACAAATACCGAGGCGACCTGAGAAATAAAGCTGGATGTGCCAAGGGTCAAAATCCGTTTGATGACGCTCCACTTCGGGATCATGTGCTGCTTTTTTATCTCGATGGTCTTAAAGCGCAGCATACACGCAGCAAAGTAGGCGGCGTTCAGGACCTGCCCGATGATGGTGGCCCAGGCCGCGCCCTTGACCCCCCAATGGCACACAAAAATGAAGATGGGGTCCAGAATGATGTTGGTGATACAGCCGATCAGCAGACCAGCCATGCTCACCTTCGGACGGCCATCCGCCCGGATGATGCTGCCGAACGCGCCGTCGATCATGGCAAAGGGGAAGCCCAGCACAATGATGCGCCCGTATTCCAGCGCATAGGGCAGATTGCCCTCTGTGGCCCCGAACAGATAGCAAAGCGGCTCCAAAAACAGCTCAAAGAGAACCAGCAGAAGCACACTGACGCCAACGGCCAAGGTAACTGCATTCCCCACACCTTGGGCAGCGTCCTCGTTACGGCCCTTTCCCAGATTCAGACTCATGTAAGATGCCGTTCCGTCACCGATCATCATGCCCAGGGCCAGCAGGATGGAGGTGAGCGGCAGAATGATATTGGTAGCGGCGTTGCCCAGGTAGCCAACGCCCTGCCCAATGAAAATCTGGTCCACCATATTGTAGAGAGAATTGACCACAATGGAGATAATGCTGGGAATGGCGTAGCGGATCATCAATTTCCCAACCCGCTCGGTCCCCAGCGGGTTGGCGACAACTTGTTCGTTCATTTCAAATTCCTCCTAACGAATGTGAATTGTTCAGGCAATGGCGTTGCCTGTGTAAAGCTGGTAATACCGGCCCTTTTCCTCGATCAACTGGTCGTGGGTCCCCCGCTCGATGATTCGGCCCTGCTCCAGAACCATGATACAGTCGGAGTTCCGCACCGTAGAGAGGCGGTGGGCGATGACAAAGGTGGTGCGGCCCTTCATCAGCCGGTCCATGCCCTCCTGCACCAACTGCTCTGTACGGGTGTCGATGGAGGACGTGGCCTCGTCCAGAATCAGGACGGGCGGGTCGGCAACAGCGGCGCGGGCGATGGCGAGGAGCTGCCGCTGGCCCTGGCTCAGATTGGCCCCATCGCCGGTGAGGACTGTCTGGTAGCCGTCCGGGAGCCGCCGGATAAAGCTGTCGGCGTTGGCCAGCTTCGCGGCGGCAACGCACTCCTCATCGGTGGCCTCCAGCCGCCCATAACGGATATTCTCCATCACCGTGCCGGTAAACAGGTGGGTGTCCTGCAAGACGATGCCCAGGGAGCGGCGAAGGTCAGCTTTCCGAATTTTGTTGATGTTGATGCCGTCATAGCGAATTTTGCCGTCCTGGATGTCATAAAAGCGGTTGATCAGATTGGTGATGGTGGTTTTCCCCGCACCGGTGCTGCCCACAAAGGCGATCTTCTGTCCAGGCGTGGCAAACAGGTCAATGTTGTGCAGGACGATTTTTTCATCATTGTAGCCGAAGTCCACATCGTCAAAGACAATATCGCCCTCCAGCTTTTTGTAGGTGACCGTGCCGTCCGCCTGATGGGGATGCCTCCAGGCCCACAGGCCCGTTCGCCGGGACGTTTCCGTCAAGGCGCCGTCTGGCTGCTGCTCCACATTGACCAGCTCCACATAGCCGTTGTCCGTCTCCGGCTGTTCATCCAGCAATTTGAAAATGCGCTCCGCCCCGGCCAGGGCCATGATGATGCTGTTGAATTGCTGGCTGACCTGGGTGACGGGCTGGGTGAAGTTTCGGTTCAGATTCAGATAGGAGACCAGGGTGCCGAGGGTCAGACTCCCCATGCCGTTCAAGGCCAGGACCGCTCCCAGCACTGCGCACAGCACATAGCTGATATTCCCCAGGTTCCCGTTGACCGGCATCAGGATATTGGCGATTTTATTTGCGTTTTTGGTACTCTCCCGCAGTTCCTGGTTGATGGCCCGGAACTGCTCGATATTCTCGTTTTCATGGCAGAACACCTTGACGACCTTCTGCCCCTCCATCATCTCCTCGATGTAGGCGTTGACCTCGCCCAAGCTGCTCTGTTGTTTGATGAAGTATGTCCCAGCCATACCGCCCAGCTTGGACGCCACCACCAACATGACGGCTACCATGAACAGGGTCAGGATGGTCAGTGGGATATTCAGGCACACCATGCTGATAAAGGTAATGACAATGGTGATTGTCGAGTTGACCAGTTGGGGAATGCTCTGACCGATGAGCTGCCGGAGGGTATCCACATCGTTTGTATAGACCGACATGATGTCTCCGTGGGGTGTGGTATCAAAATATTTGATGGGCAGGGACTCCATTTTGGAGAAAAGCTGTATCCTGATCTTCTTCAGCGTCCCCTGGCTGATGATTGCCATGATCCGGTTATATCCATAGGAGCAGAGCAGGCCAATCAGATACACCAGAGCCAGCGAGAGCAGCGCATGGGCCAGCGGGCCGAAATCCGGCGACTCCATACCGATCATGGGCTTGATGTACACGTCCACCAAATCCCGCATGAACAGCGTTCCCCGGAGGGTGGCCAGGGCCGCTCCCAGAATCAACACCACCACAAGGCCAAACTGCACTTTGTACTCCCGGAGCATGATGCCCAGCACACGCTTCAGCAGGGGCATCAGATTCTTCTTGTTTGTTTGCTTACGCATGGTCAAAGTCACCTCCGCCTTTCGTCTGGGCCTCGTAGATCTCCTGATAAATGCTGTTGGTTTTCAGCAGGTTTTCGTGAGTGTCAAAACCGCTGACCCTGCCGTTGTCCAGCACCAGGATACGGTCCGCGTCCTGCACACTGGAAATGCGCTGTGCAATGATGATCTTGGTGGTTCCGGGGATCACCGTTTGCAGGGCATTCCGAATTTTGGAATCCGTGGCCGTGTCTACGGCGCTGGTGGAATCGTCCAGAATCAGCACCTTGGGCTGTTTCAGCAGGGCCCTTGCAATACACAGCCGCTGCTTCTGCCCGCCGGAGAAGTTGGCGCCGCCCCGCTCCACCCAGGCGTCATAGCCCTCGGGTAGGTGTTCGATGAACTCGTCCGCGCAGGCTATGCGGCAGGCGTCCCGGTACTCGTCCATGTGTCCCATTTTTCTGCCCCAGCGCAGGTTGTCTAACACGGTCCCAGAGAACAGCACATTCTTTTGCAGGACCACCGCCACCTGATTGCGAAGGGTTTCCAGATCATATTTCCGAACATCCTGACCGCCCACCTTGACAGAGCCGGAGGTCACATCGTACAGACGGCTGATGAGGCCGACCAGACTGGATTTGCCGCAGCCGGTGCCGCCGATGATGCCGATAGTCTCTCCAGAGCGGATGTGCAGGTCAATGTCATTCAGCGTGTTTTCGCCGCTCCCCTGGCGGTAGGAAAAAGTCACATGGTCGAAATCAATGCTGCCGTCCTTCACACGGTCCAGCGGTTTGGGAGGAGCAATGATGTCCGCTTTTTCCTCCAGTACCTCCGCGATCCGCTTCCCGCTGGCCGCGCTCATAGTCATCATCACGAAGATCATGGACAGCATCATCAGCGAGGAGAACGCGGTCATCACATAGGTAAACAGAGACGTCAGGTTGCCGGTGGTCATGTTCCCGGCCACGATGAAGTGCGCCCCAAACCAGGAGATCGCAATGATGCAGCTGTAGACGATAAACATCATCACCGGCAGGTTCAGCGCCTGGAG
Organism: uncultured Clostridia bacterium; assembly: GCA_947365965.1. Classification (GTDB taxonomy): domain Bacteria; phylum Bacillota; class Clostridia; order Oscillospirales; family Oscillospiraceae; genus Pelethomonas. The sequence continues at coordinate 7,102 of CANAZG010000103.1, forward strand.
CTTCTCCGCACTGACAAACAGCTCGTAGAGCTTTGATGCCGCTTTTCCGAATTTCTCGTTTTCATAGTCCTCCCGGACAAAGGCCTTTACCACTCGGATGGCCGAAATATTCTCTTGAACGCTGGCATTCAGGCCGTCATAGCGATGGAATACATGGCTGAAAATTTTCATGGCCTTGCTCATGATCAGGGCCACCGCAGCCGCCAGCACCACAATAGCGGCCAGGAAGATCATACTTAGCTTGGCGTTGATGAGCAGGCACATCACCATGCTGCAAATCAGCATCAGCGGCGCTCTCAGGGCGATGCGCAGGCACATTTGAAACGCCATCTGTAGATTGGTGACATCTGTTGTCATGCGAGTGACGAGGCCCGCCGTACTGAATTTGTCGATGTTGGAAAAGGAAAAAGTCTGGATGTTTTCAAACATACTCTGGCGCAGGTTGCAGGCAAAACCGGCAGAAGCTGAAGCCGCGAACCGTCCGGCCAGGATACCGAATACCAGGCCGAAAAAGGCCAGCACGATCATCAGCGCGCCGTAAAGGTAGACGTTCCGCAGATTCCCGGCCTCAATGCCTTTGTCGATGAGGCTGGCAATCACAAAGGGGACCAGCAGCTCCGCCACCACCTCCAGCACCGTGAAAATCGGGGTGATGATAGTGTCTCGCTTGTATTCCCCGATTTGTTTCAAAAGCGTTTTTATCAAGAATAGCGCCCCCTCTCAAATCCCGCTCTCCTGAATGAAGCGGCGCAGTTCCCGGAGGTCGTCTGTATCAGGGTGATTCATAGAATGCTGGAACGCTTCCAGCATGACCTTAGCCCGCTGGTTCTCCGGGTTTTCATCCAGGGCAGTCTGTACGGTGTCCATCACGCTGGCCGGAATCTGGCCCGGACAGAAAAACATCCCGCGATAGTCGCATTCATCCGGTATGAAGGGGAGAAGGTTGTGCTCGATGCTGTCCTTGCTCTCGTGAAGCGCCATGCCGCAGGTAACACAGCAGAGGATGGTTTTCCCCTCCAGATTTTCCAACACATCCATGATTTTCAGCGGAATCGCAGCCTGCGTGATTTCAAAGACGAGCAGGTATACGTCCGCATCGTCTGAAATCTCCTGCTTGTTCAAATCCACAAGCTCCGCGCCAGCCAGGATGGTCTGAATTTCATCAGCCAACACCCCGGCGTTTCCATAGACATTTAAGTACGCAATCTGATAGTCCACTTACACTGGCCTCCTTGGAGTTTTTTGTTGTATATTGTCAAGGATCGTCCGCAGAGCGCTTTCGATCCCTTCCAAACGGTGTTCTGGTATTTCCTGCACAAGACAGTCGTTCAAATTTTCGATGTAATCCTTTACGATACTCTCGGCTGCATGGGCCTTGGGCGTCAGAACGATATGTTTTTTGCGGTTATCGTCTTTGTCCATTTTCATTTTGACATATCCGTTTTTCCGCAGTTCTTTCAGCGTTCTGGAAATAGACGACCTGGTAAACCCCACCCTTTCGCACAGTTCTGTGGAACAGACGCAAGAGGAATCCATTGAAAAAATCTCATTCAGCAAGAACGCCTGCGCGAAGGTCATCTCGCTTGCTGCCAGCTTCTCGCTTTCATAGAGGCCCAGGCAGATATTGATTTGCCGAAGCGTCAACAGCAGGTTCCCATCAGACATTTCGCACCACCCTTTCTTTTGCGGCTTTGTTTGGTTTACGACTGTTCGGCAGACAATTTTTGTTGGCGCTACCGCCTATTATACTCATTTTCTCTTGATTGTTAATTCAAAAAATGTTATAACATATAAAGAATTTTTATCAATTGGCGGAGGGACAGTTATGAACACCTTTCAGCTTGCTTGTTTTTTGACCGTGGCGGAAACGCTCAGCTTTGCAAAAGCCGCCAAGCTCCTCAATGTGACGCAGCCAGCGGTCACGCATCAAATCCATTCTTTGGAGGAGGAGCTGAACGCGCAGCTGTTTAAGCGCACCACGAGATCGGAAGAGCACACGTCTGAACTCCAGTCACTCTCGCGCATCGCG
>CANAZG010000104.1 GCA_947365965.1 uncultured Clostridia bacterium
TCTCTATTATCTGCCTCCCGCCTCCTTTTGTCAAAAGATTTTAAACAGGCTCTTACATTGCTGCGGACAGAATGCCCTTTTCTTGAGGTGTTTCAGGATATGGAGGAACTGGAGGGCACCGTCTCAAGGGTACCCCGACTCAAGATCGGACACATCCGTGCTGACTACAATGGCAGGCGCTGGTGGAACACGGCCTGGCCCTGCCATCCGGCGCTTGCTACGGAGGAGGTCAAAAAGGAAATCGACGAAATATATGTGGCTTTGACCGCAAAGGACGCGCTGTCTGACTTGGACACGCTCAGGCAGTTCTGCGAGTCCCACCCGGAGGCTTGTGCGGATCGGGAGTTCCAGCAGGAGTATCATTTCTATCTGGAGGGTACTCACTGCAATTTCTGGGTCAGGCTCATTACCAGGATGAGAGATTACAATATCTACTTACTACCCTATCTTTTTCAATACCCATGAAGCGATTGTAGAAGACGCAGTTTTTGAACGGGTGCAGGAACTAAGGGCAAACAAACGCCGCCCCACAAAAGCGGACAGACAGGGATTGTTTTCCGGCTTGGTATATTGTGCGGACTGTGGGAGTAAGCTACATTTCGCTACTTGTAAAAGTTTTAACGGTTCACAAGACCATTACCGCTGTGCAAAGTACAAGAGCAATACGGGAAGCTGTACGGCTCACTTTATCCGCGAGGAAGTGTTGAAGCAAATCGTATGGAGCAGGATATTTGACGTGACTGCCCTTTTCTTTGATGACATCATGGCTTTCCATGAAATGATGTACGCACAACGCTCTGCCGAAACGGAAAAGGAAATGAAGCGCAGAAAACGGGAAGTCGGACAGGCAAAAAAACGGATTGTAGAACTTGACCGTATCTTCAAGCGGATTTATGAGGACGATATAAGCGGCGCAATCAGTCACGACAGGTTTTTGAAGCTGTCCGCAGAGTATGAAGCGGAACAGTGGGAACTGGAAGAAAAGGTCAAGGCAGACCAGCAGGAAGTCGATACCTACGAACAGAACAAAAGCGATTTTGACAGCTTCGCCGCGATTATCCGCAAGTATGTGGGGATAAAGGAACTCACCCCCACAATCGTCAATGAATTTATCAAGAAAATCATAGTCCATGCGCCGGAAAAGGTGGACGGGAAACGGGTACAGAAAGTAGATATTGTTTTCAACTTTGTAGGGGAAATCAATTTCCTTTCTGACGCGCAACCGAAACGACAGGGCGCATAGGAACTTGAAAAGACGGTACAGCCCTTGTAATCGGGGCTATACCGCCTAATCTGAAATTACTTCCCTCTAACCGTAAACATTTGTGTTGCAACGGTTTGAAGCTTCTTGAAAATTTGCAACACTTTTGCAACAAAGATACCCTAAAACACCCCCAAAGGCGGTAGATTACAGGAATAGCAAGTGGAAGAAAAAGGTAATAGAAAAACCCTCAAACCATTGCGGTTCAAGGGTTTTCACTGGTGACCCGTCGGGGATTCGAACCCCGGACCCACTGCTTAAAAGGCACGGTGAGAGTATGATCTAGCAAGAATTGCCACCGTTTTTGACCTGTCTTTGACTTGTCCACTACTCATTTTCAGCCTTTGAGCGTCCAGACAGATAAGCGTCCAGCTTGTCAACTGATTTCCGCTTGTGGATGGCATCCATGTGCGTATAAATCCGCAGCGTTGTAGATACATCCGCATGGCCCATCTGGGCACAGGCCTGAATAACATCCACGCCGGCCAGATAAAGCAGCGTGCAGAAGGTATGCCGCAGCCAATGCATGGTGATGTTGGGAATGGTCATGTCCAGCGCCTTGGGCCCAGGCCTGCCGGACCGTAGCAGCTCCAGGTCTGCCGGGGTCCTGGTACCATACTTGCGGTTCAGCTCCCGCATGTAGGACCTCCACATCTTTGCCCAGGCCGATTCTGTCATCACTCCGCCATGGGCGCTATGGATGACCAGGAAGTTGTCCTTTGGCATTCCTCGCATGTAATCCGCCAGCCGCTGGGGAATATCCACCGTCCGCATACCCGCGGCAGATTTAGTGACATGCCGGAGGCTGGGAACGCCGTTGCTGTCATACTCAATCACCTTGTTAACGGTGATGGTCCGGGCCTCCAGGTCTACGTCATTCCAGGTCAGCGCGGCCAGCTCCCCGCGCCGCAGCCCCGAGAGCATCATAATAACCGCCACAGGCTGCGCCCGGTGGGGCGTGTCCCATATCCACTGCTGTTCCTCTGCCGTCAGTGCCCGCCGCTGCTCTTCTCTGCGCCCTACGGCGGCAAGCTCCACCTGATTGGCGGGATTGGTGGCGATGACCCTGCCCACAGCCCGGCGCATGATCTGGCGGATGGTAGACCGATACAAGTTGATTGTCCGTTGTGACAGGCCTTTATCCGATAGGCCAATCAGAACGCGCTCAATGTCGTCAGCCCGGACTTGCCCGATCTCGTAATCCCGCAGCTCCTCCTCCCAGAGCTTTACCGCCCGGCGGTAGTTGTCCATCTGGCGGCAGGTGATGTTTTCCCGCTCCTTCAGCTTCAGCCAGTCATCCGCCCATGTTGCGAAGCTGTCCCGCTGGGAGAGCACGTCCAGGCCCCGCCCCAGCTGAAGCCGGACAGCGGCCTCCTTCTCCTTCAGCTCTGCCGGGGACTTGGCATAGACGCTTTTATACTGCTTCTTGCCGTCTGCGTCCCGGCCAAGGTAGATTTGGGCGCAATACCGCCCGTCAGCCCGCTTCTTTGCTCGCGCCATGTGCAGTCACCTCCCTATGTCCTAAAACGGTATGCCGATTTAACGGAAACGGTAGCTGATCCCGCTTTGTTTGAGAATTGCGTTTGCAGTGTGACGGGATTTAATCTTTGTGTCTACCGTTACGTGGCGCTGCGTGATCGGGCTGTACCAGATATCGTGGTCACCCTTTCCACGCCGCACAAAGGTGCAGCTGCTTCGGGCCAGGATTTCACGCACCCGCTTTTCATATTCTGCCATTATAACGCCAGCCTTTCATGACGTTCCGACAGGAAATTCAGCGAGAGGGGGGATTTTGTGTCGTCCAGTGCCAGCAGTTCCGGCACGGCGAAGCGGACCCGCTCCAAGAGGGCGTCAAAAGAGCCCGATTCCAGCACAAGGCCGGGAATATCGCCGCTGGTGGCAATCCACACCCCTGCCTCCGGGTCCCAGGTGAGTTTGATCGTGTATTCCATGATGTGCTCCTTTCTGGTCTGCGCTGCGATAATGGATGATTTTTGGTTGCCTGATGGTGACACCCAAATTCGTCAGCGCTGACGAATTTGAAATGTTTGTACCAGGGGGATGTGAAATGCGCTCCCCTGGTATTCTTTTATTCTGATGGGGTAACGTTTCGTTACTCGAGGGGTGTCCAATTTGTGGACACCCTTCTTGCTGCTAATGCTGACCCGTCATTTCGACGGCTTAGGTATGTTCTATATTCCATGCTGGGGGTGGCGGATCGCCACCCCTTATTCGTTAGGGGCCAACGGGAGCGAGTCTGATGCTTCTGCAGTGGAGGTAGACCGCTTATATTTGGGATTTCCGGATAAATCCTCCAGATATTCCTTTCCTTTTTGCTGGCCCTCATCCGTCAGTCTGTTCAATAGTTGATGATAGACAGCTTCTACATCACTTCTAAGATTATTTTGCAGCAAGTATGCAATTTCTTCTGCTATTTTTTTGGCTACATCGAGCGGAATACCAAATTTTTTATGAATTCTCATCTCTAAAAGGGTCATATCAATGCTGTCATTAAGTTCTGCCTTAAATGCCTCCACATCAGATAACCCTTTTAACTCATAGATGGAGATTTCAAGAGCATTTGCAATGCGCTGTAGGGCCTCATCGGTTACAATTCGCTCCCCACGTTCATATCGCCGAATACTCATAGTGGATAAATTTGAATTTTTCGCTAGTTCCTCTTGTGTCATTCCACGGGTTTTGCGAAATTTCCGCATACACATTCCTACTGTATTCGTATCAATGGTAATCACCCCCTTGCCTAGTATAACACATTCGGAGCGAAAATGGAACAGGAAAATGAAAAAAGCTATTGACTTGGAACGAAACTGGTGCTATTATAACTGTGCGGAGCGAATACGGAACGAACAGGAGGGCGAAATGCGAATTGATAATGTGAAGCTTGACCTTTGGTTGGCACGACAGCAGAAGTCCTTGATTGATCTGAGAAGCTCAGGGATATCTCCACAAACCCTGACAAAAGTTAGACGTGGCGAGGCTGTTAAACCTAAGACAGTCGGTGGTATTGCAGCTGCACTTGGCGTGGACCCGACTGAGATTATCAAGGAGGAGTGAGGGGGTGATTCTGATGAGCGATAAGCAACACCGAAGCGCGTGTGCCCTGATCCGGAACTTATGTAGCAATTATGACCGTTCTACAGGTGGCTGCCTGCTGCTGGACCGTGGGGAAATTGTGCAGTGTCCCCAGATGATTACGCAATCACTGGTCTGCCGGTTCTTCCGGGATGTCCTTCTGGAAGATCGGGACGGCAGGGCACTTAAGGCGGAGATCATGGGCGATGACCATTTGAAGTCCTGTGCGGTCTGCGGTCAGCCTTTCAGGGCAATTTCCAACCGGGCAAAATACTGTGCTAAATGCTCAAAGAAAGTAAAGAACCGGCAGACAGCGGAACGAATGAGAAAATATCGCGGTTGATGTTACGCTTTAGAGCACTTAAAACCGTTGCGGCGCAAGGCTTACAAACCGCAAAAATTCAAAAGATGTAAAAGTATATTCGGACCCCCAAAAATGGGGCTCTAAAGTGTAACACAGAAAGGAAGCACACCATGTACCAGAGAAGGCCAAACAAACCCCGCCGGGTGATTCACTCCGTTGATGAGCTGCCGGTACTCTGCAACTGCGCCGAGGCCGGACTGCTGCTGCGGGTCAATCCAGAAGTAGTCGCCCGGATGGCAAAAAACGGCATCCTGCCTGGGGCAAAACAGGGACAAGCCTGGATTTTCCGCCGGGATGACCTGGAAAAGTACATAAATTCTTTGTTTGAAGAGGTGAAATGCATTGAGAATTAGCGAAAAAAATACCGCTCTGGGCGTTACCAGCACCCAAAGCGGACATGCGGGGGAGAGCGAGTTCTCCCCTAGTGTAGCAGATTTCATGCCCAGCTGTCAAGGGCAATCCCTCAGTCTGATTGTCGACATGTTATGCAAGATCACAGACGAAAAGCTGCTCAACCGAATTTATCGGTTCGTGAAGTATATCTATATCTATCGGGAGGCAGAGTGATGGCAGAACGTCGGATGTTTGCAAAGGCCACTGTGGGTTCAGCGCGATTTCTCCGGATGCCTGCCACATCGAGACTGCTGTATTACGATCTGGGCATGGCGGCAGATGATGACGGAGTTGTCGAGGCGTTTTCCGTGATGCGGACCACCGGGGCAACGGATGACGATCTGCGGGTGCTGGCCTCGAAGGGCTTTGTCACCATCCTGAACGATGATCTTGTGACACTCATCACCGATTGGCATCGAAACAACTTCATCCGCAGTGACAGATACCGCCCCAGTGTCTACAATGAGCTGCTTTGCCGGGTTAGGCTCACGGACGGTTGACCGCTGGTATACCATTGGTCAACCAACGGTATACCCAGGTTAGGTTAGTATAGATTAGTCTAGGTTAGCAGATAGATTCTTCATAGAACCAACAAACAGGAAGAAGGGGGTGTGGGGGAAGGAACCAAATTTCACCCTCCCCGCACATCAACCCAAAGAGGAGCGATTGAACAATGAATAGAATTTTTGAATGCAGCGGAATACCGCAAATTCTGGAGCCCCGGCAGGAGATCGTCGCAAAGCACCTCACCATTGACATGGTAGAGACCGTTATGAAGCAAAGCACCCACGCCATATTCCCTGTATCCGGGGACTGCATGGAGAGGGCTGGCGTGGTAGACCGCGGCTGGGTAGCTGTAGATTTCACCCGTTTCCCCGCGCTGCCGCGGTACCGGAGCGAAGGCGGAAACGGAAGCGCGGACCTGTGCATGTGCTATGCGGTCTACCCCGGCCAGCGTCGCCCTGCTGTCATGGTGAAAGCGTATATAGGCGTATTAGGTCCATGGCAGATGGTGGGGACCCGTTACGACATGTCGAAGGGTAAACACCGGATGAACTGTTCAATGGAGGCGCAACGCATTTTTGGCGTGATATTTGCCTCCTGGGACGCGGATGGGCGGCTCCTGTGGCAGCGGGACCCAGACAGTTTCCCGGAGCAGCTGGGGACCGCACCGAGTATCCGCGGCGGCAACCTTGGTGATCCGATACCGATAAGGATGTGAGACTGTTATGGATATGCTGCCATTAGCCCGTGAGCCTCCTGAAATCCGACAGCGCTGTCGGATTTGAGTAAAATGGGAGGAGGAAAATATCTTGGAAATGGATTTGCAGGCAGAGCAGGGCCAGATTGCGGAGGAAGAGCTCCAGGTGGTTGAGGCTGAGCCAGATAATAACGAGGATAGCCCGGAAGAGGAGCGCACCTACAGTCAGGCGGAAGTTGAGGAGATCATCCGGGAACATCTGCTGCGGTTTCAGTCTCTGCCGGTCCAGGAGACCCAGCAGACGACCGAACTGATCCGTGAGGAAAAGTCCTACTTAGAACAAAAAATCAGGAAATATGTAAATCGCTTTGGCCGCAAGGGGTTATCCAAACCCACCGAAATTAATCTGATCGGTGAATATGCGGAGGACAACGCAGAAAAACTCTATGGATTTTTGGATGCCACAAATTTGGGAAGTTTCACTGCGGCGGTTGATGCAGTTTTCGCTCTTATCGAATTTTCGGAAGAGCAGGGCTATAAAACCGGCTATTCCCGTTGCCGAAGTGATTATGAAGAGAAGGCCCAGAAGCAGGAACCTAAGGAGGAGTTTAATATCGTGAGCGAAATTTTTAGAACTGGAGGGCGATAAAATGTCTGTTGACCTTGTTGCAAAATTCTCTCCCTATGTGGACGAGCAATTCAAGGCGGAGAGCAAACTCAATCTGCTGACCAATGATGATATTGATTGGACCGGCGCACATACTGTTCGGGTCTACAAGGTTACCACCTCTGCAATGCACGACTATGACAGGGACGGCTCTACGCTGACTGATGGCAAGTGGTCCCGGTATGGCCCTGTTGCCGGACTGGATGCAACCACCGAGGAGCTGACTTTGAAAAAGGATCGGTCCTTCACCTTCGCCATTGATAAGATGGACGAGGATGAAACCGGCGATGTGCTAAACGCGGCGGTAGCACTGGCCCGCCAGATAAAGGAGGTTGTCATCCCGGAAGTCGATACATACACATATGGCGTAATGTGTGCAGGGGCAGGGACAAAGCCCGCCGCTATGGTGCTGACCTCTGATAACATCTATGATTCCATCCTTGCGGGTAACTCCGCGCTGGATGATGCCGAGGTCTCAGAGACCAACCGCGTCCTCATGGTTACGCCTGCCGTCTACAAGCTGATGAAGCGTAACCCCGATATCACTATGGAGACCGACATCGGTCAGGAGCAGCGGCAGCTTGGTGTGATCGGCATGTTGGATGGGTGCAGCGTCATCAAGGTCCCGGCGAACCGCGTCCCGGAAGACTTCGGCTTTATGATTGCCCATCCCTCGGCAACGGTCGCTCCGGTCAAGCTGGAGGAGTACAAGATTCATATTGACCCGCCGGGCCTGAGCGGAAACCTGGTGGAAGGCCGTGTTTGCTATGACGCCTTCGTCCTGGATAACAAGAAGAATGGGATTTATTACCAGTCGATAGAGCCAGCTGAGAAGTAAAAAAGAGGTCCGCCAACAAAACTTCATGTTGGCGGACCTCTTTGTCAAGCTCCGCAGAATTGCGTTTGACAACGTTTTTAATATGTATTACAAACTTGGAATGTAGTCGAATAACTAACGAAAAAGGAAGTTGCCGTTGCGGCAAGAGCGGCAGTGTGGTAGACTATTTGCAGAGGCCCCCCCTCGAAAAAAACAAAAAGTCAAACCCATAGCCTAATCGGCTGGGTCCGGGACATTCCAGAAATTTCGCGTACGCGCGGTGCCGCGTACGCATAGTCCGTTCCGGGAAGCGATAGGAGGCAATATCATGACTAACAGACAGACGATTGAGCGGCAGCGCTCCCTCCGTCACCTGAGGGCAGTGCTCACCAGCAGCTTTGACCGCGCCCAGCTTCTGACACTCCACTATGCCCCCGGTCAGACAGTCCCTCTTGCTGTTGCTGATCGGCAATACAGGACGCTTATGGGCCGGGCAAGGTCCTTGGCGGGCGGGCCGATCCGCTACGTGAAGATGACAGAATATGGCCAGTCTGATGCCAGGATCGTGGCATTCCGGCTGATTTCTGATGTTCCTGCGGAGACATGTCGGGAAATCGCGGACAGTTGGTTCATGGGAGAAACCACCGTAGAGACGATGGACGCGCGGCAGTTGGCCGATGTTGCTGTCGGCTTGATGACGCGGCCGGTGGATGGCCGTAAGAAGGGCCGGAGATATTGGGGGGCAAGCCTGGGTCTTTCACGCAGGTGCAGCGTCGGACTAGCCCGGCTAAAGCCGCAGGCGCTTGCGGCTTTGCCAGTACAGGAGTGACTTGTATTTTGACCTGTACACCGTAGAGATAGAGCCTGATTTGGGGCTGTTTTCATGCGGCTACACGGACTCCCCCAAAAATAATAAAACCTCTGCAACCATTGCAATACAACAGTTACAGAGGCTCTCCAATGGTGACCCGTCGGGGATTCGAACCCCGGACCCACTGCTTAAAAGGCAGTTGCTCTGCCGACTGAGCTAACGGGTCAAATGGCTGGGATGGCTGGACTCGAACCAGCGGATGCGGGAGTCAAAGTCCCGTGCCTTACCACTTGGCGACACCCCAGTATTCGTCGTTCCAGTGGAAAACAAGGGATTGGGATCAGCTCCCAATCCCTTGCTTTATGGGGTGGGTAAAGGGACTCGAACCCTCGACACCCGGAACCACAATCCGGTGCTC
>CANAZG010000105.1 GCA_947365965.1 uncultured Clostridia bacterium
CTGCGTGTCAGGGACAATCGTTGCCAGTATATCATGTTTCGCTAGAGCTGCGCATGCCGGTTCCGTATGCTCTGGACGGGATGACAGGATGATTATATCTTGTTTCATAGCCACGCTCCTTTCTCCTGTTCGTTTCAATACAGCGGGAGAAAAAACAGCTTCTTCCACTCGCAGCGGATCATTTTTGCTTTGAGCGTAGTCTGCTCTGCAAGAAAACGGCCGCATACGGGAGAAGAAGCCATTGATTCATAAAGCAAGGGGCACGGGCATTATCAGATCACGCCCTTCATGAGGGCGTTACGGAGCCGCCAGTCACGTTGGGAAAATATCTTTCGTATCTCCACTCCCCTTTATCAGACCTCAAAAGGATTCATCAGCAGGAAATCAGAAGATCTCTGATTTTAAGCATAATTTAGATTAAAATATATCAAATTTAATTCCTTGTGTCAAGCTAATCAGTACAAATAATCAATTTAAGCTCGCTGCGCAGGCTGGTCATATCTCCTGTCATAGCAGCCGCCTGTATCCCCAATCAACAGACAGCAAAGCGCGGGGAGGATGCAAAATCCTCCCCGCGCGTCATCTGTTACGCCGCCTTCTTCGCCCGGATACTGTTTGCCCGCAGCTGCAATTCCTGGGACAGGAGCAGCAAGGTGCTGAAATCGTCGTCCAGCCCGTCCAGCTCCCGGCGGAGCACCTGCTCATAGTGCCGTTTCTTCTCCTTCAGGCCCCGGACCTTCAGTGTCCAGCGGTCTATGACCGCCGGGCTCTGGCAGCCGGACTTGATGAAGTAATCCAGCTTTTCCTGATATGTGGAGATATCCTTCTTTACCGCCGCGTAAAATTCCTCGGTCATCTTGCCCCGCTGCTTCTCATCGTCAATGATGTAGAAGCTGTTGACCATCAGCGGCGTCCCCTTCCGGTTCATACCGCCCAGCAGCGTGATGAAATCCTCAAAGGCGTCCACCTTGTCCATAAAGGTCCTGGGGACAAAATACATGTGCCCGGTAATGCTGAGCTTAGTGGCCTCCAGGCTGCGCAGATAGCTCACACAGATGGTCTCCACCTGCTTACGGTTGGCGCAGACCTTGTAGAGCTCGAACAGCTCCTCCGCCCTGCGGCAGCAGCCCCGCACATCCACGGCGGCATCCGGCACAAGGTTGTCACAGCGGAAAACGCCGTCCCTTTTGTCGTAACTGATGTTGGCCAGCTTTTCGTACTGATTGGTTTTCTGGTTCAGGGTCTCCTTCACCAGCTCCCGGGAGAGCACGTCATTGGTGTGCCTGTTATCCCGGCAGTAGGCCAGGTAAATGTTGGTCTCCCCCATGGAGGTGACCGGGATGCGCTCCCGGATATCCCCGGTAGCGGAGCGGAAGGCGTCCCCTACGGAGAGGCGTGTGCCGCCGGCATAGGGAATGCCGGTGTCCTCGCACAGTTTTTTCAGCGCCTCCCGGTCTATCAGCAGACTGGAGAGCGAGAAGTACAGGAACTTACCCAGCATATGGGCCTTGTCCCCTTGGGAAGTGCCGATGAAATCCTTCATATTCAGTACAGTATTCATTGCCAATGCTCCTTCTATATTATGTATGAATGGAATAATACGCCCTCTGCATATCCTCCTGTCCATGCAGGATCAAGCCGCCAGCTAAACATGGTTTCCCATCGCGAATCTCCTGAAAGAAAAAACTGTATGGGATGAAATCACAGTAGAATCGGATTTCGTCAGATCCTATCCAGTGAAAGTTATCCCGTAGAAAGCGGACCAGCTTTCGCCGGATCTCTTTTCTGGACAGACAGTCCCGCAGTGGCTTCTCATCGCAAAAGACCAGTTTCGGCTGGCACCGCCGCGACGTCATGGACAGCGCCTGCCATTCCTTTGGCCCATCGGCCTGTGCGCTGGCTTTCACAAAGGCGGCTAATTTCTTGTAGGAGAGCATCACTGTCTCCTCCCTGCCGGAAAGGTATCCATCGCCTCTGCGGGCCAGCCAAAGGAATCGAATAGACACGGCGCTCTTCATCCTATCCAAGCAAAATTCGGCGCAGGACAGACCGTCGTAGGTAACAGCGTATCCTCTGTCCGCCAGGTCATCGAACAGGCTGCGAAATACATACAGTTCTCTGGGAGATTTTCCTTCTCTGCTGACTGTTCGGAACGTAATGCAGTCTGACACGCAGGCTGCCTTCACCATGGTTCTCGGCTGCATCATAACCTCCTTCTACATCCCGGCCGCGCGGCTGAGCAGATAATCGTCCACTCCCTTGTAGGCCGGGTTCCACGTATATTTAGAATATTTCATTCCCTTGATGCTTTGCACCTCCCGGCGCATAGCCAGGACTGCGTCACGCACCTGCTTGTTTGTCATCTGGTCCATATCCATAGTTTCCACCACCTCTGTCACGCCAAGGTCAAGAAGAGTATCCTTCAAGCCGCCCAGGGCGTTGACACCGCCAATACACACAAACAGCGCGTCATTGGCTAGAAAGCTGGCAGCATCCCCCTTCAGTGGGCCCTCTGTCAGATAGGCCCGCTTTTTTGAGGTATCGCCAGTGACATGGACCCAGGAATAGCTGCGGGTACCGCCCGGCATATCCCTGCTGGAGAGCCAGCGGTATTTCCGCTTGGGGTTCGTCACCTCATCCAACCGGATTTTAAGGCCCTGGATCAATCCATGCCTGTTCCGGACAGGAATGAGGATTCCGCTGGGACCGCTCACAGTCCAGTCGTCATAGCGTGTGCGAAATCCAGGCAGGCCCAGCAGCTCGTGGCCCTGGGAGCGGAGAAGGCCGGCCAGCAGCCGCCTCCCCCGCTCCGTCTCCGGCATACTGCGGTACTGATTTTTCTGGATACGTTCCTCCGACAGCCCCCGGCCCAGCAGGTTCTCACCGTGCCTGTCCAGGAGCGTCAGGTGCTCCAGCATCGCCGTGTACGCGGCATGGCGCGCCTCCAGCGGGAGGGGCTGCCGCTCTGTGTTTTGTGGAGCTGGCTGTTGGGGCATGGGGTAGACATTACCGCCCCTTTTCAGCTCCCGGTATGCGTCCTTGTTGCTGATCCCCTTTAATCGGGCATACAGCGTAATGCTGTTGCCCTTTGCGCCGCAGAGGTTGCAGCGGAAGAGGTCCGTGGCGGTGTTGAGGCTCAGATGATACTTTCCCCTGCCGTGATCGCCGCAGAAGGGGCAGCTGGCCTCTACCTCCGAACGACGCAGCGTCCTGGAGTCGAGGACCAGCCCGCACCGCCTGGCCGTATCCACAATGGGGATTTTATCATAGACCAAGCGGCTCCACCTCCGCTATGCCGCCTTGGGCCCGGCGGCAATGACCGGCTGCACCGGCCGGACGGACAATTCCGTCCGGCTGACGCACTTGGCAAAAATCATCTGCCCTGTGGGGCGCACATTCTCCAGATCGTCAATGGACTCCATGTTATCGACGAATACCGGATAATTCCTCCCCGTCAGCCGCTTCACCAGCTCGGAGAGCTCCATGCCGGCCCGCACCTTCTCCGACAGGGAGAGGCGGTCATACCGGCGGCCGCAGTAGTTGAACTTGAAGGTGTCCTTCCACTCGCCGGTGGACTTCACCACATGATAGAGGGAGATCTCCACCCGATTCATCCGCAGAGCGGAGAAGGTCATCTCCGCCCTCTTGCTGGCATAGACCGTCACATCGGCAACAAGCTTTTTCTTTTCGGCAATCTCACTCTCCAGCCCGGCGATCTGCCGGTCAAAGCCAGCCGGATCGGTCTCGCTGACCCCCTGGAGGGCGGCCAGCTCCGCCTCGCACTGGCGGCATTCCTCACGGCACGCCTGAAGGCGGTCATATTCCTCCTGGGTGAGCCTGCCATACTCCAGCTCCGTGGTCAGCGTCTGAATCGCTGTGCGCAGGTTATCCGCCCGGCCCGCCGCGTCAGCGGCAAGCTGCTGGATTTGATTTTCCAACTGCTGGGCGTCGGCCTCCCATTTCCGCAGGTCATCGCTCTGAAACTGCTGGAAGGTTTCCTCCGCTTTCCGATCCAGACTCCGCAGCTCTTCTATCTGGGCCTGCTGCTCCTTGCCCTGGGCAAGGAGGTCTGTCGCGGAATGGCGCAGATGATCCTGAATGGCGGACAGTTCATCGGCTGTAATGGGGCGCCGGCAGATGGGGCAGGCCGCGCCGGAGGCGAGGGCACGGTAGGAGACCGCATCCCGCTTGTACTGCGCGGCCAAAGCCTCCCCACGGGCCTGGGCCTCCGCCAGAGGCTGGGTGTACTTTGACTGATAGACCTCCGCTTTCCGGGCGGCTATCTTCTCCCGCAGGGCGGTAAGCTGTCCGCGAACCTCCGCGTCATCTGACTGCTCATCCCTGCGGACCTCGCTGTAGCGCGCGCTGAACTCCAGCAGCTGATCGTGCATGGCGGAAACATCCATGCCGGAAAACTGCCGCGCCTCCAGTGCTGACAGCTCCTGCTTCAGCGCATCATATCGCTGGGGCAGCGTCTTGTGCTTCTCTGTATTGCTGCGGTTCTGGGCGGCCGCCTGGTCCCGCTGGCCGGTGATGTAAACAATCCTTTCCTCCAGATTGCGGATTTCCTCCCGCCGTGCCTTCATGTATGCCTCCGGGGATAGGATTTCCTCCTTCTCCAGATGGGTACGCACCTCCGGCGAGAGCTGGGCCAGCACCTCCGGCTGGGAAACCTTGGGCAGATAGTGCTCCAGCAGGTTTCTCCCCTCATCCCCCAGCTCTTCAATGAAGTAGAGGGGGTTGAAGATGGAGAGGAATACGTCCCGCTCCCCAAACATATCGGATAAGTCCAGCTGCCGCAGCTCATAGCCGTCATAGGTGATGGACACACGGCTCTCCCGCCGGGTGCGGGTCAGCTCGTGGGACATGCCATTTTCATCCAAAAACCGCATCCGGACGGACACAAGGGGGTTGACCTCGTTGTGCAGCCTGTCCAGCCCCCGCTCCCCGAAAAAGGGGAGGCCGGTGACGGCAAAGGAGATGGCGTCTGCAATGCTGGTTTTCCCCCGGCCGTTGCCGCCGGTGATGACGGTGGGATTTCCAAAGACCAGCTCCGTGGGCTCCTGGTAATTCTTGAAGCCGGAGATGGTCATGCCGGTGATCTGAAACTGCTCAATCTTTTTCACAGTCGTCTCCTTTCTCTGCTATGCCGCCTGCTGTACACTCACGATCTGATACGCCTCCAGTACATAGAATACCACGGTGTCCTGCTGCCGCTTGACCAGCTTGACGCCGGAAAGCATCACGCCGGGCACAAGCTGCGGGTGTTCGCCGCGGGCATAGGCGCTGACCAGCTTCTTCCCCGGGTACTCCAGGGAGACCACGGTGCTGCTGCCGTTCATGCCCTTTTGCAGCGCCGCTCCCCGCACGATGCAGTCGCAGACGGGCGCCGGCTTTCCAGCGGCCTGCTGCGGCGCAGGGCCGGCGTTGGCAGCGCCGGTCTCCGCCGGCGTCAACTGAGACTGCGCGCCAATAGGGGCGGCCGGTTGGAGCTTCAGCGTGTTCAGCAAGGACAGATAGGCGCTGTCCATTACTGACCGCTCCTTTTTCTGGATAGCCCAGCTGCGGCCCCGCGGCTCTATATCCACCCAGACGGGATCTGTCATGCTGTAGAGAACACGGCCAATACCCCACTGGACGGCGGCCCGCTTCATGCTGTCGCTGAGGCCGCCCTTCACAGGCTCAATATCCGAGTCCTCCGCGCCGTCCCATTTGGTGATGAATCCGCCCCGCTCCTCAAAATAGATGGAGATGCCGCAGATCTGCGCCTCCTTCTTGTTTGCGCCGTGCCAGGGCTTGTAGTCGTTGTACCAGCCCGCTATACCAACTACCTCATCCAGCCGCGCCTGAATCGCGCGGTTGGTTACATAGGGGACAACAATTCCGCGATTTGTTTTCTCATTGGCATACTGAATCCGCCACTCCAGGTCCTCCGGAGCAAAGGGCCGCGCCAATTCATCCTTGATCGTTTTCGCGTCTTTCTGTGCCATAGCTACCTCCTGTTGATAAAGTCGTCCAGGGTTTTCCCATTAGGGATTAAAATGTCGGAGTAGTAATAGGCTGGGTTCTTGTCCTTGAGATGTTCCATCAGGTCCCCATGCGCTAGACCAAGCTTGTTATTGGCCGGATTGTACATATCGTCGTTATCCGGCAGCCCCAGCAGGTAACGGGGGAAATTCCGCAGCGCGGTCTGCTTCCCGTATTTGGGCATCACATTGTTTCCGGAGCATACGTCCCCGTTCTGGTAGACATTGGAGAAGGGATAGTGAAACATAGGCGTCTCTGGCGTGGGCGTCCCATCTGCTACAACACCGATGGAGCAGTCCGCAACTCTGCCTGTCGCCAGTATGCGAATACCGAATACCATGCGCGGGATGGGAAAATCAGGGTACTCCCGCACCCCATACGCCACATCTGCCCGCAGCTCCGGATTCCAGAGGACAAAAGTACGCTCGCGGCTGTTCATGGAGACATGCAGGCAGTTCTCCGGCAGAAAGCCGCTGGACATAGATATCGTGGGGAGATAGCTCTGATTGATGGTGTAATAAAACTCCACCGGCGAGATTTCCTTGTAGGTTATCGAGCCGTCCGCCCCCTTTGTCTCGACGGTCAGCGTATTCCTCCCGGGAGATATCCTGATGATGGCGTCATCGTTGTAATTTTTGTTCACCGCGGCTGTCATCATGCCGCCTCCTCTCTATTTTGCTGCCGCGCATAAAGCGCATCGCCCAGGTGTTCCTCCAGCCGTTGGTTCTCCTGCCGGATATAGAGCAGCATGTCCACCATCGAATTACCGAAGGACAGCGGGTCATAATAGTCCGAAGAGAGCCACAGCCGGAGAACCGCCTGATCCCCTGTAAAGGAGATGTTCATTTTGAACACACCGCAGGCAAAATATCCCGCGATATCTTGCAGCTTTCCCTGCCATGCGGAGCTGTAGTACCCCTGGCGCTGTGTCCATTTCCTGCTCAAATGACAGAAACGGGTTATGTCCGGGTGGGAGAGGACCGCAATCGACGACTCCCACTCATCATCAAACTCATAGAACGCGCCGGGAAAGATGGATAGCATCACCTCATCTATCGCTTCATACAGCCCATCTATGTCCGCATTCGCATATAAGTCGCAGATTGCCTTTGCATGGGCGCTGTTCTGCTGGTGCAGAAATTTCAGCAGACGCAGCACAAGAAGCACAGATTCCTCATATTCATAATCGCACATCGTTTCCTCCTAAAAAAAGCAGCGGCCTGTCTGCGAAGCGGCGTCAGTCTGACGGAGGAACACGTTGATCCTCTGGAGCCAGCTCCTGTCCATGTGCTTGTATCGGTCAGCGTAGTCCGCCGTGACTAGTTGGCACAGTTGGACGGCGTCCCAGTCCAGTGCCGAGAGATCAAAATACCCCCTCTCGGTCAAGCTGTCGAACACATGCTCTTGCAGATAGGCACTGTATTTCGGCGGTTCCAGCAGCGGACGCTTCTCCGGCGCCGTCTGGAGCAGAGAAATGAAGCGCTCTATACAAAATTCAGTCATCGTTCGCACTCTCCCCATCCTCGCGTATTTCCAGCATAGCCACGCAGACTGCGTAGCCGGCCAGATGGCTTGCAATCGTTTTTATCTGCTCCGGTCCGGCGAGCGACCGCTGCTGCTGGGCATAGTAGATACCGCAGTCAGGCACTGGTATGCCGGAGAAAAAGCAGAACTGCCAGAGGCTGTGGGCCTCCAGCTCCTTGTCCGTCCCGTCCAGATAAACCGGACATATGATAGCGTCTCCCGTTGTCCACATCTGGTCAGGATTGACGCCGGCCAGCAGGCTTTTGATGTGAAAATCAATGGCTGCGTCCCGTACCTCTGACGCGGCGGCAAGAATACCCATACATGCCGCCGGCGCGTCCCTGCCCAGCAGAACCCCGAATGCGTTCAGCGGAATACCCCAGGCCCGGGATGCCGGATAGAAGCTGTCGAACAGCATTCCCAGACCCGGCTTGAGAAGGTTGGCCGTCCGTGTCCAAATCTCCTGGTGGATTTGGTTTGTATTTTGCGGCAGCTCCGGTATGGGCCATACCACTGCTAATTGTGTTGTTTTCATAAACGCCTCCTCAATATTCTTCCGGCAGCAGGATGGTGGTGGCCGATCTGTCCGCCTCCGTAATAATCCAGAATTTTGTGCCGTCTATCGCATGGTAGACAGAGAACAGCCGCCCATTCCTCATGAATGCCCAATCATTGGACTGCCAATCCTCCGCGCTCACATCGCCCCAATCGCCGTTTCTGTGGCGGTTCAGCGCGATATTCCGTTCCGTAGGTGTTATCCTCTCCATGCCGCCTGGCGTTGCCAGGACGCGCCCCAGTTCTATACGGATCGCCTGTGTTGTTCCACTCATAGGTATCCTCCTTTACAGCAGCGCCCGGAATCCCTTGGGGGTCAGGACACTGAATATCATTTTGTTGGAGATGACTTCTTTCTCGATCACACCAATGTGCCTGCCATCCGCAGTAAGTCGGTCCTCGCTTTCGACACAGACGGTTTTGACAATCCGGCCCTTGATGACATGGGGGGAATCGCACGCAATCAGCCCGTTAATCATGCCGGAGCCGCCAACCAGCCCGATCTGCCCAATGGACAAGGGCAGCAGCGGACGCTTCGCGCCGCTGTCCAGCTCGCTTCGCGCCATCATCCGGGCAAAGCTCCCGGAGCGGCGGAGCTGCTGCTCAAGCTCCTTCTGGTTAAATCTCTCTCCCATGAAGGTATGCACCTCCAGCGGCTGGACCGGGAGGGCATATCTGTCCTCCGGCAGCTCTGTAAGGCAGGGAATTGCCCCGGGCGTTACTGCGTATCGCTCCAGCCAAAGGGTGTCCGGGGGCCCGGCGTCCCGCCGTTTCCGTGTACCCAACACCGCAATCTGCTTGAACCGCTTGAACTCTCTGGCGGTA
>CANAZG010000106.1 GCA_947365965.1 uncultured Clostridia bacterium
TCCGGGCTGGCCGTGGGGGTGGATGCGGCGGCCCACCGGGGCGCGCTGCGCGCCAGCGGGACCACCGCCGCCGTCATCGCCGGGGGACACGACATCCTTTACCCCCGGGAGAACCGCCGCCTCTATGAGGACATCGCGGCCCGGGGCGTTATCCTCTCCGAGTATCCCCCGGGAACGGAGCACATGGCCGAGCACTTCCCCCAGCGCAACCGGATCCTCAGCGGCCTGAGCGTGGGCGTGATCGTGGTGGAGGCTCCCCGGCGCAGCGGAGCCCTCATCACCGCCAGCAGGGCCATCCGCCAGGGCCGGGATCTGTTCGCAGTGCCCGGCCCCATCTTCGAGCCCCGGTGCGAGGGCAGCAACCGGCTGCTGGCGGAGGGCGCCCTGCCGGCCCTGGACGCGCCAGGCGTTCTGGGCCGCTACGCGGAGCAGTTTCCCCAGCGGCTCCGACGGCAAACGGCCCCGCCCAGCCGACAGGACCCGCCCCAGGCCCCGCCAGCCCGGCGGGTGAGAAAAGCGCACCCGGAGCCGGAGCCGCCGGAGAGGGCGCTGCTGGAGAGAGTGCCGCCGGAGAGGGCGCTGCCGGAGAAGGGACTGCCCACCCTGGACCTTGCCGGGGACCACTGCCTCACGGACGATCAGATTCGTCTGGTCCGCCTCCTGCGGGGCAGGACGGTCCAGGTGGACGAGCTGATCGCGGAGAGCGGCATCCCCACCCGCCGGGCCCTCTCCGCACTCACTGTGCTGGAATTGGACCAGATCGTGACCCAGGACGCCGGAAAGCGGTTCTCCCTGGCGGTCACGCTGAAATAATCACTACTATCCGCGTCCAGGCGGACGCGTTATCCAGGAGGACATCAATGGCAAAATCGAGTCTCGTGATCGTGGAGTCTCCCGCCAAAGCAAAGACCATCGGCAAATATCTGGGCCCCAGCTATCAGGTGAAGGCCTGTATGGGCCACCTGCGGGACCTGCCCAAGAGCACCCTGGGCGTGGATATTGAGAACGACTTCCAGCCCAATTACCGGCCCATCAAGGGCAAAGAGGACATCATCAGCGATTTGAAGAAGGCCGCCAAGAGCAGCGATCTGGTCTATCTGGCGACGGACCCGGACCGGGAGGGGGAGGCCATCAGCTGGCACCTGAAGGAGCTTTTGGGCCTGGACGACAGCAAGGCCCTGCGGGTCACCTTCAACGAGATCACCAAGCGGGTGGTCAACGAGTCCATCGCCGCGCCCCGGGACATTGACCAGAGTCTGGTGGACGCCCAGCAGGCCCGGCGGATTCTGGACCGGATCGTGGGTTATCAGCTCTCGCCCCTGCTGTGGAAGAAGATCCGCCGGGGCCTCTCCGCCGGCCGGGTCCAGTCCGTGGCCACCCGGATGGTGTGCGAGCGGGAGCATGAAATCGCCGCCTTCCAGCCCCAGGAGTACTGGTCCCTGGACGCGAAGCTCTCTGCGGACGGCACGGAGCGCACCGCCTTTCTCGCCCACTACCACGGCGAAAACGGCAAAAAAAAGGAGCTGAACTCCCTCGAGGAGGTGGAGGCGGTGGTGGAGGCGGTAAAGAACGCCGCCTTTGCCGTCAAGAGCGTCAAGCGGCAGGACAAGCAGCGCTCCCCCTCGCCCCCCTTCACCACCTCCACCCTCCAGCAGGAGGCCAGCCGGAAGCTGAGCATGACCCCCCGCCGGACCATGGCCATTGCCCAACAGCTCTACGAGGGCGTGGACATCTCCGGGGAGGGCGCGGTGGGTCTGATTACCTACATGCGTACCGACTCCCTGCGCCTGAGCGACGAGGCCCTGGCCGCCGTGCGGGGCTTCATCCAGGGCCGCTACGGCGGCGGCTACTGCCCCGCCAGCCCCCGGGTGTACAAGACCAAGGCCGGGGCCCAGGACGCCCACGAGGCCATCCGGCCCAGCGACGTGAACCTGACCCCGGAGCAGGTGAAAAAGGATCTGACGCCGGACCAGTACCGGCTCTACCGGCTCATCTGGAGCCGGTTCGTGGCCTGCCAGATGTCCAACGCGGTGTACGACAGCGTGTCCATGGAGGCGGAGGCCGCAGGCCACGCCTTCCGGGCCTCCGCCAGCAGCCTGAAGTTCTCCGGCTACACCGCCGTGTACGAGGAGGGCAGGGACGAGGAGAAGGGCGAGGAAAAGGAGAAGGAGGCCAAGCTGCCCCCTCTGACGGAGGGACAGCGGCTGGAGAGCCTGGGCTTTGCCCAGGACCAGCACTTCACCCAGCCCCCGGCCCGCTACACCGACGCCTCCCTCATCCGTGCCATGGAGGAGAACGGCATCGGCCGCCCCTCCACCTACGCCCCCACGGTGAGCACCATTCTGGACCGGGAGTACGTGGTCAAGGACGGCAAGTACCTGCGGACCACGCCCCTGGGGGAGGTGGTCAACGGCCTGATGGAGGACAAGTTCTCCGACATCGTGGACACCGGGTTCACCGCCAACATGGAGAAGGCCCTGGACGATGTGGAGGGCGGCGGGAAGCAGTGGCGGGATCTGCTGCGGGAGTTTTACGCCCCCTTCAAGGCGGAGCTGGAGCAGGCGGAGAAGGATCTGGACGGGGTGCGGCTGAAGGTGCCTGCGGAGGAGTCCGACGAGGTGTGCGAGGTCTGCGGCCGCCAGATGGTCATCAAGAGCGGCCGGTTCGGCCGGTTCCTGGCCTGCCCGGGGTACCCGGAGTGTACCTTCACCATGCCCCTGGTGGTGGCCATGCCCGGGCGGTGCCCCAAGTGCGCCGGCCGGCTCATGAAGCGCACCGGCACCAGCAAGAAGACCAACAAGCAGTACACCTACTACTGCTGCGAGCACATGACTGCCCGGGACGAGGAGAAGAAGTGCGACTTCATGACCTGGGACGTGCCGGTGGCGGACGACTGCCCGGCGTGCGGCCAGACCATGTTCAAGAAGGCGGGCAAGGGCTTCAAGAGGCCCTTCTGCATCAACGAGAAGTGTGAAAACTTCACCCCCGAGGACAAGCGGGGCGGCTGGAAGAAGAAGGAGGCCGCCCCGGAGGCGAAGGACGGGGCGGAAAGTAAGTAGCCATCCTTTTTCTTAAAAGAAAAAGGATCAAAAAGAATTTTAGAGGTTGATTTCCGGGCGGCTTCTCTACAGACGGAACAGCTCCCGGCCCATGGAGAGACCCGCCCGGAACATGGCCTCCAGCTTGAGCTCGTAGAGCTCCTGCACGCCGTCCACGTAGTCTATGAGACGCTGGAAGGTCTCATCGTCCAGGAGCTTCCGCAGCTCCTGCTGCCGCTGTTGGGCCAGAAGCATGGATTGGTGGCAGTAGGTCTCGTTCGTTTGCAGATAGTGGTTCATGGAATGCGCACGGGCGTAGTCGTATAGGATTTTTTGAATGTCCATGGTGTTCCTCCTGAACTGACGTATATAAGTCATAACGCAACCGGCCTATTCGGGCCTATTTGTGGTATAATCGGCCCAAACAGGCTTGTCAAGAGCTTTGGAGAAAATATGTCGATTTTATCAGAACGAATGCTGCTTTTACGCAAGGAGCAAGGCCTAACACAAGAACACATTGTCTTGGAATTAGAAATTCCCCTTCGCTCTTACCGCCGCTATGAGCAGGGGGAGCGAGAGCCAAGTATTGAAAACCTGTGTAAATTAGCGGATTTCTACCATGTCTCCGTGGATTACCTGATCGGTCGGACGGATGACAAGGGGTAATGAGTGAGGAACTCATTTTGATTATTTTATCAGACCGGCTGAAAGAATTAAGAGCGGAAAAAAAATTAACCCAGCAAAATACAGCGGATTATCTGGGGATCCATTTACGGACATATCAATATTATGAGGGGAAAGACGACAAATCCCATCGTCCGGATTTAGAGACGCTCGTCGCCCTTGCGGACCTGTTCGAGGTGTCCGTGGACTACCTGATTGGCAGGACAGATGCGCGGTGAGCTTATTCCGGAGGGTCACTCTGCAATCAGGAGGTTCCCCATATGGCTGCCGAAAAAAAGCCCGCCACATTGCTGTTAAAAGAAAGGCTATACTCCCTGCGTAAGGCCAAGGGATTGCGGCAGGAGGAGACTGCAAAGCTGTGCGGTATTGGTCTTTCCACCTACCGCCGCTATGAGACCGGGGAACGGGAGCCGACAGCGTCCGTCCTCTGGCGGATAGCGGATGTATTCGAGGTCTCCCTGGACTACCTGATCGGCCGGACGGACCATGGCGTGTAACGAAAGCAATCGTCCCATTCGGTAAAGTCACTGTCTTTAGGAGAAAAATGCTGAAATTATCGGAAAGATTATACGCCTTGCGAAAGAGCAGGGCCCTGAAACAGGAGACCGCCGCAAAATTGTGCGATATCAGTATGATGTCCTACCGCCGCTATGAGACCGGGGAGCGGGAGCCGACCGCGTCCGTCCTCTGGCGGATGGCGGATGTATTCGAGGTCTCTGTGGATTACCTGATCGGCCGGACGGATGATAAGATATAATGAACAGAACGTGGGCGGATAGTTGACCCATATCGTTCACCCTGTTGAAAACGCTTATGAAGAAGGAAAACGTCAGATGATGCAAGCAACCGTAATCGGCGCGGGGCTGGCGGGCAGCGAGGCCGCGTGGCAGCTGGCCCAGCGGGGCGTCCGGGTGACGCTGCGGGAGATGAAGCCCCAGAAGATGTCCCCCGCCCACACCAGCGAATATTTCGCGGAGCTGGTCTGCTCCAACTCCCTGCGGGGGGCGGGCCTGGAGAACGCGGTGGGCCTTCTCAAGGAGGAGCTGCGCCGCTTGGGCAGCCTCATCCTGGCTACGGCGGACGAGACCCGGGTGGAGGCCGGAGGCGCGCTGGCGGTGGACCGCCACGGCTTTGCCCGGCGCGTCACCGAGGCCATCCGCTCCCACCCCAACATCACCGTGGAGGCCGGGGAGGTCACGGCCCTGCCGGAGACGGGGGAGGTCCTGGTGGCCACGGGCCCTCTGACCAGCGACGCCCTGGCGGACCACCTGCTGGCCCGGACCGGCGGGCAGGCCCTCCACTTCTTTGACGCCGCCGCGCCTCTGGTGAGCTTCGAGAGCATTGACATGGACCGGGCCTGGTTCGCCAGCCGCTACGACAAGGGGACGGCGGACTACATCAACTGCGCCCTCAGCCGGGAGGAGTATCTGGCCTTCTGGCGGGAGCTGTGCGCAGCCCAGGAGGCGGAGGTCCACGGATTTGAGGACAAGCAGGTCTTTGAGGGGTGTATGCCCGTGGAGGTGATGGCCCGGCGGGGGGAGGACACCCTGCGCTACGGCCCCCTGAAGCCCCGGGGCCTCCGGGACCCCGGCACCGGCCGGGAGCCCTACGCGGTGGTGCAGCTGCGGCGGGACAACGCCGCAGGCACGGTCTACAATCTGGTGGGCTTTCAGACCCACCTGAAGTTCGGGGAGCAGAAGCGGGTCTTCTCCATGATTCCGGCCCTGGCGGGGGCGGAGTTCCTCCGCTACGGGGTGATGCACCGCAACACCTATCTGGACTCCCCCCGGCTTCTCAACCGCTACTACCAGCTCAGAAGCGAGCCCCGGATCACCTTTGCCGGGCAGATGACCGGCGTGGAGGGCTACGTGGAGTCCGCCGCCTCCGGGTTTCTGGCGGGGTTGGAGCTGGCCCGGCGGATGGCCGGGGAGGCCCCGGTGGACTTCCCGCAGGAGACCGCTCTGGGGGCGCTGGGGCTGTATGTGTCCGACGAGAGCGTGGTGTCCTTCCAGCCCATGAATATCAATTTCGGCATCATCACCCCCCTGGACCACCGGGTTAAGGGCAAGCGCAACAAGAATCAGGAGATTTCCGCCCGGTCCCTGGCCATTATCGACGGACTGCGGGAGCGCATTTTGTAGTCATACTTTTTCTTTGTGAACAAAGAAAAAGTATCAAAAAGAAAAATTTTAAGAGGCGCATGACCGTAAGACTGCCAGCAGAAACAGCCCGCACGACTAAAGTTCTTTTTGGTCCTTTTTCTTTCAAGAAAAAGGACAGAAAAGATTCTTTTTGATTCTTTTTCTTCTAAAGAAAAAGAATGTTGACCAATAAAAGGAGGCCGGCAAGTGAAAATTATTGTAGACGCAATGGGCGGCGACAACGCGCCGCAGGAGATCGTGGCAGGGGCTCTGGCCGCCGTCAAGGCCCGGCCGGAGCTGGAGATGATCCTGGTGGGCCGGGAGGCGGAGGTGCGGGCGGCGGCGGGGGGCGCTCTCCCCAGCCGGGTGAGCGTGGTGAACGCCACGGAGGTCATCGACATGCACGACGATCCCGCCAAGGCGTTCCGGAGCAAGCCGGACTCCTCCATCACCGTGGGCCTCACCATGCTCCGGGACGGCCAGGGGGACGCCTTTGTCTCCGCCGGCAACACCGGCGCACTCTTCAGCGCTGCCACTCTCATCGTCAAGCGCATCCGGGGCATCCGCCGAGCCGCCATGGCCCCCCTGGTGCCCACCGCCGGCCGGGGCGTGGTGCTGGTGGACTGCGGGGCCACGGCGGACTGCACGGTGGAGTACCTGCTCCAGTTCGCCTACCTGGGCAGCTTCTACGCCGCCCGGGCCCTCCACGTGGAGAATCCCCGGGTGGGGCTTCTGAACATCGGCACTGAGGACACCAAGGGCGACGCCCTCCGCCAGGAGACCTATCTTGCCCTCAAGGCCGCCGGAGGGGCCGGGCACCTGAACTTCATCGGCAACATCGAGGCCAAGGAGGCGGTGAAGGGGGGCTGCGACGTGGTGGTGGCCGACGGCTTCACGGGCAACGTGATGCTCAAGACCATCGAGGGCGTGGGGTCCTTTCTGGGCAAGGAGCTCAAGGGCATGTTCCTCAAGAGCCTGAAGACCAAGCTGGCGGCCCTGCTGGTGCGGGATGGTCTGAACCAGTTCAAGGAGCGGCTGAACCCGGACACCGTGGGCGGCACGCCCTTCCTGGGGCTCCGGAAGCCGGTCATCAAGGCCCACGGCGCAAGCAAGGCCAAGGCCATTGAAAACGCCGTCTATCAGGCTGTCACGGCCGTTGAGGCGGATCTGGCGGGCCAGATCGAGGCCAATATGGAGCTGATGAAGCTGGAGCGGTGAAAAAGAGCGAAAAACAAACAATAAACTATTGACAGGCAGAGGGAAAAGTTTTATCATGCCTAATGATGCCCGGCGAATACATCGGGAAAGGAGGAGGAGTATATGCAGGACATCTTTGAACGGATGCAGAAAATCATTGCGGATCAGTTCTCCGTTGACCCGGACGAGATCACTACGGAGACCTCTTTTGAATCGGACCTGGGCGCCGATTCCGTGGATCTGGTGGAGCTGGTCATGAGTATGGAAGAAGAGTTCGACATCGGCGAGGTGCGCGAGGAAGATCTGGCCACCCTGTCCACGGTGGGCGACTGCGTGAATTATCTGACCAATAAGCTGGATTAATCGTGAAGAGGGCCTCGTCCCAAGGGCGCTTTTGTCCGGACGGCGGGGCCCCTCTTTTTGAAAGGAGGGGAGCGCAGATGGAATCCCTGGAGCGCAGGCTGGGCTATGCCTTCCACGACAGGTCCCTTTTAAGCGAGGCCCTGAACCACAGCTCCTACGCCAACGAGCACAGGGGCGGCCTGCGCAGCAATGAGCGGCTGGAATTCCTGGGGGACAGCGTGCTGGGCTTTGTGTCGGCGGAGTTCCTGTTCAAGCGGTACGGCGATCTTCCGGAGGGGGATCTGACCCGGATGCGGGCGGCGCTGGTATGCGAGCAGAGCCTGTACGCGGCGGCCAAGGAGCTGGGTCTGGGCGTGTATCTCAAGCTGGGCCGGGGCGAGGAGGCCGGGGGCGGCCGGGAGCGGCAGTCCATCCTGGCCGACGCGGTGGAGGCGGTGCTGGCGGCCGTGTACCTGGACGGCGGCATTGAGGCGGCGCGGGCGCTCATCGAGCGGATCCTGCTGCGGCAGATTCCGGCCGTGGAGGAGCGCCGGGACTACAAGACCACCCTGCAGGAGGTGGTCCAGCGCAGGAACGGTCAGGTGCTGACCTACCACATGGTGGACCAGCGGGGTCCGGACCACAACAAGACCTTCCTCTTCGAGGTGCGGCTCAACGACACAGTGATCGGCCGTGGGGAGGGCCACAGCAAGAAGGAGGCCGAGCAGGCCGCCGCCAAGGACGCGCTGTCAAGTATGCCGGCGTGAGGCGTTGATATCATTCTGAACGGAGTGAAGGATCCGGTGATCCTCCGCTGCGTCCAGAATGATATTTTTTCTCTTCTTTTCTTTTGTGAACAAAAGAAAAGAAGCAAAAGAAAAAACTTTAGAGAACCTCTATGACGAAGATCATTCTCCACGCGCCGGGCGCTCTCTGCCGTTAGACTGCCCGCAGCCGCCGCACGCTTCTCTAAAGTTTTTTTTGCTTCTTTTTCTTTCAAGAAAAAGAAGACAAAACATCCAAAAAATTGTGTGACAGGCGTAAGCGTTCACGATAAAATACCTTCATGCAGGGGTGAGCATTGCTTGCCCCTGCATTTGCATGTTCTCTCACTCTATGGCGGTCACTTGCATGAATCCCCGCTGCTCCCGTCTTCTGGCGTATTCCAGCAGCTTGCGGGAATTGCCCGGCCTGTATGCGTAGGCAATCAAAAAATCGCAGTGATCCACCATATAGCGGTTGGCCCGAACAATGGCCAGCCTCCGCGGCACCCGCTCCATCCCCGGGGGATAGAGGGAGCCATCAAAGCCGTCAGGCGTC
>CANAZG010000107.1 GCA_947365965.1 uncultured Clostridia bacterium
GCTGACAGCTTGCTTAATATACCAGATCAATCACCATTTGTCAACTACTTTTTTCCTCTTTTTTCAAGTTTTTTTCGATTTCGTCAGCATTCGCCTTTTCCGCCCGGGTACAGGAACACAATTTGCATGGTTTTCCGCATGAATCCGGATTTACATGGCTGCTTTTTCCTATATACTATATTATATAAACGAGAAACCGCCGAAAGGAGATGGTTCCCCATGCGATTTACCAAGATGAACGGCGCGGGCAACGACTTCCTCATCCTTGATAATAGAGAGGAACGCCTGGACCCGGACCAATTCCCCGCTATTGCCCGTACACTCTGCCACCGCCGCCTCTCCATCGGGGCCGACGGCCTGATGGTGGTGGAGCCGCCCCGGCAGGGCGGCGACTACCGGATGCTCTTCTACAACGCCGACGGCTCCGCCGGGGAGATGTGCGGCAACGGCGCCCGCTGCATCTGCCGCTATGGCTATGAAAACGGGCTGGCCGGGGAGCGGCAGACCGTGGAGACCCCCTCCGGCCTTGTCACCGGACAGCGCATTGACCGGCGCAGCTACCGCATCCGCCTCACCGATCCCACGGTCATTGACCTGGACCGGCCAGTGGAGGCCCTGGGCAGGGTCTGGCCCTGCGCCTATGTGGAGCTGGGCAGTCCCGGCCTGCCCCACGCGGCGGTCCCCTGCCCCGGCCTGAGCGGGAAGACCATGGACGATCTCCGGGACCTGGGCCGGGCTCTCCGCAGCCACCCCGCCTTCCCCAAGGGGGCCAACGTGAACTTCTACGATGTCACGGCTCCGGACCAGATCGTGGAGCTGACCTACGAGCGGGGCGTGGAGGACTTCACCTACGCCTGCGGCACGGGCACCGGCTCCGTGGTCCTGGCCCTGACCCTGCTGGGGCAGGTCAGCGGAGAGGACGTGGCGGTATCCGTCCCCGGCGGGACCCTGCGGGTGACCATTGCGGACCGGAAGGCCATCTGGCTCACCGGCCCCACCAACGTGGTGTGCCAGGGGGAGGTCCTGGACGAGGATCTGCATATGTAATGTGTGTCTGGCCGGCGGGCCATACCGATAAAATGAGGAGGAAAGAAAAGTGAGTAAAGAGCTGAACAAGAAATCCATCACCAAAAACTACGCCTTTCTGGCCGTGATGCTGGCGGCCATGGTCCTGGGGTGCATTGCGGGCTGGATCTTCCCCGCGGCTGTGGACGGGGACGGGGGCGTGATCTCCGGCACCGGAGCCACAGTCCTCAAACCCCTGGGCACGGTGTTCATCAACCTGATGTTCTGCATCGTGGTCCCCATGGTGTTCGCCTCCATCTCCAGCGCCGTGGCCAACATGGAGAGCCGCCAGCGGGCGGGGAAGATCATGGGCGTCACTGTGGCCACCTTCGTGGTCACAGGGGCCATTGCGGCGGTCATCATGTACCTGCTCATGCGCCTGTTTCCGCCGGTGCTGGTCCCCTGGACGGAGATCCCCGCCGAGGAGGTGGGGGAGCACGCCACCATGGCCCAGATGGTGGTCAACTTCTTCACTGCCGAGGACTTCGTAAGCCTGCTCAGCCGCCGGGCCATGCTGCCCCTGATCGTCTTCTCCCTGCTCTTCGGCTTTGGGGTGAACCTCAACGGCGGCCGGAGCACCCCTGTGGGCCGCTTTCTGGAGGACCTGTCCGGGGTGATGCTCAAGGTGGTCAAGATCGTCACCTACTACGCCCCCGTGGCCTTCTTCGGCATCTTCGCCGATCTGGTGGCCACCTACGGTCCCCAGATCACGGCCAACTACGGCCGGGCCCTGCTGGTGTACTACCCCCTGTGCCTGGTGTACGTGTTCACGGCCTTCCCCCTGTTCGCCTGGTTTGGCGGCGGCCGCCAAGGGCCCCGTGTGATGCTCCGCCACATCGCCAAGCCGGCCATTGTGTCCCTGGGCACCTGCTCCTCCGTGGCCACCATCCCGGCCAACATGGAGGAGGCGGCGGACACCGGCATATCCAAGGATGTCAGCGACATGGTGCTGCCTCTGGGGGCCACCATGCACATGGACGGGTCCTGCTTCTCCTGCGTGCTGAAAATCGCCTTTGTGCTGGGGGTGTTCGGGGTGCCCTTTGAGGGCGTGGAGATGCTGGTGAAGGTGGTGCTGGTGGCGGTGCTCAGCTCCGTGGGCATGAGCGGCGTCCCCGGCGGCGGCTACATCGGCGAGTATATCATCTGCTCCATCTTCTTCCCCAACCAGATGGAGCTGGCCTACCCCATCCTGGTGGCCATCGGCAATCTGGTGGACCCCCCCGCCACCATGATTAACGCCGCCGGCGACTACGTGGTGTCCTTCATCGTCTCCCGGTTTGTGGACGGGAAGGACTGGCTGGACAAGGCCCTCCGGGCCCGGCGGAGCTGAGACCGCCAGGGGCGGGCCCTGCCCCAGCGGAAATATCCCAAATAAAACGAGCTTCCGATGCTTCGGAAGCTCGTTTTTGGAACCGGTCAACACTATAGATTCCATCAATTCTGCGGGATTTATTGCTCTCTACCACAGCCATCGGATAATACGGTTAACAGAGGCGTTCTTTTCACGCTCAATCGGGTATTTGGAACATTTGTTAAAAAAAGAGTGTTCAAATAATGGCCCTGCGTAAAAGGCGTTTTGCTTTCAATTTGGGGAATTTTATGATATCTACACTTCGAAAGCAAAAAATGAAACTCTCTCTATACTAAGCTACTCCGAATGAGCGCCCCCAATAAAAACGTTTGGAAAACGGAGTCCGCTCATCAAAAAAGCAACATATTCATATCTGCAATTTTATATCCTGCAGTATCCCGGAGGATATCCTGTACCGATACTTCCTGCATGAGCGATAATTCGTTAATAATGGTCTTGAACTGCAAATCTGTCTCATAATACATATGCGACAAATATAAAGTTGTGTTCCTTTGTACCTCGACTCTTCGCTTCTTCCATTGAAACACGGTTCCGCTTTGCTTCAACACATGGGCAAAAGACGAAATGAAGCTTTCATCAATCTCAGTAACAATGCAGCATGAACTACAGCTTCGTTTCAGATTGCGTAAGATAGTTGCCAGTTCCAAATAACAATCTGGCTTCACATAGCGGAGTCCACAATGGCAGACTGCTAAATCATATGCGGCGTTACCCATCTCAACCGTAAGGATGTCTCCGCAAATAAACTTCAGGCATTCTACCTGGAAGTTCTTTTTTGAAAATTCTATCATGGAAAGCGAGCGATCTACATTATAAACCGCATCAAAATGCCGTAGAAGACCACGGTCCAAAAGTTCCCTAATCAGCCGACCTGAGCCGCTGAACAAATTCAGCAGCACACTCCCTTCAGCAATATTGTCCAATTCATCTATATACGCATAGGATTCATCTTGGACTGAAAGCAAAAGTTCCGCAACAGCAGAATTATCAAATACACCGGCATGGCAAATAGGAAGATACGCCGTACATATATCAGCTATTTTCGCGTTCCGGTGGGCGGAACAAAACTCATCCAACAATGTAATGGCAGAACTCTGCTTAGCCTTTAATACGTCTCCCACAGACTCATCGCCTCGCATCACAAAGGTATGTTATGATTTTTTTAATTTTTGAGTAGCAATTATCTCTAGATGCCTCTATTCTTTCAATTTTGGTTTCTACTTTATCTGGATGTAACAAGCGTAAACTCCCATTAAAGGATGCATTTATAATTTCTCTTAAATGTAGCACAAAGGAAAACTTTAATTTGATCAGTTCCTCAAAAGGCAGGACGCAGATTAAGCTCAAAAGTTTATACTGGGATAAAAAACGGATGATAAATGAAAAGTCAACCCACTTGCTGAGCCCCAAGGTACAATCCTTTACGCCGATCATGCCATTTGGAATCACTGCATTATAATTGTCAAGATAACAATTGATCCATTCGCTTGCAAGATAGATTTCCACGTTTTCCACAGACATTGGATCAAATGGCACACTGACCAAATTCAAATGACCTACGCTGTCCCATACAAAGGGAAATCCTTCCAAACGTTCAGGGATTCGAATGATTTCGTCCAATTTACTGGAGAAAAAGTAGTCTTTGTTGGAAATAATCAGGTTTTTTATACTGTTTTCTTGAATAGATGCAATTGTAAAACCGTTCTTTGCCAGCTGTCCAAATTGCTCCAACCATTTTTGGCTTATGGTTTTCCCTGTTTCAAACCGTTTTGGTATGGACGAGTCTTCCAGATTGTCTAAAAAGCAGGTAAAAGTTTCTGAGGGGACCAGTTTATAAAAGCCAGCATAGAATTCTTGCCGTTCAGCCAAGTACAATCCTGACTCCTTAGCGGTTTTTGCTCCTGTAATGGAAACCAATTTGCACTTCAGGAGCTGGTGAAAAAAAGTGCTATTGTAAACAGTGGGGGACTGCGCCAGATCAGACAAGGCGGCAATGATGTTATCAAACAGCAAAACGATCACTCTGGTTGTATTGACAATATTGTCATTGTTAATGGCTCCCCCTCCAATAAGCCTTGAGACTTTTTCGCCCAGATAGTGCAAAAAAATGGGATTAGAAAACAAGTCCTGATGCGGCTGAACGGTATAAACATTTTTATCTCCAGCGATAAAGTCACCTTGGATAATACTGTTCTGAATGCTGTTCTGGACGGTCATTTGCGGTCACGGCCTACAAAATCTCCGCCAATACTTGTTCGCTTTAATGAGTTTTCTGTTTTGCTGTTGTCCATTTTTTTGACTTCATACAGTGTAAAGCCAGAAACAACCAAGCCAATTAGAGAAATCACCAAGCCAAGAATGGAAGCAGTTCCGGCAATAATGTCAAATACATTCATAACTTTTCTCCTCACTCATGCGTAATCTGTATAATGCTTTAGTGTCATTATTTTCCCCTGTTTTTTTAGTATAGCACACATCATTCTCTGTGTCGAGTCCCAATTTCGAGTGCGTAGAGAAGGACACAAAGAAGATGCTCTTTTATTCACGCTATGTACCAACCTGTCCCCGCATTTATTGCACATATCATTAAAATATAAGATTCATAGCAATTACTTTTTCTGGATTTTGGGTTCGAATGAGTTTCTCCTGCTGCACTGCCATGAACATCTCATCAGAAATAATGGCCTCATGAGTGTCGGTGTAGAGATACCGATCCATGAGGCCACCATTTTCAATTTGAGAAGCGCCGGTGCTGATCGTTTTCTGGAGAAGCACTCGCCCTGTGTATTTTTCATTGGAGAGCAGCTTGTCGATTGCTTCCCGATTCCATTTGGACTTGCCTGTCGGGGATGGGATGCCTTGCCGCTCCAGACCGGCGGCGATTTTCCCAAGGCTGTCGCCAGCCAGATACCTCTCGTATATCCAGCGCACAATTTGAGCCTCGTCAGAATTTATTACCAGCTGACCATTTGATCCAACGATATATCCGTAGCACTTGCGCCTTGCCATTTTGGAACTGCCATCCTGAAAGCCTTGCCGCAGGCTTGTTTTGATGGACTCGCTTTTCTCAAATGCGTTCATCGATTTACCTCCACAAATAAAGATGCCGAAGTGAAACCACTGCGGCACAACGACTTTACTGCATTCTTTATATAAAAAGTGACAGGCCACCCTCTTGGTAGCCTGTCAACTTATCATGGAACCGGTCAACACTATAGATGCCGCTGGAATCGGTCAAATTGTGCGATCCCAAACTGTGACCTGTGTGATCACATCCCGCAGCCGATCTTCGCCCACCATATACTCTAGCAACTCATCAGCAGTATCACACCATTTTTCGGTTCGCCGATTGACTTCAACAGTTCCGGCTTGAGAAATAAGCATACGCGGTTTCATTCCTGGAGTTTGGCAGACACATCCAAAGCAACAATATGTGACTCCCTTCCAGTCAAACTGGACTTCGCCTCCGCACTTCATACACCATTTGAAATCGCTGATTGATTTGAAACGATTATCTTCTAGGCTATTTACTCCAACATCATAAGACATTTTGTGAACACCTCCAAACTGTTTGAATTCCGGCGCTCCATTTGGATAACTGATAGGCGGACCAGGCTTTGGAAAGCCACCAGACCAATCAATAATATGATCATGCGGGTCTGAATGTACACTTGGCTGATCATGATCGGTGTGATGCCGTTCCATAGTTGCCCGTCCGTCATCGCCTATTTTAGTTTCACGATCATAGCCTCCACGTTTTCCACTGGAATGAGTTTGTTTGATTTCTCCCGGCTTTCCGAGAAAACGTCCGTCTTCTGGCTTGGCAGGCTTCCATTTTCCGCCATAAGCACTGCCACCGCCTTTGGCGACCGGCACATCAATGAATGAAGCAATTATATCATGCGAATCCGTGGTTTGTCCACCAATCTTGAAAGATTCCAGCTCCTCCTGTCTGGAAGCCCGTTCATAGCTCATGTATTTCCACGAACTGCGTTCGTAATCAATATACACAATGTCACCTCGCATCTCCGGAAACGGCGTATTGTAGCAGATAATTTTCTCGGGCTCGATCCGCCGCAGCATCTCGTTATATCCAGTCATGAACCATTCCTTCTGATCACCTCTGTTGCCATGCTCCGATGCCATATACGTGGAAACAGCTACCACACTGCCCTTCTTAATTCCTTCGAAGCAGAAATCAAATGTGGATTCATCGCCCCAATTTACGGTCGGTATGACCCGGATACCTTTTGATGCCCAGTAGGCTCCACACCAGCGATTACGAAACACATTGTAGAGCTGCATCACGGGAGCCATTTCCAAATACATGCTGAAGTCCGGCGAAAATACCGCACGATAGCGAGACAGTTTCTCAATATCACTGTCGGGATTTTTCCAGACCCGCTCAAATCGGTAGTCATAAAGGAAAAAGTGTACCATGCGATCCAGGTGATTTTGATCTTCCAAATGGGTCTTATCAAATCCTATCAATAGCAAATCGTCAAAGTCCCCAGGGTGCGGTTCGAATCTTGGTATGATGGGAATCTCCCATTTGCCATAACCAGTGAATTGGTTTCGAAGCAGCGTTTGGCTTGTGCGATAGTTGTAGTTTTCTTCTGTCATGAAAGGGCCTCCTAATCAATAGTAAGGAATAACATCCTTCTTCTGGTTCAGCATTCTCTGCCATGCGCCCTGGCTGGGAGCCCAGTGGAAACCGCTTTGCTTCAGCGCGGCGCGAACCTCTGCGTCCGGCTTGCCGTCGAAGATTGATGTTCCGTATCGTATGCGCCGCAGAACTTCAGAAGGCTGTCCCATGAGATGCTGCCGTCCCGATCCAGATCCATTCGGTATAAATAATCTACAAGCGGGCTTTTTTCCAATTTGAGAAGCAGAGTGGATTCTTTCTCTCCAGTCTGTATCGTCAAGGGGCCGGTTCCCCCGTCCAGCCACCGTCGGAAATCATCGCGGACAACAGTGCATAGGATTACGTCTTTTACCAATTTCATTAGCTTATGCCTCCCATCGTCATACCACTGTTGCCGTAGTCCTCCAGCGTGCGTGAGTTTTCCTCTCCATACAGGCCGCAGAGCATATCGTCCACCGCTTTGCGGACTTCCGGATCATCGGTCAGTGTCTCACAGCGGAAGCCGGTGGCGGCATGACAGGGCAGCTCCTCACGGACGGTCTGGAGATATTTCTCCGGGTCGGTATAGTTCCACCGTTCCCCGCTGGCGAAGGTGACCCGTCCGACAGCCGGGCTTTCGTCCAGTACTTGCTGAATCTGTACGACAGCCTCCGCCACCACCGGGTCATCCTTGAATCCCTCCATCCTCAGCCGGTCCTCTGACAGCCACTCCCGGCCATCCCAGTGAATGGCCAGATCCACTGCGGCGATGCTGTCTTTGGTGACCCCCAACCGCTTGTCCGCGCAGTCAAGGCCGGCATATAACTGTATGGCCTCCTCCAGCGTGAGATCGTGATCGATTCGCCGCTCAGGTGTGTGGATGTATTCGATCACATACCACTCATAGCGGTGGGGGAGCGTAGGATCGGCGGCGTTCCTGAGCCTCTGCCGGCCCTGTTCCGTCAGTCCCATCTGCTGGGTCTGCTTATCGAAGCAGGAGAGATATGCCTGGTAGTCGCCCTCTATGGGATTGCACCGCAGACGGTAGAGATACTGTCCTGTCTCCAGTGTGAAGCCATAGTTCTGGCAGCAGGTTCCGCCCTCAATGACACCCTCGCTGCCATAGCAGTACCGCCGCATGGAGGGGAGGTCTTTCAGGATGCCCTTGCGGAGATCGTTCACCACCCTGTCCAGCTCCTCCCGGAATTCCTGGGTATTCAACTCCTCGGGACCTCTGGGCCA
>CANAZG010000108.1 GCA_947365965.1 uncultured Clostridia bacterium
GGTGACTGAGAACGGTCCCGCCGCCCAGGCGGGCCTCCAGGCCGGGGACGTGATTACCATGCTGGGCACCAGCACCATCACCTCCAGCAGCGATCTGAAGTCCGCCGTGGGCAGCAAGAGCTATGTGGCCGGGGACACCGCCACAGTCACCTTTGTCCGGGACGGACAGGTGATGACCACGGAGCTGACCTTTGGCTCCACCATCGACAAGCCCCAGGAGCCCACCCCCCAGTCCAGCGCCGGCGGGAGCCAGCAGGCTCCGGAGGGGAATGGCGGCTATGGCGACTACTACGGCGACATGGAGGACTTCTTCAACCAGTTCTTTGGCCGCTACGGCCGGGCCTCCTGACGGGAAAATCCTTCTTTCTCTGCGGCGCATCCCGCGCCGGGGCGGAAAGAGTTCACATACAGACACTCTCTTCAACATGTAATCCTTCCTCTCTCATCTTAAAAAACCCGGGCCCGTCGCACGACGGGCCCGGGTTTTACGGCCTTATCCGGTTTTCAGACGGCCTCCACCTTTTTGACGATCCGCATGACAGCCTCGTCCGGCGCGGACAGGGCGTAGCAGGAGGCGGAGGAGAAATACCGCCCCTTCCACTGCTTGGGCAGATCCTTCTGCGTGGTCACGCGGTAGCCGAAGGGCCCCAGAATGGCCTTGACCATGCGGCCCACAACGGTGCGCTCAAAGTCGTTTTTAATGTCAAAGCTGGGCGTGGTCAGCGTTGCGGCGTAGTTCTCCACCATCTGGACGCAGGGCCCCAGAGCGGGCTTGTTCTGGTCTGCCGCCGCAGCCATGGTGATGATCGCCTCGTCCTGAGAGAGCAGCGCAAAGATGCTCTGGGCAACGGGATCCGACTCGTATTTGGAGCAGTTGGGATTGGCCTGGATAAAAGCGGCATAGGATGTCTTCATAGTAAACCTCCAATTTATACATACGTAAAATCACGTGCGTGATTTATGGCCCTATCATACCACGGATGTCCGCTGCTGTCAACCCCTGTTTCCCGCTGTCTGTTCAGCACAAAAACCTGTTTAACGACAAATGTGGACAGCTTACGGGAAGACCGTTCTTTCTCCCGCAGCCTTTCCGGGGATTTTTGCCTCTCCGGTAGACTTTTTCGCGGGAATAGGATATACTCATCACACAGGGAAGGATATCCCCGCCCCGCTGTTGGGCCGCAGCAGGGACAGCGCCGCGTCGGCGGCGAACAGCAGGCACAGCCCCCGGCAGCAGACGCGCCGCCAGCGGGGCGGCAGCTCCCCCAGTCCCCGCCGCAGCCGGGGTTCCGCCCAGCCGGTCAGGAGCCACCCGGCCAGTCCGAAGGCGGCGGCGCTGGCCAGACACACCCGGCCGTTGAGGCTGCCCGGCCAGCCGGTGTAGTCCCACCAGCGCTGGTGGAACAGCGCCTCCAGGACCAGGGATACGGCGTACTCCAGCCCGCCCCCGGCCAGGGCGCAGGCGGCGGCCAGGGACCAGCCCTTTATCCGGCGGGGCAGCAGCAGAAACAGCAGCCCGCCCACGCCGTACACCGGCAGCCAGGGCCCGTGGAGGAACCCTCGGTTCACCAGGGTCCCTGTGGACAGGCCCACAAATACCACCTCCCAGAGCCAGCCGGCCCCTGAGAGGATAAAAAACAGCAGCAGGGGCGTCTCCAGCGGGTCCCGCCTGCGTTCCGCCGCCCCGTAACAGCCCTCCATGGCCTCACCTCCACGGTTACCCTTCCCCGGAGGACAGGGATTCATGCGGCGGAAATATATAGCTGATAGGCTGGAGAAGGGGGAAAAAAGGAGGCGTGGTCATGAGCGATATTCTGGAATTTTCCAGCAGAGAGGACTTCCGGCAGTGGCTGTGCCGCAGCTGCCAGACCAGCGCCGGGGTCTGGCTTGTGTTTGGCAAGGCCGGCGGCCCCAAAACCCTCAAGGCCTCCGAGGCGCTGGAGGAGGCCCTCTGCTTTGGGTGGATTGACGGGCAGATGCAGCGCGTGGACGATAAAACCTACCGGAAATACTTTTCCATGCGCAGGGACAACAGCCGGTGGTCCGCCAAGAACAGGGCCCTGGCCCAGAGCCTGGAGGAGCGGGGGCTGATGACCGATTTTGGCCGCCGGAAGATAGAGGAGGCCAAGGGGAACGGCCAGTGGTACGCCCCCGATCCCATAGCGGTTACGGAGGAGCAGACCGCCAGCCTGACCGCCCTGCTGGAGGGGGCCGCCCTCGCAAACTTTCAGGCCATGCCCCTGTCCGTCCGGAAGACCTACGCCCGGGCCTATTTTGACGCAAAAACAGAGGCCGGCCGGGAGAAGCGGCTGGCCTGGATCACAGACAGGCTCCACAAAAATCTGCGGCCCATGTGACAGGACCGCAAACCGCCGCCGGAGAGAGGAGAAGCGGGCCCGCATATGGGTGGGAGCCTCTGCCGGAAACCGCCAGCGCCCCCCGCGAAATCAAGCAGCAGCGCCCCCCTCGCCATTGGCGAGGGGGGCGCTGTATCAGCGGCGGCTTCTATGCCGCTCCGTCCTGGTTGGGGCTTTGGAAGAAGGGGGGACCCGCTTCGTCCTTTCGCATGAAGAGCAGGCCAAAGGAGTCCGGGCCGCAGTTGCTGGCAATGGCGGAGGACGCCTTTTGCAGATAGACCTTTTCAAAGGGGCAGTACTGCTGCACCAGATTCTGGATATACTGAATCTTTTTCGCCTCCATGCCGGAGTAGGTGATGAACAGGATGCGCCGGTCAATGTTGCCGGTGTCCTGAAGCGCCGCCCGGATGTATTTCTTCGCCACGTGGGTGAAGTTCCCCACCTCCATGCGGTCCACCGTCATCCGGCTCTTCTTCAGCACAAGGATCGGGTGGAGCAGCAGGGCGTCGCAGAGGATCTGAATCTTTTTCGAGATCCGCCCGGCCTGACACATCATGTGGGTGCTGTTGATGATGAAGGCGGAGGAGATGAATCGCTCCATTCGCTCCACCGTCTCCACGATCTCCTCCTTGGAGGCGTGGTGCTCCGCCATGTAGGCCGCGCACAGCACCGCCAGCCCCATGCTGCTGGAGAGGTGTCCGGAGTCCACCACGGTGACGTTTTCAAAGGACTTTGCCGCCTCCCGGGCGTTCTCATATCCCTCGCTGACATGCTTGGCCATGGTGATGTGGATGATGTTCTGGGCCTCGGTCAGCTTCCCGGCAAAGAACCGCTCATAGTCCTCCACCTCCGGGGGCTGGGAGTACCCCGTCCCGCCGCCGGCGATGTGCATCAAAAGCTCATCCGGGTTGAGCTCCTCCACGTCCAGGAAGCGGCCATCGTCCGTGCACACGTAGTAGGGGCACACGGCGATGCCGAACTCCTGCCGGAGGGATTCCGGGAGGTCGCACACGCTGTCTGTGGTGACCAGGATGGAGCGCCGCTGGGACTGCTCGAAGATCAGGATGTCCTTTTCAATATCCGACTGCCGCGCCTCCTCGTTGAGCTGCACCAGCCCCCTGGGGAGCACGCTCAGCACCGCCGCCTCCAGCAGCGCGCCGCTGACCGGCTTGGCCAGATAGCCGCTGAACCCCTCCTTCCGGTAGAGAAGCTGGTTGTCGCTGCCCGCGTTGGCGGTGAGGGCCACCACGGGTACATCCTGGCATAGCCCCGCCGGCTGCACCCGCAGGGCGTGGAGGCACTGGATTCCGTCCATCTCCGGCATCAGGTGGTCCATGAGAATGCAGTCGTAGCGGTGCGTCTGGGCCAGCCGCAGGCACTCGGCGCCGCTGGAGGCGGTGTCGATCTGGATCTTTGTCTCCGCCAGCAGCTTTTTGACCACCATCAGGTTCATGTCGTTGTCATCCACCACCAGGATGTGGGCGTCCGGCGCCTCAAAGCTCTGCTGGTAGGCCTCCCCCTCGTGGACCCGGGCCCGGGAGGCCAGGGTAAACGCGCCCAGCTCCTGTTCGTCCACGATGTCCTGCTCCAGCATGACAATGAAGGTGGAGCCCTTGGTGTAGACGCTGTTCACGCTGATCTCGCCGCCCATCAGCTCCACCAGCTGCTGGACGATGCTCAGCCCCAGACCTGTGCCCTCGATGTAGCGGTTCTTCTCCTCATCTACCCGCCGGAAGGCGTTGAAGATATAGGGGATGTTCTCCTTCTTCACCCCCTGCCCCGTGTCCTCCACCGTATACCAGACCCGCACCCGGTTTACCGCCCGGCGCTCACACCGGATGGAGAGGGTGACGGAGCCCTCACTGGTGTACTTGACCGCGTTGCTCAGCAGGTTGATGAGGACCTGCTTGATGCGCACCTCGTCCCCGCAGAGCATGCTGGGGATGGAGGGGTCCACGTGGAGCTTGAACTCCAGGCCCTTCTCCTTGGCCTTGATCCATATCATGTTGACGATCTCCGAGAAGAGGGCCCCGGTCTCATAGGAGACGTTGACGATCTCCATCTTTCCGGACTTGATCTTGGAGATGTCCAGGATGTCGTTGATGAGGGTCAGCAGCAGCTTGCTGGCCCCCTGGATATTCCTGGCGTTCTCCGCCACCTCCTCGGAGATGTCCTCCCGCAGGATGATCTCGTTGAGGCCGATGATGGTGTTGATCGGGGTGCGGATCTCGTGGCTCATGCTGGAGAAGAAGTTGTTCTCCGCCCGGTTCAGCTCCTCGATCTCCTTTTTCTGCTGCTGGGTGAGGGCGTTCTCCTCCTCATACATCCGGTTGAGGAACATGAGCAGCACGCTGGTCAGCAGCCCGACCATAATCATGGAGAAGGCGGAGTCAAAGAAGGAGCTGGCAAGGGGGTTCTCCATCACGATGTCGGGGTAGTAGTAGGCGATGCCGTAGCAGAGCATGGTCTCCGCTATGCACAGGCCGAGAAATATGTTTCTGCGCCGCCCCAGCAGGGTGATGCAGACATAGATGAAGCACAGGACAAACCACTCCGGCACGCCGCTGTAAAACCCGCCGGCGGAGAAAAAGGTGATCGGAAACAGGGTCAGCAGCAGCACCGTGATGGCCGTGGCCCCGGTCTGAATACGCTTTCTGCGGATGCTGAACTTGACAATCAGGGCCATCGCCGCGAGGCCCAAAATCAGCAGAGCGATATTCAGGGCGCTTCTGCCCATAGGCAGCGTAAAGATCATCGCGATCATGCAGATGCTGGATACAATGCGGAACATCCGCTCCCGCAGGCTGATCCTGTGATCGGTAACTATCTCAAACCATTTTTTTATCACGTCGTCTCCCACCTCATACAATATGCCATCCGGAGCCCTACAGGCCGGCGATGCGGGCGCAGAGGGCAGCATACCCGTCCATCAGCTGGGCGTGGCGGGCCCGGATGCAGTCCACATCGCCCCGCTTTCCCGCCAGCTCCAGCTCCTTGGCCTGGGCGGAGAGCTGCTCCGCCCCGATGGTCAGGGACGTACTCTTGAGGGCGTGGACCTTCACCGCGTAGTCCGGCCAGTTCTCGCTCTCATAGAGAGCGTTGATCTCCGCCCGCTTCTCCTGGCCCTGGGCGCAGAACATCCGCAGCATCTCCCGGTAAAAGTCCTCCTCCCCGCCGCAGTAGTCCAGCCCCAGCTCCACATTGACGCCGGCCTGGGTCAGGGCCTCATAGGAATGGGCCGCCGCGTCCGCCGGGGTGTCCGCAGTCTGGGAGGGGGCGGGATCCGCCGTAACCTCCGGCGCCGGAGGGATCTCCTCCGCAGGCGGCGTCTGATCCGGCGGCTTGACGCTGTACTGGATGCAGCTCTTGGGCAGCACCTTGCGCAGCACGCGCTCCAGGACCGTGCGCTCAATGGGCTTGGGGACGAACTCCGTGAACCCCTCGCTGCGGAACATCTCCCGGGCGCCGCTGACCGTGTTGGCCGTCAGGGCGATGACCGGCAGGTCCTGATACATGCCATTGCGGATCTCGCGGATCTTCCGCAGGGTCTCCACGCCGTCAAATCCGGGCATCATGTGGTCCAGGAAGATGATGTCATAGGCGATGCTGCCGCACCGGGCCACCGCCTCCCTGCCGCTCAGGCAGGTGTCCACCTCAATGCCGTAGCTGCCCAGCACGCCCTTGGCCACCACCAGATTCATCTCCTCGTCGTCCACAGCCAGGGCCCGGACGCCCACGCAGGTGAAGGGCTTCCGGCCGGCGGCCTGGGCCTCCGCAAAGCCCCGCTCGCCGGTCTCGCCGTTGAGGAGGTTTGCCACAGAGAGGGCGGAGAAGGGCTTATGTATGATGAGCAGCCTGCTGTCGCGGGCCAGGGTGAACTCCCTCTCCGCGATGAGGACCACGCGGATGGTGGCCGCCAGGTCCTCATAGTAGGCCCGGTTCTCCTCATACCCGCTCTGGGAGATGAACACGTGGGTGAGCGGATAGCTGCGCTGGAGCTTGAGGAGACCCTCGAAGTTATGGGTCTGATACCCCCTGATGCCCAGCCCCTCCACCAGGTTGAGGATCAGCCCGTCGTAGTACTCCCGGACCTCGTCGCAGCTGTACCGCTCCGGCGTAAAGTAGCAGGCGATGCAGAGCTGGTCCGGGTGGTTGAGGTTGATGCAGGGCTGGTCGTCCACCACGCCCTGGGGGATCACGATGTGGGCCAGCAGGCCCTGCTGGCCCCTGCTGTCGAAATGAACAAAGCCGCCCATGGCGTTGAGCAGTCCCCGGGCAATGGGGAGACCCAGGCCCAGGCCTCCGGCGAAGCGGCTGCTGCCGGAGTCCGCCTGATAGAAGACGTCGTACATCTGCCGCAGCTGGTCGTCCGTCATGCCGATGCCGGTGTCCCGGATGTCCACCACCAGATTGATGCCGTAGCTCTCCCGGCGGTATCCGATGCGGACGTTGACGCCGCCCTCCTCGGTAAACTTGATGGAGTTTTCCACCAGGATTTTCAGCACGTGGGAGATCTTCTCCGCGTCCCCCACCAGGACGGCCGGCAGCTTGGGGTCGATGTCGAACACCAGCTCCAGGTGGTTCCGGTTGCTCTGGAGGGCGGTCATGGTGATGACGTCGTTGAGCACCGAGGTAATCATATACCCCTTTTTGGCCGGCGTCAGAGTGCCCTCCACGATCTCCGTGTAGTCCAGCATGTTGTTGATCTGGTTGGACAGCCGCTTGCCCGCCAGCTTGATGGAGTTCATGTCCCCCCGGATATCCGGAGGAAGCTCCTTCCCCAGGGCCACCTCACTGATGCCGATGACCATATTGATGGGGGTGCGGAGCTCGTGGGATACATTAGATAGAAAGACGGCGTTCTGCTTGCCCGCTGTCTCCAGCTCCGTCAGCATCCCCTCATACCACTTCCGCTGGGCGCTCCGCCGGTTGATCCAGTATCTGGCCAGGGCGGCCGCGCCCAGAATGATAATGGCGCCCAGGGCCAGACGGAAGGCGTCCCGGGACGTCATGCGGGGGGAGATGGTGCCCAGGATCAGTATGTGGTAGAGCAGCTCCAGGAGATACAGCGCCGCGATCCCGTGGAGGATCCACTTCTTATTGAGCATGAACAGCGCAAGGATCAGGATGCAGGCCATAGCGGGTATGTCAAAGAGGCTGCTCTCATGAATGCTGAAGAAAAAGAACTCCGTGAGCAGCAGGCCGATGCACAGGTTCTCATAGAGGGCGTTGGAGCCGATCCTGGCGATGTGCAGAATCCACACGCTGATGCAGCCCGCCGACATGAGAAGGACCATCCAGAGCTCCCACGCCAGAACAACCGTGACCATGCTCAGCATGGCGCTGAAGCCAGTGGTGATGATGGCCAGCAGCAGGTGCCTGCTGGTCTGCTCCTCTGCCCTCATTGCTTCTCAAACTCCTGGGAGATCCGCCG
The DNA here is from genome assembly GCA_947365965.1 of uncultured Clostridia bacterium. Lineage (GTDB taxonomy): Bacteria > Bacillota > Clostridia > Oscillospirales > Oscillospiraceae > Pelethomonas. Next base: position 7,792 of record CANAZG010000108.1, read on the forward strand.
CATCAGCTCCTGGGGGCGGAAGGGCTTTTTCAGGTAGTTCACCGCGCCCAGCCGGATGGCGCTGACCACGTCGTCCTCCTGGCCGGAGGCGGTGAGGAAGATCACAGGGATATCGGCGGCGAAATCCTTCATGCGCTCAAAGGTCTCGATGCCGTTCATCTCCGGCATGTCGATATCCAGGAGAACCATGTCAATCTGCTCCTCATCCTCCTTCAGCCTGTTCAGCGCCTCTGCTCCGGACTCGGCCAGCACCACCTGGTACTCCTGGCCCAGGATCATCTTGGTCCGCATCAGGTTCATGCTGTCGTCATCTACTACTAAAATCCGTTTTTTCATGGAATTGCCTCCCTACATTTCTTAATCTGGGTACATACAAGGCCCATAGGGGTTATTCTATATGATATTGATGAGAAAATCAAGTGGACTTTTGGGGGAGGACACGCCCGTCTCATAAAAAGCGAAGGATAGAGAGGAAGATCTCCTCGTCCAAA
>CANAZG010000109.1 GCA_947365965.1 uncultured Clostridia bacterium
TAGTGCGTCCAGGTCAATTGCGAACGCAGTGCGTTCGTATTTGGAAACATCACATAAAACTTCTTCATTTGCTGTAATGTCCTCACAGAAAAGCCTTTGCCAAAGTCCTTGGTCAAACGGTTGGACAGTTCCTGCAGCACAGATTTCCCGTAACCAGCCCGCGCATTGCCATTCTGTTCATGTTCAACGATAATGCGCCCAATTTGCCAATAAGCCTGCACCATAGCGAAATTGACCGCGCTGTATGCCTGATTGCGCGACAGTAGGAGGGTTTCCTTTATTTCGGAATAGATGTCCTCATAGGGAACTAATTCATTATTATTCATCCAATAGTGGTTCCTTTCCCGGTGACCTTATACATTTATGGGTCTGCTGTCTAATTTATCCAAATCATTAATATAAAGCTCATGGATTTCTTGTATTCCTGCAATTGTTGCGGCAGAGACTATAAGTCTACGCTCATATTGAGGAGTCCGCAATCCAACAATAATTTTACGAGGTTTCATTTTAACGCATGAACGCTGTTCGAACATTGCCGGACGGATCATTCTCCATTCTTGGTCGTATTCATGGCACTTTTTCTTAATTAAAGAAATTCTCTCAATTTCCCACATAAGCGAGGATTTTACATATTCGTGGAGAGGTGCTAACGCCATATTATTTTGCTTCTCTATTCTTTCCATCAGCCAAATCCCTAACGCATATTTTGTAGCATCATACCTCATGTCTGAATAGCAGACTGGGTAAGTATAAGGGGGTTCTCTCGCTGAAATGCAATTTAGGCAAGCTGTTTCTGTTCCGCACATAAAGGTATCCAGACAGGTAAAATCATATATCTGCACAAAACCGCTGTAGTTATTTGCATATTTTAACCAAAGTGTCTCATTATATGGGTCTTCACAAAAGCAAATCGAAAATAACCTTCTCTGGATTGAGTTACGAACCATCATTAGTTGTCCTTTTAGCTGTGCAAAATCTAACGCTCCATTAGACAACATACTGACAAATATTTCTGGTTCCTGGCCTGTAAGTTTAGCTATCTGACGTAATTTGTCTGCAAATTCTGTATTTCCTTCAAGCAAATCTGCTCTCAGTTCCTCATAAACTGGAACCATTTGGTCAACATTGATGTAGAAATAGGTGTCAAATGGATCGTCATAATGGTCAGCGGAGGAAAAGAACAGTTTGTTTTCTTGCAGTTGTTGCAGAGAATGCTCACTGACGGGTCGGAATCTGCACAAGGTTTCTGGCCTTTTGGATGCTTCGGTCAGTATACTCATACTTGCTTCATCATTATTGTGCAGATTTTTTAATACATCCCAGAATTTTTCTCGTTCGCTATTATCCATCAGCCTTCCTCCTGTCCTTCGGTTTCTTCTTCATCATCTGCATCGCTGTCAGCTTCTTCCTCCACAAATTCGTATTCGGGGATTTCAATGCCACGGACATCAATTTTTCCAGTAACAATGTCAGAGATAAGCCGTGTTTTAAGTTCATCAAGTGCTTGGATTTCTTTTTGTATAGTCCCTATCAAAACAGTGTATTTTGAATGCTGCGCATCCAGATATGTAGCAATTTCTTTCTGCTCAGTCATCGGTGGTATAACTACTGGCATTTGCTTCAGTAGGTTCTGACCTAATGAAGCTCGAATAACAATATTCATCATTGAGGAAAAATGGTTTCTTATCGCAGGTATCTGGAGATAATACTTCATATAGTCGATATCGACAAGTGCTATGCGAGGACGGCAGCGAATGACAAAGCCAGAAAATACAGCCTTTTTAATTGTGTGCTTACATACTGCGGCCATTCCAATTTCTTCTATATTTTCTGAGGTGCGGGTAAAGAAAATATCACCTTCACGAACAGAAAATACTTCCTGTTGCTGCTCGTTCGACTGTGCGACACCGCTCACAGTTTTCGGCAACTCCAAATGGCGATACACATCTCCATATCCAACAAACGGCGTTCCAGAAGTAAAAAATTCACCTGACTCACTGATTCCGTTTTGAAACGAGCAGAATCTTCCAAGTTTTATAGTATCCCAATCTATGGGTATATTACCAACCCAGCGATTGCCGCTGTCCTTCAAGAGTGAACCATGCAATCCATGCAGAACAATATGACTAATTGATTGGTTCTCTTGCTCTTTTAACAAAACAATCTGTCTTTTCTTAATTGAGATCAGCTTATTGATACTCGAAACCTTCCAATCCAGAAACCGCACAATCTGATCCTGTTCAGAGCGGGGAGGGACGGGAAGAAGGATGGATTTCATTTCACTATAACGTGTTGTCCACAAATCAGCTACAATCCCTCTCCCGTTGCGATAATATTCCTCTGAAAAGGGCTGGCTTCTCAACAGGTAATGTACATATCTGCTATTCCACTGGCTTCTGGGTGTAAGCACGATATTGATAAGGGAAACTGATCCATCAAGTTCTGATACACCGCAAGAGCCCTTCCTGTCCGACCGGCTATTGATGACAAAATCCCCAATGCGTACCAGCTTGCGATTGTCCCCTGCATCTGTTTTCACTGCGGTGTCCAATTGAGGCACAACGCCAATCTTTGCGACAGAAAGCGGAGGATACTCCTTGTCAGAAACTTTAACTTTCCGCTCAGTAAATAGAGAGCCAATTTTCTTGTAGTCCCAATGTGAGGGAATTTCTCCGAGCCAAGCAGGATTATTGAGGATATAATTTGCACTCATTGTATCCCCTCCATAATCTCCGCCATCATGCCATCCGCTTCCCGTTCCAAGGCTTTCAAGCTATCCAGAATTTCCTCCATCGGGCGCAGCTCCACCGGCTTGTAGAAATACTTGGTAAAACTGATTTCATAGCCGATCTGCGTTTTCTTCTCATCCACATAGGCGTCGGGGGAATAAGGCAATACCTCATTCTGTATAAAGGCGTCAATGCCGCCCTCATAGGTAAACGGAATGTTTTCCGTGTCCCGCAAGTCAACATCTGCTTCACCATCAATGGGCTGTGCGGTCGGGTCTTTCTCTGTAATGAAGGGTCGGATCTTCTTTAGAACGCCGGATTTCAATTTTGTCGCTTTGGCAAATGCCGTCCAGTCATCCAGTGGAGCAGTTTTTGCGGCTTCGGCAAGAGCCTTCTTCACCGCTGCAAGCTCGTCCGTTTTTCTGAATGTGTCGGCGGGAATTTCCCTGTCCGGGTACACACGAAGACGCAGAGGGCGTTCCACGGTAACAGACCAATAGCCGAACTCCTTATTGTCGAAAATCATGCTGACTTCACTCTGCTCCATCTCCATGAAAATGCGGACGATTTCCCTGCGAATTTCCGATGTGAACTCGCAGTTCTTCTTTCCCATATTTTTACGGAGCGGGGATTTCATAGCGGTGGCATCAATCAACTGAATTTTCCCCTTACGGCGTTCCTCTTTTCGGTTGGACAAAATCCAGATAAATGTCCCAATCCCTGTGTTGTAGAACATATTCTCAGGTAGGGCAATGATCGCTTCAACCAGGTCGTTCTCAATCATGTAACGGCGGGCGTTGCTCTCCCCGCTGCCTGCGTCTCCTGTAAAAATGGACGAACCATTATGTACTTCGGCGATGCGGCTGCCCAGTGGCGTATCCTTTTTCATCTTTGCCACGTTGTTCAACAGAAACAGTAGCTGGCCGTCACTCGTCCTCGGAATCATGGCAAGCTGCTCTCCGCCCTCCAGATAAGCGTTGAAGCGGGTGTCCAAAATTTCCTTTTTGCCACCCATCTTTTCCGCATCGACCTTCCAGCTCTTTCCGTAGGGAGGATTCGACAGCATGAAATCAAATTGCCTTGTGGCATTCCCGTCCAAGGAAAGCGTAGAGCCATAGCTGATATGCTCCGCCTGGTCTCCATCGCCTTTGAGCAGCATATCCGCTTTGCAGATGGCGTATGTCTCCGGCTGAACTTCCTGACCGAACAGATGGATAGAGACATTCTTTCCTTGCTGTTGGGCAAGCGTCAAGAGTCTGTCCTGTGCAACGGTAAGCATACCTCCTGTGCCGCAGGCCCCGTCATAGCAGGAATAGGTGGCGTCTTTGATTTGATCGGCGATGGGCATGAATACAAGATCCGCCATCAATTCAACAACATCGCGGGGTGTCCAGTGTTCCCCAGCTTCCTCATTGTTGTCCTCATTGAATTTGCGAATCAGTTCCTCAAAAATCGTACCCATACCGTGATTGTCCAGTCCGGGGTGCTTCACGATAGTCTGGGCATCATCCTTATAGACCGGCTTTGGGGAGAGGTTGATATCCGGCGAGATGAATTTCTCAATTACCGCCCCCAGAATATCCGCCTCAATCATCGTGTCAATCTGGTTACGGAACTTGAACTTCTCCAAGATTTCCTGTACATTGGGAGAAAAACCGTCCAGATAAGCCTCAAAATCGGCTTTCAGCGTTTGCTTCTTTGCGCGGCTGGTCAAATCACGCAGGCGGAACGGAGAGGCATTACAGAATGCTTGTCCCGCAGTATTGCACAATGCCGGCCACTGGTTATCGATTTTGGCGGCATCAAGTTTCTTTTTCATGTCAAGAACAGCTTCTTTACTGTCCTCCAGCATCGCATCCAGGCGGCGGATCACCGTCATAGGCAGAATAACATCACGATACTTGCCGCGTACATATACGTCACGCAGGCAGTCATCCGCGATTCCCCATATAAAACTCACGATTGCATTGTGAATCTGATTATCCATGTGTCTTTATTCCCTTCCTCTTTGAAATTGAATGTCGGTTCCACGAAACATATAATCTGTAAGGCTGGTTCAATCTTCATCTGCCATTTCCATGATATCACTGACATCACATTGAAGGGCGACACAGATTTTTTCGATTATTTCTGTATTCACATTTTCGTTCTTGCCAAGTTTGGTGACAGACGCCGCACTTATGCCTGCCAACTGTTGCAGGTCTTTTTTCTTCATATCTTTGTCAATCAGCAGCTTCCATAACTTTTTATAACTGATGGCCATACACGAACCTCCGTTTTCTGGGAGAATATTAACTTGGTTTTCATTATACCACGTCTAAACTCTAAACGCAAGATTTTCTCCTGCGATTGCAGGATAAAACGCTGTTTTCTCTTGAAATTCTTGCTTCTGTCTGCTATAATGGGAAAATATAGAGTGATTATATGCTTTTTGAAAAGGGGGAAGGAAATCATGATTTTTGTGAGTGGCGTTCATGGTGTAGGAAAATCGTATTTTTGCAATTTGGTCAAAGAATCCACAGGAATCGAAACCTACTCGGCCAGCACTTTGATTGTGGCAAAAAAGCAATCGGAATTTTCGAAGGACAAGCTTATTCCGGATATAGATGACAATCAGCAATTCCTTCTCATAGCTGTGAACGAACTCAAGACTTTTGGCAAGAATTTTATTTTGGACGGACATTTCTGCCTGCTAAATGCTTCTGGTGAAGTTCAGCGCATCTCTCACGATACTTTTACCATGCTCAAGCCAGATGCCATTGTGTTACTGACTGAAAAGCCGGAAATTATCGTGTCCCGGCGCAGAGAGCGTGATAAAATTGATATTACCGTAGAGAGTGTTGAACAGTTCCAGGAAGAAGAGCGGCGCTATGCTGGCGAAGTTGCCAAAAATATTGGCGCAAAGCTCTTTATTTCTAATGGCGCTGAAGACCTCATGCAAGCAATCGATTTTATAAAGTCACTTTAAGGGGGATTGATTATGGCAGGTAAGTTTGAACGTAAACGCTTTTCCGAAATTGATCTCAATGATTCCTTTTTCGATTCTTTGAAAGCCGATTACCCTGGCACTTCATCAAGCACTGGTTTTGTACAGTGGTTCACAAAAAAAGCTGCTGATGGGAAGAGGGCCTTGGTGTTTGAAGATGATCAAGGAGTAGGAGCGTTTGTAAACCTAAAGCCAGGTGAAACCGAAGAAATCAAGTTGGCAGATGGCAGTGTGTTACCGAAGATTGCGCGTCTTAAAATCACAACGATTAAAATTGATGAGCGTTATCGTAATCAAAGGATTGGTGAAGGTGCGCTGGGGCTAACCTTATGGCAATGGCGAGATTTAGGCATCAATGAGATTTACGTTACTGTTTTTGATAAACACGCCAGTTTGATATTCCTCCTTGAAAAATACGGCTTTGTTCATGTTGGCAACAATTTGAATGGTGAGCGAGTATATATTAAAGACCGAAGAAATCTCGATTTCAGTGACCCCTGCAAATCATTCCCTTTCCTTAGCAGTCAGATTCAGTGCGCTGGATGCCTTGCCATTGATATGGAATATCACGACACCATGTTTGCCTCTTCTGACCTGGCTAATACCTTGCAGGAGCGCATTGACATCAGCGTGGCAAATGGGCTAAAAAAAGTGTACATAGGTAAGCCCTACAGTCTGGCTTTCAAAGTTGGAGAGCCTGTCTTGGTATACAGAAAATATACTGGGGCAAATGGCCGTCCAGGGTATAAATCTGTTATCACTACTTATTGTGTTGCAACACGAATTGAGAAAATAAAGATAAACGGACGAGCCCAATATTCTTACGACCAGTTCTTACACATGGTCGGTAACAAATCGGTCTATAATGAAAACGAATTGAAAGAAAAATATGATACGTGGGCATCCCTAACGCTGATTGAGTTATTGTATTATGGCTATTTTGGTGCAGGGAATAATGTAAATTGGATGTGGCTGAAAGATAATGGTTGTTGGCCTGGAACCCATCCCATGAATTTCCGTTATACAAGGGATCAGTTTGAAAAAATTCTGCGGGAGGGCAATGTAGATGTCGGCAATGTTATTATCAATTAAACCTAAGTACGCAAAGGTGATACTTGAGGGGAAAAAGCAATACGAATTCCGAAAAAGCAGACCGAAAGATGGTGTAAATCGAATTATTTTTTACGCTTCGTCACCACAGAAGGAAGTGGTCGGAGAAGCGACTATTGATGAAATATTGGAAGGGACGCCAAAAGAGATTTGGGAGATAGCAAAAACTGCTGCTGGCATCACAAAAAAGTTCTATTTTTCCTACTATGCTGGAAAAGATAAGGCCATTGCATATAAGTTAAGAGATGTCGTGATTTATGAAAAACCCAAGGCTCTGTCTGATTACGGTATTCGCCAAGCCCCACAATCATTTGTATATCTATAACAATCATTTATTGTGTTACGAAACCGGACGTGTTAATTTTTAATGAAGCAGTATATTTTAATGCCCTCATACTTCTGCGCTAAAAGCGAATCAAAAGTACGAGGGCATTAATTTTTGTGTTTTGGGGAAGAAAATATCCTTGACAAATCCCATCTTGATTTTCGATGGACACGGACTCCCCGGTCCTTTCATCGTCCCGACTGAGCCTGCAATAAATTCCAACATTGTATTTTTCCTGCATCTTGTTTTTTTACCTCCCTGGACGCAGGAACATAGCATCTGTTACCTGCTCCCATTATAGCCGCTTTAGCACTGTAAAGCAATAGCTTATCGCCGGACATCGAAATTTTTTACGCCGTCCGCCGCCTGTTCCGCTCCAGTTCTGCCGTGTCAATGACCTCGCCCATTTCCGTTTTTTCCGCAAAGCTGCTGGACAGGTGATAGGTCACTCCGTCCATTTCCACATCAAGCCCCAGGTTCAAAAACACACCCCGGCACCCGCCGTATTCAAAGCCGGGGAGTTCCCCCGCCACTGTGATCTCCACTGGCCGCTTTTTCGTCTTCATGCGATACCTCCCATTCTCCGCAGAATGTCCACGGCATTTCCCAACGCACAGTAAAGCGCCTCGCTGTCTGGATTTTTTATGCTTGATTTCGCCGCCATGCGGATTTTCCGCAAAACAACCTCCACCTCCCGCGTGGTGTACCCATTTTGAACGGCGGCGATGGCAAGGTTGGCGAGATAGACGCAATCGGTACGGCACAGCTTGTCCTGCACCGCCATTCTGCCGAGCTGCTCCAGGATGCCGTCACGGGATTTTACATTGACCGCCACTCTGTCCTCCTGCCACAAGACCTCGCTGTTTGGAATTTCGGTAGCCGCTACCGATAATAGATGGACACCCTCATAGAGATACATCTTGTTCAGCGCCTGCCGCCTGCTGGGGGCGTATTCCTCCGTGATGTGAGCATCCAGCTTCGGTCTGCCCCGCCTGCGCCTGACTTCCTCCGTTTTGATTTTCTCCATTGTCCAGCCTCCTTTCAAAAACAAAAAACGCAGATACAACAAGACCGACCCCAGCAAAAACGCTGTGGTTCGGTCTAT
>CANAZG010000110.1 GCA_947365965.1 uncultured Clostridia bacterium
CCAAGCAGATGTGTAAGGCTGCAAGGCTGATATATGGCGGTAAGATCCACCTTGTTGGGATCATACCTACATAATTGAGGGCCGCAAACCGCCATCAGGAGAAAAATTAGCAGAACAATTCCACCTATGACAGATGGCTTGCGTTTTATAAATCGACGAAAAGCGTTTTCTCTCAAGGTTCTCCCCCCCCCTTTTATACGTATTTAATCCTCGGGTCTATAAAACCATAAAGAAGATCAACAACCGTGTTGATAATCACATAAGTGGATGCAAGAACTAAAATACATCCTTGAATAGAAGGATAGTCCCGGTTCAGAACCGATGTAACAAGGAAGCGCCCCATACCGGGAATTGAAAATACGGTTTCTGTCAAAGTTGCTCCGGCAAGCAGCGTTCCAAAACGCAGGCCAATAACGGTTACAACAGGAATTAATGCGTTTTTCAGCGCATGGGAAAAAGTTATTTTGCTCTTTCTAATTCCCCTGGATTTGGATGTGCGGATATAGTCCTGCCGCAAGACATCTAGCATGGCAGAACGTGTTGTACGGGAGATCAAACCAACCGCATTCAGACCAAGGGTCAGTGTTGGCAGGATATAGTGTAGCCCACTAGAAAGTCCCAAACTAGGAAGGATATTCAGCTGTTGTGAAAATACCAGCATTAGCAGAAGCGCAAAGAAGAACGAGGGCATGGAAACAGAGATCATAGACAGGACCATCAGCAGATTGTCCATAAATTGATTATGCTTTACTGCCGCTGCGATGCCTATGGTTACGCCTAGGGCAGATGCCAGCATGGTTGCTAAAACTGCTATTTTCAAGGTGTTAGGATACCGCTCCGCTATTTCCTGAGAAACCGGGTTGTTGGTGTAGAAAGATGTCCCCATATCACCGCGCAGCAGTCCCTTCATATAGTTAAAATATTGTATATGGATTGGATCATTGAGCCCAAGTGCCTCACGGTAGATCTCCACCTGCTCCGGCGTAGCCTCTGTGCCTAGCATGGTTTGAACAGGATCTCCCGGCATAAGATGTACCATAAAGAAGACCAGAAAGGAGATCACAAGCAGTACAGGGATGATCTGTAATATTCTTTTGATGGCATATGCGAACACGTCTCATCCTCCTTTTGCGCTGTTAATTATTGTTCAGAGCTTTTTTCCAGCGACTGCGTATCTGCACAGAACGCAGAAAGACTGCTCTTATTATGAAATATCCCGCAGGGAAAATGTCCCTGCGGGATATTCCGTATCTCAGGGATATCCTGCCTTTGCCCTATGCCTATTTAGGGGCCTTTACCCAAGCCAGATTGACAACTGAATTGGGAAGATAGGTAAATCCTGTAACACCTTTCCGCGTAGAGAGGATTTGATACTGATCAAACAGCCAAATAGCGCCTGGATCCTCTAAATAGAGGATTTCGTTAACACGATTGTACATTGCCAGCCGCTCATCCTGCGCAATAGTGACCGCAGCTTTGTCTAACAGTCCTGACACCTCATCATTGTGGTAAAAACCATAGTTTTTACGGGCAGTTTCGTCTTCAAAGTCACCAAACAACATATGAAGCTCTGCATCACAGTCTGCAGAGCCATACCCGCCGCCCATAATGAACATTGGCATATCAAACTCTGATCTAGGAGTATTCTGCCAACCGGTCTGGAAGGCTGCCCATTCAATAACTTCAATCTCGGCCTTAATGCCTACTTCCTCCAACTGGGACGCAAGGACCTCCGCAATCTGAACCCCCTTTTCGTAACGCTCCGTGGTACAGATTTTTGTCGTAAAGCCATCCGGATAGCCGGCTTCAGAGAGAAGCTGTTTTGCCTTCTCCTGATCCTGCTCGATCACGCCCATATCTTTATATCCAAAGGTTAGGGGAGAGACGCTACATGTCGCTGGTTCCACAAGTCCTGGGAATAGTCCGTCAATAATAGGCTGCCGGTCAATGGCGTAAATGATAGCCTGACGGACCAGCGGGTTAGAAATAACCTCATCGTTACAACCAAAACGGAACAGACGTTGATTGACTGTAGGACGCTTGACGATCGTAAAATTATCTTCATCAGCCTTCAGCCGGGCCACATCCTCTGCGGTCAGACCGTTTGCCACATCTACTTCCCCTGTTTCCAGAGCAATCGCGGCAGAAGCCGCCTCTGGAATTACCTGCATAACAATTGTTTTGGAGGCACCCTTTTCACCGAAATAATTTTCAAACCGCTCAAGCGTAACGGCAGAATCTTTTACCCATTTGGCTGGCTTATAGGGGCCCGTACCATTGACGCTTTCTATTGAGTTACCCAGCTCAGAGCCATATTTCTCCAGGTAATCAGCGTCCAGAACAGCTGTCTCGATATCACAGAAAGTTCTCTCCATTACACCGAAAGGCTCTTTTGTAACAAGGACCAGCGTATAGTCATCCTCTACACGAACTTCTGTCAACTGCCGGAGGGATGCTACTGCGAATCCGTTGCTGGGATTCATATAGAAATCATAAGTCGCTTTGAAATCGTCTGCGGTCATCTCCTTCCCATTATGAAACTGGACACCATGCCTTAAGTGAAAGGTCCATGTGATATTATCATCTGCAACCTCCCAGCTTTCCGCCAGATCACCAATTACCTCAAAATTCTCATCAAACTTCAAGAGTGTATTATAACACAGCAACGCTACCGCCTCTGTGTTGGTTCCATTCTGGATATTCGGATTAAGCGTGGTAATATCTGTATTATGGGAGTAAACCAAGGTGTCTTTATATGCAGTATCGGGGGATGTTACAGCGGGGATGGGCGTCGTTGCCTCATTATTGCCGGGGGCCGTATTGGGGGAACATCCGGCAAAACAGGCTAATACCAGGCAGATCGCCACGACAGTAGATATCGCCTTTTTTGTCTTTTTCATTTCTCTTCCACCTATCCTTCCTTTTTATTTTTTGTAGAGGTAACTCTGGATATAGTGTACCATAGAAATAAAATTTATGATAATATATATAAGTTATATCATTATTGCCGGTGTGCATAGATCCTATTCTAGGGTCTGTTCACATACAAAATAGGTGTCTACCAGATTGTAAAAGGCGTTAATGAGCATGCCAATCATCGTTGGAATGCCCAGCGCCAGGAGAGCTTTGGGAATTGGGCGCACTCCCCAGAAGCGTCATTTTTTGTTTCCGTCCATAAATTGCTTCTTTCTCTTGACAGCCAGTGTAAGCCGTCAATATTATGATGGCTGCATGATCGACCGGAACCATCGGTTGGTGGAATCGGCTGACCTGCTGCTGGCCGTTTTTAACGGAGTACGGCGCAGCGGCACCGGCGCAACGGTCAACTATACCCTGCCTTGATCTGGTCCTCCATCTTTCCCCATTTCGAGCGCCTTTTTGATGTCTTTTTATTATTCCATTAAATCCCTATTTTGTCCCCCCTCCCCAGCACAAGAAAAGGCCTGCCGTGCCGGCAGGCCTTTTCCACAGAAGATTTACAGCTTTTTCAGAGGAGCCTTGGGGATATTCTGCTTGCGGGCACTGGTCTTGCCCTCCACCTGAATCTCGCCGGCGGCGATCAGAGACCGCTTGGTCAGCGTCGGGCCCACCAGCTCATACACCAGCACGGAGAACAGCACCACGCTGCGCACCACCTCGCCGTCCGCCAGCTGCTGGGCCGTCAGGGCCATGCCCAGAGCCACGCCGGCCTGGGGCAGCAGTGTGATGCCCAGGTGCTTTTTGATCTTATCGCTACACTGGGTCATAGCGCAGCTGCCATAGGCGCCTACGTACTTGCCCAGGGACCGGAAGACAATGTACACCACACCGATGAGCAGCACCACAGGGTTGGAGAGAATCTTCAGGTTCAGCTCCGCGCCGGACAGCACAAAAAACAACACAAACAGCGGCGCCGTCCACCCGTCCACGCGGCTCATAAGCTCCTCGGAAAAGTCGCAGATGTTGCAGAACACAGTGCCGGTCATCATGCACACCAGCAGCAGGCTGAAGCCGCAGTGGATGCCCCCCACCTCAAATTCCGCCATGGAGAGGCCCACCGTCAGCAGCACAAAGCCGATGGAGATGGAGAGGCGCTTGCTTCGGGAGTGGAAGTACTTCTCCACTCGGTACAAAAGCCATCCGGCAAACGCGCCCAGGGCCAAGGACAGGGTAATCTCCACCAGGGGCTCCACCAGCACGGTCACCAGACTGATTGCGCCGCTCTCCAAGGCCATGGCCACGCCGAAGGATGCGGAGAAGAGCACCAACCCCACCGCATCGTCAATGGCCACCACCAGCAGCAGCAGCTTGGTCAGCGGGCCGTCCGCCTTGTACTGGCGCACCACCATCAGCGTGGCCGCCGGCGCGGTGGCCGCGGCAATGGCTCCCAGGGTGATGGCGGAGGAGATGGAAATCAACTCAGGGTTGATGAAATGCACCGCCACCAACGCTATGTCCACCAGAGCCGTGGTGACCACCGCCTGGAGAATACCCACCGTGATGGCCTGCCGGCCCATGTGCTTGAGCTGCTCCAGCCGAAACTCATTGCCAATGGTGAAAGCGATAAAGCCCAAGGCCACCTGGGAGATCATGTCCAGGCTGGACACCTCCTGGGGCGTGTTGAAGCCCAGCTCCAGCAGGTTCAGCCCGCCCAGACAGTAGGGGCCCAGCAGCAGACCGGTGATGAGGTAGGCCGTGACCGCAGGCAGGTTCAGCCGCTTGGCCAGGCGGGACATCAGAAGTCCCCCCACCAGGGAGAAGGAAAGTTGAATCAGAATTTGCATGGTTCGCACCTCTCTTTGCCTCAGAAATTCCGTACAGGAGCTAATATAGCACTTTCCACCAAAATCTGCAAGGCAAAATTGGTGAAAATATATACAAAAATACGGCAGTCTCGGCGTCGGATTCCTCCGTTTTGAGGGCGTATCCAAAATAAAGATTTAATGTCAACGTCAATATGAAATTGTAAGAAAAGACGAAGAAATTTTGTAGTTTTTCGGCGGGGGTAACAAAAACCAGGTGCTGCCTTGTTCAAAAAGAGAGTTCACGATTTGCTGTTTCTGGCGCATAAGTTCCTTGCGTTCTTTCAGACGGTAAGCTCCGTCCTTGATATCGATGATGGTGCAGCGATGCAGAATACGGTTCAGGATGGCGGAGGAGATGGTAACGTCGGCAAAGACCTCGCTCCACAGAGAAAAGGTCTTCTTGGAAGTAAATACGGTAGAGGTTTTCTCATACTGTCTGGCAATGAGCTGGAAGAAAAGGAGCCAAAATCTTGACAAAAGGCCCCTGCTATGCTATTTTCTTTGCGGAGTGATAACAAAACAGAGTGCCTCTTCTCACACTGCAAGCGGCGCATACTGCCAATGCGCTGCCGGCTAAACCGGACAAATCATCCGGATGACCGTCAGGAATATCACGTTCATGATCCTCAAGGGAGGGCCTTTGCGGGAAGCTTCACCTCTCCCCTTCCTGCCCATGCCAGAACGAGAAAGGAGACAACTGCACCAATGAAAACAAAGAAAGCCCTGGCAGAGTCGATGAAAAACCTGCTTCTTCAGAAACCTCTGAATAAAATTACCATCAGCGATATCACAGATGACTGCGCTATCAACCGCATGACCTTCTACTACCATTTCAAGGACATCTATGATCTGGTGGAGTGGACCTGCGTGGAGGAGGCCGCCCAGGCCATGGCGGGAAAGAAGACCTATGACACCTGGCAGGAGGGCTTTCTCAATATCTTCTCTGCGGTACAGGCCAACAAGCCCCTCATCATGAACGTCTACCGCTGCGTCAGCCGGGAGCGAATCGAGCAGTACTTGAATCCGCTGATCTGCGGTTTGATCCTGGGCGTGGTAGAAGAAAAATCGGCGGAAATGTCGGTCAGTGAGGAGGACAAGCGTTTCATTGCAAACTTCTACGAGTATGCCTTTATTGGCGTTATGCTGGAATGGATCGACAACAATATGCGCGAGGAGCCATCCGTACTTGTCGAACGCACCAGCCGCGTGGTGCAAGGCAGCATTCTCCGGGCGCTGGAGGCCTTTCGTGCCGGCGATTCTCCCCATTGGGCGGAAAACCATTAAATTCCATCAATCATGCCCCGATGATAAGTTTCTTATCATCGGGGCATGATTGTTTATTGTGAAAAGAAAAAAATTGTCCTATGATGGCCCTATCAGGTGAACAACCCAACCAAAATAGAATGAAAGGATGTCTTTTATGTATTATTCCAGCGGAAACTACGAGGCGTTCGCCCGTCCCCAGAAGCCCGAGGGCGTGGATCACAAATCCGCCTATATCATCGGCACCGGCCTGGCGGCCCTCACAGCCGCCTGCTATCTGGTCAGGGACGGACAGATGAAGGGCGAGCACATCCATATCTTTGAGAAGGACCCCATTCCCGGGGGAGCCTGCGATGGGTGGAAATTCGAGAACGTGGGCTATGTTATGCGGGGCGGCCGGGAGATGGATAACCATTTCGAGGTCATGTGGGACCTGTTCCACTCCATCCCCTCTATTGAGACCGAGGGGGTCAGCGTCCTGGACGAGTACTACTGGCTCAACAAGAAGGACCCCAACTACTCCCTCTGCCGGGCCACCGTCAACCGGGGCCAGGACGCCCACACGGACGGAAAATTCGATGTCTCCGACAGGGCGGCCATGGAGATCATGCGCCTGTTCTTCACTCCGGACGAGGACCTGTACGACAAGCGCATCACCGATTACTTCGACGATGAGGTGCTCAACTCCAACTTCTGGCTCTACTGGCGCACCATGTTTGCCTTTGAGAACTGGCACAGCGCCCTGGAGATGAAGCGGTATATCAAGCGCTTCATCCATCACATCGGCGGCCTGCCTGACTTTAAGGCCCTGCGCTTCACCCGGTACAACCAGTATGAGTCCATGATCCTGCCCATGGTCAAGTATCTGGAGGAGCACAGCGTCCAGTTCCACTACAACACCAAGGTGGTCAACGTGGAATTTGACATTCAGCCCCAAAGGAAGCTGGCCAGGCGCGTTGAGCTGCTGCGGGAAGGAAATCAGGAGTTTGTGGACCTGACGGAGAACGACCTGGTCTTCATCACCAACGGCGGCTGTGTGGAGAACTCCTCCATGGGCTCCCAGAACGAGCCCGCCTCCTACAACACGGAGATCAGACCCGGCGGCGGCTGGGACATGTGGCGGAAGATCGCCGCCCAGGACCCCGCCTTCGGCAACCCGGACAAATTCTGCTATGATCCGGAACAGACCAACTGGATGAGCGCCACTGTGGAAACTCTGGACCAGCGGATCATCCCCTATATCAAGAACATCTGCCAGCGGGACCCCTTCACCGGCGGCGTGGTCACCGGCGGCATCGTGACAGTAAAGGACTCCTCGTGGCTCCTCAGCTGGACTATCAACCGTCAGCCCCAGTTCCGCGCCCAGCCCAAGGACCACTGTCTGGTGTGGGTGTACGCCCTGTTCAGCGACGTGCCCGGCGATTACGTGAAGAAGCCCATGCGGGACTGCACCGGCAAGGAGATTTGCATGGAGTGGCTCTACCATCTGGGTGTCCCCGAGGACCAGATTGAGGAGCTGGCCTCCACCAGCGCCAACACGGTGCCGGTGATGATGCCCTATATTGACGCTTTCTTCATGCCCCGCAACGACACTGACCGGCCCAAGGTGGTGCCTGACGGCGCGGTGAACTTCGCCTTCCTCGGCCAGTTTGCCGAGACCGCCCGTGACACCATCTTCACCACCGAGTACTCCATGCGCACCGGCATGGAGGCGGTCTACACCCTTCTGGACGTGGACCGCGGCGTCCCCGAGGTCTGGGGCAGCACCTACGATGTCCGCGACCTGCTGGACGCCACAGTGAAGCTCCGGGACGGGAAGAAGATCACGGAGATGGATCTGGGGCTGAAGGAGAAGCTGGTCCTCCACGAGGCCCTGAAAAAGATCGCGGGCACGGATATCGAGAAGCTGCTGAGGGAGCACCTGGTCATCTAGCCGCTTAATACGCCAACGCCTGAAAGAAAATCCATTCTAACCGCGCATCCCATCCACAACAAATCGAAGGCGGGCCACCAAGAGGAGGCCCCCCATAGGGTCATTATACAACAAAAGCCTAATAACGCGCCAAAACAAGTAAGCACAAGTGTTAAAACCAAGCAAAATAGG
>CANAZG010000111.1 GCA_947365965.1 uncultured Clostridia bacterium
ATAATTCATGGGACGAAAAGGTTATTGTGGTTGTGAAAAATTCATAGTTTTCGTCGTCAGAGGATATGGTGCTGCTCACATCAGCTATTGCGGCAAGGAACTCTGTCAATTCATCGGGTGTCGGTGCAAGCGTCACGTTAAAATCAGCTATACTCTGCTCCCCGTAACTCTCGGTCTTGTATGCAATTAGCTTTTCATATGCAGCAGACGCAGTAGGGGAAATGGTCGGGCTTGAAGCCCCATTTGTTGGCGTTACAGGTTGGCTAATAGTGTTACCATTTTTCGCGGTAGCATTGTTTTGTTCGGACGAAGAATCTCGTCCTGCACACCCTGTTAGCGCACTTACCATTAAGAGGGCGGCAAAGATGATGGGTAAACATTTTTTCATAGTAGAATCTCCTTTCTGTGAAGAAATTTCATGTTGCGTTGTTTAGCAGAGCAAGGATATATAGAAAATTATCTTGGTTTACGTTGCAATGATACGCCACCCATTACCCTTATGCCATCAGCATATGCCAGAATTGACGAAATTCAAAGGAATACTGCAAATGGGAAAAATGTTCTTGTTGCGATGAGCTTCAATAATACTGAGAAACTGCGGGAGGCTATTCGTGAGGGAATCCAATCAGCAGGATACATTGCCATTTTTATTGATGAGGTTCAACACAATGAACTCATTACACCAGAACTGCTAAAGCATATTAAAGATAGTAAATTTGTCGTGGTTGACCTGACTCATCAGAACAATGGCGCTTACTTTGAGGAAGGATATGCCATGGGCTTGGGAAAGCCTGTCATCCAGCTATGTAAACGAGGTGTACAGCTTCATTTCGATATAGCGCAAAAAAATACCATTATGTGGGCGACAGAAGATGACATTCCTGGATTGCTTCAGAAGCGAATTGCTGCTACGATTGAGTGATTTCCTTATTACTGTAATTCAAATAAAAAGACAAATAGTAAAAACCAAGGGCGCGATAATGCGCTCTTGGTTTTTACTATTTGCATCTAAATTGTTCTAATCAAGCAGTTGAGAATAGTCTCTATTTTGTGCTGCTTCTCCAAGTCCAGCTCTCCCAGCTTCTCCGCCAAGGGTGTCCATCGAATGGGAGTGTCCTGCGTAATATAGGCTGACAGGATAGAATCAGCGCCAATCCCAAGGGCATTGCAAATCTCAATCAAGGTAGGCAGAGCAGGCATCAGCAACCCACGTTCAATCCGTGAGATTGAATTGGAGGCAACATTCGTTATCTCGGCAAGCTGTTCTTGGGTCATGCCGAGCTCCTTGCGTATGCGCTGTATTGCTTGTCCGCCTTGCTTGAAGTCCACTGCTATTCCTCCTGCGTCGATATTTCATCCATATTATGAGCGAATTAGACGTAATAAATCCAGAACGCTATAGACAAAACTCGACGTATAAAGTATAATTAGCTATAACTCTTTGCGGAGGTGAACTCCCATGCTGGATAACTGCTGTGCCTTCACAGGCCATCGCCCACACAAGCTCCCGTGGCGGTACGATGAGACAGACAGCCGATGTGTGGCATTGAAGGTCGCACTGACAGGGCAGATCACACAGTTGGTCAATGTCGGGGTGACAGCCTTCTACAGTGGCGGCGCGGATGGGGTAGACTGCTGGGCCTCATTGATCGTTCTGGAACTAAGGCAAAAGAATCCTGCGCTGAAGCTCCATTTGCTCCTACCCCATGAGGGACAGGCAGACAGGTGGAGTAATTCAACACAGGAGAGGTATCGTTTGATTTTAGACCAAGCTGATTCTGTGGAGTATGTGAGCCAAGAGTATTACGAGGGGTGTATGCTTGACCGGAATCATCGGCTGGTGGAAGCTGCTGGGGTGTTGCTGGCTGTCTACAATGGAGAGCGGAGGGGCGGGACAGCAGCAACCGTTCGGTATGCCCGGAAGCTGGGGAGAAAGATTATTCTTCTCGACCCTGTTTCTCTGAAAATCGCAGGTGAATAGGGCGCATGAGTGATGGCTGTAGATATATATTCTTCTCTGGATAGAACAAACCTCCCTATGCTGCACATGTGCAGCATAGGAAGGTTTGTTTTCGTTGATGATGAAAAGAGGTGACTACAAATGCCTATACCGTCCAGCTTCAGTAAAAGCGATCATTTATCCAGAGCGAGTAAAGTTGGAAAACCATTGTCATGCAGCAGACTATCGGTCTCCCAAATGTCTTTTCCATGGCTTACAGCAAACAGAATGACAGCATCCCGCGCTACCCGTGCGTACAGTTCACTATATCCTCCCAGCTTCAGCGTCCTTTGGGTTTCCTCTACAGGAAGATGGAGACCGAATGTAATTGCGATCAGCTTGTCTCTGGAGGGCCTTTTCTCCCCGTTGAAAATCTGGTAGATGTATGCTTTTTCAAGGCCGGAATCACGCACTACAGCAGAGCGCCGGAGGTTCCTTTGTTTGAGCAGGGTCATTAGATACTCCGAAAGCGTCAAGTCAAGCATATTATCCTGATTTTCTGCCAGAAACCCCGCAATACTCTCCGCGCCCAAAAGATTTTGTTGGGATACGTCCGATACTCCTCCCATACACAGCCCCCTCCATAGATTGAATATTGAAATTATATCAGATACCACCGAGCAAAGAAAGGGGGAAGATAAAAATTTGCAAAAGTCTACTGGCGGTTGACTACAGGAGAAAAATGATCCGCTATAATGAAAGCCAGCAGGCAGAAACCGATATTCAGAATCATCAGAAGGGAGAACCGCAATGACCTATGCCGTTTCGGACATCCATGGCTGCTATGACAAATACCGGGAACTGCTGCGTGTTATTCGCTTTTGCCCCGAAGATACGCTGTACGTCCTGGGCGATGTGATTGACCGTGGCCCGGATGGATTCACGATTTTGCTGGATATGGCTCAGCGGCGCAATGTGGTAGGACTGATGGGAAACCACGAGGCAATGGCGATTCGGGCACTCCCCGGTATCATGCGTAACGTCCGGCAAATTAGGAAAACAGCTTTGACTAAGGATGAAACGGAGGCTCTGGATCTTTGGTTCCTCAACGGTGGAGAACTGTCTTTAGCGGACTTTCTCTGGCTGAACGATGAACCCTCGCAAATGGTTTGGGAGTATATGCGGAAAATGCCGCTCTACCGGGAAGTAGAAATTGGAGAGCGGCACTTCGTCCTCGTACATGGAGGATTGGACAACTTTTCTTCCTCCCGGCCCTTATCTGACTATGCGCCGAATGAGATTCTTTGGTTCCGTCCTGAGCCAGACACCGTGTACTACCCGGATAAGTATGTTGTTTTCGGTCACACACCCGTCCAGCTCTTTGCTGTGGAAAGCGGAGAGGAAGAGACCCCGGCGAAGATCTACCGGAAAGAAAAATTGATTGACATCGACTGTGGCTGCATATTTCAGGGCGGCCAGTTGGGATGCCTGTGCTTAGACACGATGGAGGAATTTTATGTTTGAAAAAGAAACCTTTACCGTCCAGCTCACCGCCCCCATGCTGTATGACAGGCTGCGGGCGCTCTCTGCCGAGTACGATTTGTCCGTCGAGTACCTTGTCAATATGGCTGTGCGGCGGTTAATGGACGATGTAGAGTTTGTGAGAAACCTTCGCATCGGAAAGGTAGAAGGGGCGTAGTCCGCTACACCCCTTCTCCGTCAAAATATGTGAAGATTGTTCGCAGTACGTTGATCGCCATCTGCTTGCGCTCTAATGGCTGCTGATCCATAATCTGTTTGAACTGCTCCATGATGTTGGCGTCACTGTCAGATACGGAATCGGACAGCAAATAATCAACAGTCACGCCCAGCCGATTGACGAGCCGCACCAGAGTATCCAGCGTCAGGCTCCGCTCTCCTCGTTCAATCGCGCCCATGTAGGTATCTGATATATCAACAGCCTCCGCAAGCTGGGCTTGGGTAAGGTTCAGCCGTAAGCGTTCTTCTCTAATTCGCTCTCCTAACCTCTTATAGTCCATGCAATCACCCCTTAATTATTTTACCTGCGGTGATGTGCAGGAAGAAACATCGAAAAGGGGTATTTATATTAACTAAAAGAGGTATCTGGAGTATAATAACCAAATAAGCACTCAAATTTCCGTTTGAGGAGGAGCGTTTGATATGGGAATCATCAAAAAAGGGGAAGACCTTGCAAAGATCCTGGGTGTAGACTTGGACAAGCTGCCTGGAGAGGTACAGGAGTTTCTTCTTGGTCAAGTGACCAAAAAGCTGGACGACGAGAAATCAGATCGGGCTGCCTTCAAAGCCGAGTTAGAGGGCTATTCTGATGAAGATTTGTTGGTTTTTGTTCCGGATGTCTATCAAAAGAGCATTTACAAGATCGACTATGGAAAGCTCAAAGAGAATGGCATCAAGCTGATTTCCTTTGACATTGACGATACCATTACTGATTCTGCCTGGAATAAAGTTCGGGGTAGTATTCCTTCGGTGAAAGTTACGATGCCCGACGACGCAAAAGAGCTGTTTCGGAATTTGAAATCTATGGGGTTTACAGTTACTCTGCTGACGAACACCAAGTCCTCGATAGCGAAGAGATGAAATGGGAACTGATGTACCAGAGCATTCCGTCTCAGAGTGAAATACAGTCTAAGGCTTATGAACAAATCGTGGCATTTATCAAGCCAGACGAACCTTCTGCCAGCGAGGCATTGAAAAATCTTAAAGCTACCTTTGGCGGGTTGAGAGAAACCATGGATGAATTGACCGAAGGTGTGGCAATGCTGTGTCAGACTGCGGAAGCAAACAATGGCAAAATTCCAGATGTAAATGAAATAATGCGCCAGATTTTAGAGGAAGATCAAAATTAGAGGGTTAAGGTGTATGAAGTGGCAAAGAAGCTAAAAAAGATCCCCTCCGATCTAGTGTCCTACATCCAGATCGAGACGGAGGCCATCAAGGATGCCAACGACAAGATGATGATCTCGTCCTACTGTCTCGGCAAGCTGGAGGTAGTCAACTGGTATCTTGAATTGCTGGAGGTCGGCTCCAAGAAGTACATTGTCCCGCAGAGCAAAGCACACTTAGAGATGGTTAGGGATCAGCTTATGGCCTGTCACAAGGCCATTATGGGTGTGAAGATTACTAATCCCAATGACCGTCCGCTGCTGGATATCAAATATCCAAAAGGCTATGAAGGATAGGAGAAATAAGAATGGGATTCAAAAAAATTATAAAGCAGCAGATTTCGGGTGCGATGAAGCAATCGCAGGCTGAGCGATCAGAGAAATTGGCTGCGCTATCTGATGTGCAATTACGACTTTACATTCCGGATGTGTACCAGAAGGACATTTACCAGATTGACTATCAGAGATTGTGGAATCAGGGCATACGACTGATTTCCTTTGATATTGATGATACCATCCAGGACAGCGGCATTGATAAGATAGAGGGATACCTAGAGTCTGTTTTAAAACTTATATATTGTGTGCAACGTGCAAAGATGATAAAATAGAGCACATGAAAAGACATGAAATAAGCGAAAAACAATGGAATAGGATCAAGGATAAGTTTCCGCCAGAAAAAAAGCCACAAGGAGGGCGGCCAGGCAAAAGTAACCTGGAAATGCTTAATGCAATCCTGTATTGGCTGAACACCGGAATATGTTGCTAACAGAAGAGAACCAGCAGTTGGGATTGTATGTGTATGTTGGTACTCCATCCAAAGAGGGAGTGGCGTATCTCTTTGCCAAAGAAAAAGCAGGATCATTCTTTATTCAACTACAGGAATTTCACTTTTTGTCTTTAAAAAAAGACCCGGTACACAACTACGACCACGGCCTGCTTCTCAGCTACAACCCTGAGTGGGGATGGAAGAATATATCTTTCGGAATCATTCTGAAAGAAAATCAGGATATGGTTCGACAGTTGTTTGATTCTGTCAGGAACCCAATGAAGCCCGTGGAGCTGCCCGACAGCAGCAGAATGAGCGCAGAAACTGTGAAGCATTCTTATCCGTGGCAATAAGTTTGTGTGTTTGCTATGCAAGGACTAAGATATTCCCATTTTAATTCAAATCATAGTTGACAAGGCTTCTTTTTTTGCTGTAAAATAAACGCATCTTTTTACAGTAGGAGGGCACACAACATGGCTGGAAAGACCGCAGAGGAACGTATCGCTGTAATTGACGAGAAGATTGCTAAGAAAAAAGCTGAGATTGAATCGCTGGAAGCTCAGAAGAAGAAACTCTTGCATCCCGTCAACATGAAAACGGTGATGGCAGCGGCGAAGGAAGCTGGACTTACACCGGAAGAGATTGCAGAGAAATTAGGATTAGACGTATGAGATAAGAGGGGCTGCGTGTGGTGCAGCCCCTCTTGGTTGAAACATATTTCGCTGTAGGAAAGGCGACACCGGGTCGCATATCAAGTGCTTCCAACCATTCTCACACAAATGTTGTTTTGCAAAATTGCATTTTGAGGTTATGATTTAATGGGAAATAACAACTTTCAACAATCTGATTTTTTTCTACAAACAGCATGGCAAAATGAAGAATATGTAGCAGAGCAGATTGCCCATGTTAGAAAATATTTGGATTCTAAGGGTGTTGACCTCAGTGCAAAAAACTATAAAAGAGAAGCAAAATATATAGAAATCAAGGATAAGAGGTTAGATGGGTTTCCTGGTGGAGCTATGTCTCTGGAAGAATTCATTGATCGGTTTATGTGCAATACGTATAAAGAAGTTTTCTCTATTGGGAGTGCAACCGCATGATGTTGTGGCGTCATGCGGTTGTCGTTTTGCTATACTGGCTAAACTCCGGGGAAAAATCAATCTCCCCAATAAAGTTATAATGTACGTCAATGCGCTGGGTGCGATGGCCGCTGGACTTATCCGGGGCGTGGACAACTACCTTTTCCACAAACTCACGCAAAAGGGCCGGAGTCAGCTCGGTGGGTTCGGTGTACTTCCGTACAATTTTCAGGAAATTCTGAATATTGACAGCCTGGGCCTCCGTCTCGGCTACAACGCCTCGCAATTCCTCTGCGGACTGTTTCAGATCCAACTGCTCCTTTTCATAGTCCTCGTACAACCGGGTAAACCGCTCTACACTCAACGCCCCCGCCACACGATCTTCATAAAGCTGTTGAATAATGCGGTCAAGTTCGCTGATGCGCCGCTCCTGCTTTTCCAGCTTGCGCTTGGCCCGCTCCTGCTCGGTACGCTGCGCCGCTGTCTTATTTTCCATGACGCGCCGAACAAACTCGTCCTCGTCATCCTGTGCGTAGGCCACAACACGCTGCAGGTTCTGGAGTACAAGTTCTTCCAGTACCACGGCCCTGATATAATGTGCGGTACATTGTTTTCTGGAGCGGTAGTTTGCACAAGTGTAACTCTCCTGTTCTTTTGTAAATGTAACGGTGCGGTGGTGGTACAGCTTTGCTCCGCAGTCGGCGCAGTAGGCCAGCCCGGAGAACAATCCCATTTCGCCCAGCTTGGTAGGGCGGCGACGCTGCTCCCGATTTTTCTGTACGATTTCCCATGTCTCCCTGTCAATAATCGCCTTGTGGGTGCCCTCAAACCTTGTGTAGATGAAAAAGATACAAGCAAAAAATGTGAAAATAAAGTTATTCAATGCGGAAGAAAAGACGGAGTTGTAACAAATAAAGCGAGAAAAAGTTGGGTTTTTCAAAACGACCTCTCGTTTCAAAAATTTTACGCACCAGAGATGCAAAATCCCCCTTTTGCGGACGGAGTAAACTCGCTATCAACCAACCCCAGGGCAGTCGGCCTTTGCCGGCAGCCCTGGGGAATTTACTTTTTCCGCCGTTGTTACATTTGCTTCGTTTGTCTCTGATTCCTTGGTGGTAATGGTAATAGCTTTATCAATACCTTTTGAGTATACTTGCGTTGCAATCAGCGGAAAGGGGAATGATCAGATGGCTACCACAAAAAACCTCTGCGCACAAATCAGCCTCGACCTGCATCAAAAAATTTCCGAGGGCAAAGAGGCGGCGGGCCTGACCACCGCACAGTACATCACCGAGCTACTTACCGAATACTTCAAAATGAAAGAAAATGGAGGGAAAACGACTATGGCTAACAACAGCAGAACGATGGCCTTCCAGATCCCGGAGGACC
>CANAZG010000112.1 GCA_947365965.1 uncultured Clostridia bacterium
ACACAGAGAAGCCTTGTCATTAGCCTCCCTCACCCCCCCCCCCCAAAAAGACCTATAGTGGGAATGATGTCTGGATAGGAGAGAATGTTACAATTAAAGACGGTGTTAGAATTGGAAATGGAGCGGTCATTGGGACAGCTGCTGTGGTGACGAAAGATGTGCCACCATATGCTATTGTGGCCGGAGTGCCTGCTAAAATAGTGAAATACAGATTTGACCCAGAAAAAATTGAACTGTTACAGGAAATTCAATGGTGGGACTGGACACCCGAAAAGATCTATAACAATTTGAGTTCTCTTTATAGCTTTGAAGAGAGACTCAGAGACAGAGAACGATAAAATGAAAGCTGAATAAAAATGGATAGAATATTTGTCTTGGGGGCATATGGCTGTGGAAACCGCGGAGATGATGCGATATTACAGAGCATAACAGAAAATTTCAGAGATTATGAAGTATATGCGACTTGCGGGAGTTATGAAAATATCGAAAGCTGGCTCCCGGTAAAGAAAATTCCTTGTCTCTTAAATGAAGGGTTTTCGTTTCCTATCCTTATATGTATGATAAAAAGCAGTGTTAAAATAGTAGAGGCAATAAGGAAATCAAAAGCACTCATATTTGGAGGGGGAAGTCTAATCCACGACTTAACGCCATATAATCTTCCATTTCTGTATTTATGGCATTTAGTTGCAAAGGCATTAAAAAAGCAAGTATTTTATTTCTGCATAGGGGTTGGACCACTCAAATCTGATTTCGGAAAATTTCTCAGCAAAAAATTTTTATCTCATGCTGATGGACTTTTTGTCCGAGATTTACGAAGCCTTTCGTATTGTCAGGAATTAGGCACAGAAAATGCTGTATTAGTGAAAGATGGCGCATTTTTGGTAAAGACACGCAATCAATGCGGCAAAAAGACACTGTTGGAATTAGGATTAATAGAAAACGAGTATGCTTGTGTGACGGCCTCACAATGGTTTGAGTCTTCCAACTTTTGGAATCGATCTGAAATTGATTTCTCAAATGCGGTTCAAAATTTTATCGCTTGTGTGAAGATGTTTCAGACATGCACAGGAAAACGAATAGTTTTTGTACCAACAGTTTTTCATGATCAAAAGATTGGAACTATACTACAGGATTCAATTGAAGGGGAAATTACGTTAGTTCCTCCGGATTATACTAGCAAGCAAATGGCTGAAGTTATAGAGAATTGTTGGTTTCTTATGGCGGTTCGTATGCACTCAATGATTTTTGCAGCTAGACAGGGCGTTCCATTTCTTCCTCTTATTTATGACGAGAAAGTGCGGCAATTATTATTGTTATTGGGAATGGAGCAATATGGCCTTAATTTATCAAATATAACTCCCTGTGATATTCTAGGCACAATGGGAATTATGCTGGAGCAGTATGACAACATACGAGCAAATTTATTATCTAAAGCTGAGAACTTCTATAAGGAAAATCTTAATGCTGTGGCCATCATTCAAAAAAAACTAGAAGGGATTAAATGAAGAATAGGGCGGGCAAAAAACATATCTTCTGGAATACCCTTGGCAGTGCCATGTACGGAGCCAACAGCTTCATCATGCTGGCGCTTGTCAGCCGGATCGGCACCATCGAACAGGCGGGAGATTTTGGAATTGCCTTCACAACAGCGCAGATTTTATACATCATCGGTCTGCTGGGAGTTTCTCACTATCAGATGACCGACTACGACGGAAAGTATCCATTTTCTGATTATGTCCGCGTCAGGATGTTTTCCTGCTGTCTGATGGCGGCAAGCGCCGCAGGCGCGATTTTCCTGCTTGGATTTGAGGGGGAACAGGTGGCCTACACGGCGGGCCTGACTACGTTGATGCTGCTCAATGTGGTGGGAGATCTATATCAATGCCTGTTTTTCCAGAAAAACCGCTTGGACCTCTCCGGGGCGGCTCTATTCCATCGGACCCTTTGGCCGCTGCTGGTTTTCTGTATCGTGCTGATGCTGTCCGGACAGATCGTGGCCGCAATAGCGGCTCAGACTGTGGGCAATCTCCTGCTCACATGGTATTTTGCCAGAGCAGCGAAGCCGTTTCTCTCCGGTTCAATCTGCCCGCACAGACCGAGCATGGCCCGGGCATTGGCGGCAGAATGTCTCCCTCTGTTTTTCAGCCTTCTTCTCATGAACCTTGTAATTAACGCATCCAAATATGGTGTGGAATTTTGGATGGACGGTCTGGCGCAGGGATACTATAACATGATTTTTATGCCAGTACAGGTCATCAATCTGTGCAGTCAATTCCTTTTTAAGCCATTTCTGAATCAGTATGCAAAACTGCTGCAAAGCGGAGAACGCAAGCCATTTTTTCGCCTGCTGGGAAAACAGCTGTCATTGATAGGGGCCCTCACGGTAATCTGCTGCGCTGGTGCGTACTGGCTGGGTGCGCCTGTGTTAGGCGCTCTGTACCAGAAGGACCTCCATGCACTCGCTATGCAGCTGACGTTGGTTGTTCTGGGTGGAGGACTCTTCGCCGCATGTCAGCTGTTTTACTACGTTTTGGTTATTTTGAGGCAGCAGAAAGCAGTTTTAAGAATTTATATCCTTGCAGCTGTGGTTTCGGCTGGCCTTACCGCCCTGCTGGTCAGGCAGGGTGGGCTCACCGGCGCGGCCATGTCTCTGATCGCGGTACACATCTTGCTTTTGCTTTTTTACATAGCTGTGCTGCTGCGGGTATTGGGGGGAAAAGCATTATGCCTGAAATTACGGTAGCTGTGACAACGCACAATCTGGAGCGCTATATTTGTACCTGTGTGGAGGAAATCCTTGGGCAAACTTTTTCTTCCTTTGAAATTCTTATCTATGATGACTGCTCAACAGACCGCACAAGGGCGCTTCTGGCGGAGCTGCAAGCGGAGTTTCCGGCACAGATCAGAGTCATCTGCGGAGAAGCTCCCTTAAAGAGCCCAGCAAAAGCGCGCAACGCCATCCTGGACAGCGGATTGATAAAAGGGAAATACATCGTCTTTTTAGATGGTGATGACAGGATTGAAGAAAATTTTTTGGAAAAACTGTATGCAGCCGCTCAGAAGGAGCAGGCGGATATTGCACTGTGTGCCTATGATCGTTTTGAAGAGGGGACAGGGCATGTCCTCTGCGAAGAGATGCGAGGTTTCCCGGCGGTGATTTCTTTTCCTCCGGAGCGGGGGCTGGCGGCCTTTATCAACGGCTCTCTCTGGAATAAGCTTATTTCTGTGGAGTGCATCGGACCAACACGGCTCCCCCTTTTCAGCGCAGGAGAGGATCTGTCCTTTCTGCTTGCACTGTATGATAAGTGCCGTAGGATTGCCTGTGTGGACGAGGCGCTGATTCATTATCGCGTGCGGGAGAGCTCTGTCATATCCAATATCCAGGAGGAGACAGTCCATCAATTCGCCTGGGAGCTGCTTCGGTTGCGGGCAACTACAGCACAGCCATGGCTGAAGGATACGTTGGAGCTGGTTGCGTTTATCCATATCGGCATCTCCATGCCCTTACGGGTATACAGCAATCCCGATGCCGACATTTCCGCTCTGCTGCGGTGGGTCTCCGCTTACTTTCGGCAGAATTTCTCCTGGTTTCGCGGACAGCGGCTGCTGCAACTGCCGGCACTGCTCCGATACGGCGTAAAGGGAGCAGGGTTATGGGCGGCAAAAATCTGCTATCGGGCGCACTGCTTTCGTCTGTTTCTGTGGTTATACCAGACAGTCACACAGAGGCTGCATATAGATATAAAATTCTAAACAGAGCGATATGACAAACTCTCTGGAGGAATACATATGGGCGAGATATTACAGAGAAACATTGAGAAGCAGAAGGTGCTTATTATCATCCCGGCATATAACGAGGCGGAGAATATCATACATACTATACAAGATGTCGAGCAAAATATTCCTGCTGCAAACTATGTCGTGGTCAATGACTGCTCCAGCGATGACACGAGGGAGATTTTGCAAAAAAATCAGGCGAATTACCTGGATGTTCCCGTCAACCTGGGGATAGGGGGCGGCGTGCAGACGGGCTACCGTTACGCGCTGGAGCAGGGCTACGATATCGCGGTACAGTTTGATGGCGATGGCCAGCATGATGCACGGTACATACGGGATCTGATTGCGCCGATTGAAAATGGACAAGCCGATGTGGTGATTGGGTCCAGGTTCATCGCAAGGGAGGGATTTCAGTCTTCTGTCATGCGACGGCTGGGGATCCGTTTTTTGAGCAGTCTGATCCATATTCTGTGCGGGGTGCGGGTCAGGGATGTGACCAGCGGAATGCGGGCGGTAAACCGGAGGATGATCGAGGAATTCTCCCAGAACTACGCTCAGGATTACCCGGAGCCGGAGGCGGTTCTGGCATCTGGGCTGATGAATGCCAGAATAGAGGAGGTCCCCGTGCAGATGCGGGAGCGGCAGGGCGGAGCCAGTTCGATAAACGCATTGCGGTCTGTGTATTATATGATAAAGGTATCGACTGCTTTGGTGATGACCCGGCTGACGGCGGGAGGGTAATTAACATGATTTCTGATAAATTACAGATTGCCATGCTGATTGCGGTGGGGGTATATTTCCTGATGTTGTTTCAGCTTCTGAAGAGAAAGACGCTGAATTTGAAGTATACGCTGCTCTGGCTGGCCTCCGGCGTTATCATGTTGGCGCTGGCGCTTTTCCCACAGATGTTAGGCTGGTTTGCATCGCTGGTGGGGATCTACGATTCGACAAACGCGCTGTTCGCATTCATGTTTTTCTGTGTGATTATTATTCTGATGTCGATTACGGCGATTGTGTCGAAGCTGAATGAGAAAAGTACCAAGCTTGTTCAGTCGGTGACGTTGCTGGAGAAACGGGTAAGGGAGTTGGAGGAGGATACATAGAGCGTTCACAAATAATAGGCTCTGCCAGCCTCCGTGGCTGGCAGAGCCTATTAGCAGTCATGGCACTCGAAGATGGGAACACCTACTTCCCCGCCAGCGACTTGACCACCGCCTCGTCCGGCGTGACGTAGGCGGTTTGGTACGGATCATAGACCACCATGCCCGGCCGCGCGCCGTTGGGTTTGCGCACATTGCGGACCTGGGTATAGTCCACAGCCACCTGCCCGCCGTTGCGGCCCTGGGAGTACCACGCCGCCAGCATGGCCGCCTCGGTCATAGACCGGGCGTCTGGCTCCTGCCCCCCGGCGCATAGGATCACATGGGAGCCGTGGATGCGCTGGGTGTGGAACCAGTAGTCGGACTTGAAGGCCTCCCGGGTGAGCTGATCGTTCTGGATGTTGGTCCGGCCCACCAGGATCCGGAACCCACCGGAGGAAACAAACTCCCGGGGCCGGTTGGGCCCCCGGCGGGGCTCCTTCTTCCCCGGGGTCGGGCCCTTGAGATAGCCCGCCTCCCGCAGCTCCCGGCGGATGTCCGCAAAGTCCTGCTCCGTCTCCGCGCGGCTCAGCAGATCCAGCACGCTCTCCAGCCAGTCCCGCTCCCGGCGGGCAAGGTCCATCTGGGCGGCCAGATAGGTCTCCGCCGTCTTGGCCTTGTTGTACTGCTTGAAATACTTGGCTGCGTTCTGCTGGGGGGTCAGCAGGGGATCCAGGGCAATGTCCAGCTCCCCGCCCTCGGGGTCATAGTAGTTCTGGGCACGGAGGACGCTTTGGCCCCGCTCCATGCGGTAAAGATTGGCCGTAATCAGCTCCCCGCAGATCCGCAGGCTGTCCCGGTCCTGGGTCCGGGCATACTCCTTCTCCTGGAGGGCCAGCTTCCGCTTGGCCCGGTCCCGGGCGTTGGCGGCGGTCCGGTGAAGGTCCGCGCCCCGCTGCCGGACCCGCTCGGCCTGCTCCCGCTTCTCATAAAACGCGTCCAGCATGGGGGAGAAGGTCTCCCAGGCCGCGCCCTCCATAGCATTGCCATATTGATGGATGGGCATGTAGGAGAAGTCGGCAGGCGTGTTCTCCTTTGTGAGCATCCAGGGGGTAAAGCCCTTCTCCCCCCTCACCGTCTCCTGCCAGACTGAGAAGGCCTCCGCCAGTCCCGCCCGGTCCTGAACGCCTTGCAGATGCTCCCGGTCCTGGCAGCCCAGATGGGCCAGCTCCCGGCACACCAGGGGAGAGAGGGCGGTGAAGCGGTCCAGCAGCCACCCGGCGGCATCGGTCCCACCGGGGGCATCGTCCAGCAGGGCCCGGAGGTCCTCCCCGCTGATGGCCAGAGGGTCCCCCTTCTCCTGGGCCGGGGGGAGACGGTAGAAGAGGCCGGGGAGTACCTGCCGCTTCTCGCTCATCTCCATGTCCACCCGGCGCAGACAGTCGATGATCCGGTCCTGGCCGTCCAGAAGGATCAGGTTGGAGTGGCGGCCCATGCACTCCAGCACCAGCCGCCGCCGCGCCTGCTCTCCCAGCTCGTCCGCCGTCTCCAGGGTGAGAATGACCACCCGCTCCAGATCCGGCTGGTCAATGGCCGTCAGGCGGCCGCCCCCCAGGTGCTTGCGCAGAAGCATACAGAACATGGGGGCGGCGGCGGGATTCTCCCGGACCGCGGCAGTGAGGTGGATTCGGGCCTGACTGGCCCCGGCGCACAGCAGCAGACGGCGGCTCCCACGGAAGGAGAGGACCACCTGGTCCCGGGCCGGCTGCTGGACCTTCTCCACCCGAAGGCCCACCAGGGCAGTGCGTATCTCGCGGACAATGCCGGAGAGACAGATGGCGTCAAGTGGCATGTTCATCCTCCTCCATCATAGCGGAGAAGAGGGCGCTGATCCGCGCCCGCTCCCCCCGCAGGTACAGGTCCCCCAGCAGGCACTCCAGAGCCGTGGCCTTCAGGTAGTCGGCCCGGCTGGCGCTGTGGGGGACAGTGTGAACGTGGGCGTTGCGGCCCCGCTTGAAGACTGCCTGCTCCCGCTCGGTGAGCATGGGCAGGATGCGCTCCGCCCGCCGGGCCTGGGCCGGCGCCTTCACCAGCTCCACCGCCGCCCGGTGCAGCCCCTTGCCCGTGGCTCCGCCGTGGGCGCACAGCCAGGAGCGGACCAGCAGCTCGTAGACCGCGTCCCCTAGGTGGGCCAGGCCGATGCTGCTGATGGCGCGGATGTCGTCCTCAGCCAGATGCAGTGTAAAATAATCTTCCATAACGTCTCCCGGATTTCTCAATGTACTTTTTCTTATCATATAGGGGAAATGCCCTTCTGTCAATCCTAAGAAAAACGGAGAGTGTCCGAAAATGTAGGCGTTACGATGATGTTTATGAAACATTTTGCAACCTTGTGTAGATGAAAAAGATACAGTCCAAAAACGCCAAAATAAAGTCGAGCAAAAAGAACAAAAAGATATAAATCCAGCCCATAAAAGAAAGAAAAAGTTAGATTTTCCAAAACGGTCTCCCGTTTCAAAAATTTTACGCACCAGAGATGCAAAATCCGCCTTTTGCGGACGGAGTAAACTCGCTATCCACCAGCCCCCAGAACTACCGGCAAAGTCCGGCGGCTCTAGGGGCTTCACATTTCCCGCCACTGTTACATTTGCTTCGTTTGTCTCTCATTCTTTGTTGGTAATGGTAATAGCTTTCGCCATGCCTTTCAGGGCTTAGGATTTCCGAACTCTGCGGGCTGACTGAAACCGACCTTGACTTTGAAAACCGGGTAATCAATGTAGACCACCAGCTTTTACGGAGCGCGGAAACAGGCTACTACATAGAGAAGCCCAAAACGCAAAGCGGTATCAGACAAATTCCAATGAGTGAAAAAGTGTATGAAGCGTTGGGACGCGTGTTGGAGAACCGCAAGGGAACGAAGCAGATCGCCATTGACGGTTACAGCAATTTCCTTTTCCTCAACCGGGACGGTTGCCCGAAAACGAATGTGAACTATGCTAGAGTCTGTTTTAAAACCGTCAAAGTAACCAGACAAGGATACTGGCAAGGTAGACAACAGCCTGGAAATAAAGAGCTTTCTTCTCATATCTGGTGGCAAAGCGGCGGTAGTTTTTGAGTTTGAGGAAGAGATTTT
>CANAZG010000113.1 GCA_947365965.1 uncultured Clostridia bacterium
CAACAATCCTCCCACCAATTCCCATGCGTTGAGATACCAGACAGTCTCTGGGGCACGGAGGATTTCTTGATACCGAACTCGCCCATAAGCCCATAAGAGATGATGACACTGCAGATGCCTGTACAGTATCCGACTATTCTCCCCCATCATCTTTGTTCTATTCATCTGTTTTTTTAAGACTCCGCTTCGGTATAGGCGGAAAACTTTCCGGCCCCTTCAACGACTCTTGTCCCCAGCCTGAATTTATTTCAGCGGTAACGACAGGAGCACACCCGAGTAGAAAATGTGCGAGCGGATCAGCGTACTCCCTGTAATATGATTCGCTCACAGCTTGAATCATTCTCAGATACTTTGAAATCATATCCTGATCTATCGGAATATTGTCATCATAATTGTCCGAGATCAGCAACAAACAAACATGAATCAAAATCATCGCATAACATGTGACACGACCGTGCCGTTTCTGCAGAGCACGGATAAGCCTGTTAATCTGCGTGATAGAAACATGTGAAAGCGCGCTCTCATCGGCGACCGTTTCGTTAAGGCCATCAATAAATCGATTGGCCTCCTTAACAATACACCTTTTTGTGCGACGATAATAGGTAACAATCTGGTCGCACTCGTTTCGCCCATATAGGAATTCTCCTTGGTATACTTTCGCATGTCGTGCTACCAAGTCGAGTAAATCAAGAAGGTCGCAATTGCCATCTTGAAAAAAATCCTCTCCTACATTCAGATATACTCGATCAGAAATGTTCCAAAACATAACTGTACCCCCCGCTATCTTTGGTTTGTGTCAATGGAGTTGTTAAAGTAGTTCGGTTTTATTCGGACCGTGAAACCTATATATACCATATTACAAACTTGGAACTAGCGCAAGCCTTAAATATTCCTTATCAGGAACTTAATTTCAGGGTACATAATTAAGCAAACAGCACATCTATGCTAAGGTATTGTAGCAATCGTTCTAATGACTGAAAAGGAGAATCTTGTTTGGGAAATTTTCGCTTGTCTGCCACCCCACCAGCGGGTGGATGTAGGTACTGTAGCTGTACGCGGCGGCGTGTACGGAAAAACAAGTGAAAAGTGAGGAAACAATGACTATGAAAAAAATGTATGTATGTAAAGATCATCACCGTGTCCTGCTGCCATGGGCCTGGACCAGGCGATCACACCAGAAACTTAATTTGCTGACGCTTGACCACCACACAGATACGATTGAGGCGTTCTGCCGTTATCTCTATCATCACAAGGATGAAGCTTTGGACGAACTCATTGCCCAAATAGATTTCCACGACGATGCAACAATCAGGCGGGCTATCGCAAAATTGAGAAACGATGAACACATCGACACGGCGATTAGATGCGGAATCCTTCAAAAGGCTTTCGTCATTTCGTATGCTGGCATGTCAGATAACCCGCCCTCAAACGAATTTACGGAGATGACCCGGAACGCGGAAACTTTTGCACGGGTTGCATTGGGTCAAATTCCCCAGCCAAAGGATCGAACTTATCCGGATGCGAACCTATATACGGTTGGCACAGATGGATATTTAGGTGATGAGAACGGTGTTTCGGATGAGTTCCTTAAAATGATGTTATCGAAAGCTGGTGCCATGGGCGGATTTGACATTATGCAAACAGAATTTATCCTTGACATTGATCTGGATTATTTCCATTCGTATGAATCGTTCAAACGATCCGACCTTACGGTGTTCCGGCATCTTCTATCCGCCGCAACGGCTATAACGATTGCAACAGAACCGGATTTTGCCTACAGGGACTTTGACTCTGATAAAATCCTGATTGATCCTGAAATAATTCTGGCTGAGGTTATTGTGTTGGCAAAGGAAGAGCTTGGCGACGAGCTTGAGATCATCAATTTGCAGTAGGCCGACAAACAGATTCACCCTCCTGCAATGAGCGGGAGGGTGAATCTGTTTTTATGGGGGAAACTCCCCCCTATTTGAACAGCTCCTTTCCGGCCCGGAGCTTTGCTTGAATATCTGGGTCCAACGACTGGTCTGGGCCATCTTTTTTGTCAGAGAACGCAGATATTTATATCATCTCCACAGCAAACAGCGCGTCTGCGCCGCCGGTGTGGACAAAGAGAATATCCTCGTCCTGGTCAAAGGTCCCCTGCTCCAACAGCTGGAAAAATCCCGCAAGGGCCTTACCGGTATACTCTGGGTCTGTCAGAATGCCCTCCGTCCTGGCCAGACGGCGGACCGCTGCACAGCCATCGGGACTGGGGATGGCATAGCCGGAGCCAATGCAATAGTGGATATGAATATCCTCTCGGGTGACGCGGACGTCTGTCTCCAGCAGCTCCGCCGCCCCGGAAGTCAGTTCCATGGCGATCTCCGCGAAGGGGTCGTCACAAACGCCGATGCCAATAGAGCGAGTCCCGGGCAGAAAAAGTTTAGCACCCAGCGTCAGCCCCGCATAGGTACCGCCGGAACCGGCGGCGCTGACGACAGCATCGAAGGCAACGTCCAATTTTTGCGCCTGGTGTGCAATTTCCTTCGCACAGTTGACGTATCCAAGGCTGCCCAGAGGGACCGAGCCGCCCACAGGAATGGCATAAGGAGTGTGGCCCTGCGCCCGGAACTGCTCCCCATGATCCGGGTCATCTCCGCATAGACGTCATCATAGCTGTCGGTATCCACCATGCGGACCTCCGCACCGAAAATGCCGTTCAGGATCAGGTTGCCTCCGGTGAGCTTTCCCCACTTTTTCAGAACCAGAATGCTTTTCACACCCAGCCGCCCGGCACAGGCGGCGGTGAGCATAGCATGGTTGGACTGGGGGCCACCGGCAGTAAGGACAACATCCACCCCCTTGTCTCTGGCATCCGCCAGAAGAAACTCCAGCTTGCGGACCTTATTGCCGCCCAAAGCAACGCCGGTCATGTCGTCCCGCTTGATGTAAATATTTTTTCCGATCTCCCGGCTCAGGTTTTCCAACTTATACAGGGGTGTGGGCAACTGAGCGAAGGGAATGCAGGGAAAATCAATAATTTGTTTCATGCGAGTGCCTCCTTTTAATCGTTGGATTCGTTTTGACCATCCAACTTCCTAAAACCATCCAGTCGCAGTTCACGCCGGAGCTCCTCCTCGGTAGGCAGATACGTGAAGTACTTTGAAGCAAAGATCTGATTGTTATCTTCCGGAAGGGTATATTTGATGACCGCATCATTCTTGTCGGCGCAAAGCACGATACCAATGGGCGGCGTGTCGCCCTCATTCATCAGTTCGCGCGTGTAATAGTTGACGTACATCTGCATCTGACCAATGTCCTGGTGAGTCAGCTTGCCAGTTTTTAGATCAAACAGAACAAAACACTTCAGGATGTAGTTGTAAAAAACCAAATCAATGAAAAAATCTTGCCCATCTAAAGTAAACCGCTTCTGTCTGGCCACAAAGGAGAAGCCGCGTCCCAACTCCAATAGGAATTGCTGCAAATGATCGATCAATGCCTGCTCCAAGCTACTTTCATAGATATGCATATCCGGCTTAAGCTGGAGAAACTCCATCACATAGGGATCTTTGATGACCTTTTCATATTCCGGCTTTGGCTCTGTTGTCTGTATCTCAGCAGCCACAGAAGCCTTGTCCTGACTGGCCAGCAGACGTTGATAGAACATCGTGTGGATCTGCCGTTCTAATTGACGGACACTCCATGCGGATTTGGAACATTCCTCCATATAGAATTGACGTTCTGCCTGATCTGAGATCCGCATAAGCAGGCGATAGTGTGACCAGCTCAATTCCGAACACAGTGTGTTCGCATTTGGAAATAGTACATAGAATTTTCGCATCATCTGCAAATTGCGAATGTTGAATCCTTTGCCAAATTCAGACGTCAGACGCTCGGAAAGATATTGCAGCAGCTGTTTCCCGTAGGCAGCCCTGTCATTTTCTCCGCAGGCTTTATACATCTGCTCGCCGATCTCGTGGTAGGTAAGCACCATGGCTGTATTGACGGCAGAGGCAACCTTATTCTGTGCTGAGATGATATACCCGCGAATTGTCGAATAGGTGTCTTCCGCACTGCGCCCAACTTGTGCCTGCTGGTTCATAAGTTCGTCCATCGTGTTACCTCCTAAAAAGAGATGAACTGCTATTTAATATGAATTATAGCACATACATGGTTGTTTCTCAACCTATGGCAATCAGAAAATCACTTCCTCCAAAATTTCCCCCAATATTTCAGGAAAAAGAACGATCCATGCTGTGGTATTACTCTCATCCAGTGCGTCCCGTTCAAACGGAACCTCTGCCACTCCATGTAACTTCCGCACTACTGATGTAGCACCAGAGATATTTCCTTCATTCAGTAACTCCTGCAACAATTCACTAAACAGCGCCAAAATATATTTGCCGCCCTCCATATCCAGGAGCACCTGCGAAATTTCCATCGCATTATTGACTACTGTTTCATACTGCTTCACTGTTGTTTCCATACGACCTATCCTTTCATTATTATCTGCATTTTTCGGTTGACTGCATGGAGTTGTGATAGCATTTCAGGGGGTTTTAATAGCTTCGAGTTTCTGGCACCGCAGGTTTTAAGCATTCCAGGCCGCTGATGCTTATCGATGCTTACAGCAAAAACCCGAAGATATTTTTCAAAAATTTTCAGACTGCTGATGCTTATCCGATGCTTATGGGGTGAGACCAGAGAGACTGGATGCAAAAACAGTCTCATTCAGTCTCATAACGTGAGAATTATGAGACAAATGAGACTGCTTTTTACCAGAGAGACGACTTTCACCGTCCTCATAACCCGGAGGTCGCAGGTTCAAGTCCTGCCGCCGCAACCAAAACCCCTGAAATTGCAATGGTTTCAGGGGTTTCTTCATAACCGATTGCAATTTGCAGTTGATTTGCCCGGCGAGCTGCCAGCGTATTTTTGTGAATAAGTTGCCCTCAAAATCGTTTCCTCCTGTTTGTTTGCGATAGGGTGCCTTAAAAGCGGAATTTGCACTAAAGTAGGCAACGCCGCACAATATGCAAATGCCGCTTACTTCCGCTCCTTCTTCGGGACAGTTCGCGTAGAAAAGTCTGGCAACTGAACATCTGCGAATTTCCCCCGTTTCCTGGTTCCATTGAGCTGGGGAGCTGTCACCAGCCTCTCTACATCAAGGTAATCTGTCATCGTTCCGATGGCCTCCCTCTCAATTTCTTCGTTCCCATGTAAATATTTTCTGGTGGTCTCGATGGAAGCGTGGCCCAGAATGCCTTGGACAATATTCAGCGGGACATTCCCCTCCACCAGCCGCGTTGCCAGTGTGTGGCGCAGCGCATGGGGGTTTACCTTCTTAATCTCACAGCGTTTGGAAACGGCCTTCAGGCGGATCTCAAAGCTCTTGGGATCAAGGTAGGTTCCTTTGGTGGAAGGAAACAGCAGATTGTTGGGATTGGGCCAATCGCTGTGGGCCATCGTGAAGATGTGGCGGATCAGCAGTTCGCAAAGTCCGTCAGAGATAGCTGTCTCACGGTTCGAGCTTTTGGTTTTGGGCGTACTCTGGATAATCAGGTGGGTTTTCTTTGCCGGGTTATAGTTGAGGATTTTGACATTGGGGTTGTCCAGAGAGAGGGCATTTGTAGAAACGTGCAGCAAATTCTTGTTCACTGTCAGCGTCTGCCGTCTGGGGTTGAAATCTGAAATCTCCAGGGCCAGCAGTTCACCAATGCGGTAGCCCACGAACAGGTCTGTCAAAATAGCGATCCGTTGGGTCTCTTTCATGACTTCCTCTATGAAGATCTGCATCTCATCCGGACTCAGCACCCGCATTTCCCGATGGACAACCTCCGGGCGTGTTGTACACAAAGTAGGGTTACATGGCAGCTTATACCGTCCCTGCGCATACGTGAAGAAGTCTTTCAGGATCATGTGATGGTTACGGATGGTTTTAGGAGACAGTCCGCCGTCCTTCCCGTCCCTGCGATTGCCGCTGAGCTGTTTCTGCTGATAGTAGTTCTGAACTACATCCTGGGTAATCAGATATAGCGGCATCTCACCAAAGAACTCCGCAAAATGGGTGTTATAGGTGGCGATATAACTGGCATAGGTGGACGGCTTGCGGGTTGGCGGCGATTTGTAGAGCTTGAGCCACTCCAGGAAGGCGGCTTCAAACTGCGCCTCAGATTCCAGCGAATGGCCTCGCCGGACTTCTTCAGCCAGTTCCCTTGCGGCCAGTTGTGCCTGCGCCTCTGATTTCTCTTTCAACACAGCCTGTTCAGCCAGCCATGCGTCCTTCCGTTCCTTACAGATGGCCTTTGTGCGGCCTTTGAAGGATTTCCGGATGAGGGGAACCATCTTCTTTTCTACCCAAGGTGATTTGGTGGACCCAGGTGCGATCAGGGAGCTGCCAAAAGCTCCCCTCGCCGTTAGAACGTCTTTTAGCCATGATGAACCTCCAATTTTTAACATAATTGAAGATTTGACCTTAGCGCTTTGCGGCGCAGGAATTTGCCATCCACGCATAGAATGACCCTTTGGGTATCCGATAGGACTGCCCGATCTTGATAACCGGAAATGCTTTGCTGTGAATCAGATTGTATGCTGAGTTGGTTCCTATTTTCAAAATTTGCTGCATTTCCTTGACGGTCAAGGTCTCCTTTTGGGTTTCACACATGGTAGTCCTCCTTTGTGCGCCGCGTACCGAAGTTTGTGTAGTTGTCAAGGTGCATTGCTGGCTCGTATAGCTATTGTACGATAACTATCCGGGCAATGCAAGAGACAGTTGACTCATCCGGCACATTTATTTTTATTTCCTCACGCCGATAAAATGGTTTTCAAAGATAGATGCTCTCCGGTTCATTGACCGGAGAGCATCTTCTTTTGGCAGTTTAATCATAACACAGAGAATAGTGCCCTTGCAATACCCTCTGGTGTGAACAGTTTGTGAACGCAGTGTGCCCCTGGAGTGCCCCAAGTGTGCCCTGCGCTACTTTTGTGGGCCTTCCGCAAAAGTATACATGGCTGCAAGACGGTCCAATGCCCGGTTTTTGATTTTATGTACCGTCCGTGTGACCACGTGCAGTTCCCTGGCAATGTCACTCCATGTACGGCCTTCAAAGTAGAAGCGCACAATGACAGTTTCCTGCTGTTGATCGTTCAACAGTGTAATATAATAGGCCAGCTTCTCCTGTTCGCGCTCCAACTCGATCAGGCGTTCAACAATTTCCTCGCGGGCCTCTGCGTTGACCAAATCCGCCTGTTCCTGATAATTCAGTGCAATATATAGCGTTTTGTTGGAAATATGACCTTTGCTGCGGGCAGTTCCATCACCGTGTCCGAGAGACATTGCCCCAATCATCTCGTCTGGCGAAACATTCGTTGGATGTTCCAGCTCATAGTGCAAGAGAGCGATCTGGTTCATGCGGTTATTGTATGACTCCAATAAGCCAATCACATATGCCTTTGTTTCGACAGCCATGTTTCGATCCCTCTATTTACAGCGCTAAAAGTCTGCCAGCAAACAGGCTCACTCTGATGGTACATGGTTTTCGCAAAACAATCCCGAATATGCTGATTCGGCCCTTACATCGCGTGGAATATGTTTAAGCCGCCAGGATGTTTCCCTCCCAAGGCAAAGGGCGGAGCCCTTCCAGCCATCAAAAGGGCCGCGAAAATTTTTTGAATTTTGGCCTTTCTGCTGAAGCCTGTCCGGGTAACAGTCCTGCTAATTTTTATCAAAGCTGTATCATATGTCTGCCGCCGGAGAAATCCTTGGTACACATGAAATCCCCCTGAGTAGCTGGGGACTACCTGAGAAATAGTTCCAGCTGTCCGTTTTTATCACTATACGCCCCCTTTTAGAATAAACTGTGTCGAAGTTCTGGAGTTTTTCTGGAATTGCTCGACTGTATTCGACAAATTTCGCATGAAAGTTTAGAAAACGCCCTGTTTCCG
>CANAZG010000114.1 GCA_947365965.1 uncultured Clostridia bacterium
TTTATGCACTATGCTGATTATTCCAATTTACTGCAATTTATTCTTGACTTCTGGCATATTTTGTTCAGAAGCCCTCACGTCTCCCGGGCGCTCCTGGGCGCACTGTCCAGGGCGATCCGGGCAAAATCTCCCCGCAGCAGCTCCTCCAGCCCGGCCAGCGCCTCCCGGGCCATGTCCATCTGCTCCGCACGGACCTGGAGCAGGGCCCCGTCCCCCCGCAGCCGCAGGCGGAAGTCCGTAAAGCCCCGGGCCATCAGCGCCGCCTCCCCCCGGGCCACCCGGGCCAGAAGGTCCCCGGTGATAGGGGTCCCGGCGGGGATCCGGGTGGCGAGGCAGGCGTAGGAGGGCTTGTTCCACACCGGGAGACCGGCCCTCCGGGCGGCGGCGCGGATGTCCCCCTTGGTCAGGCCGCACTCCCGCAGGGGGGAGCGGACCCCCAGCTCCTTCAGGGCCGCCATGCCCGGCCGGTCAGATGCGTCGTCGGAGGCGTTGCACCCGTCCAACACCAGGGGAAGCCCGTCCGCTCTGGCGGCCTCCAGCAGACGGGTGAACAGGGCCCGCTTGCAGTGGTAGCAGCGGTCCGGCGGGTTCGCCGCCGCCTGGGGGACGGTCAGGATGTCGAACTCGATAACCGTCAGCTCCGCGCCCAGCCGCCGGGCGGTGTCCCGGGCATCCTCCAGCTCAAAGTCCGGCTGGAAGGGCGTGCGGACAAAGTAGGCCGCCGTCCGCCGGGCCCAGGTCCGGGCCTCGTGAAGCAGCCACGCCGAATCCACGCCTCCAGAAAAGGCCACCGCCGCTGCCGGGTTCTGGATGAAAAATTCCTGCATGGTCATGTGCATTCCCCCTTTTTTCTCTATGGCTTGTTTGATAATTGGCGATATGCCCAACAGCAAGGAATTTTTTTGCCAGACAAGGCAAATTTTCGCAGGCATCCATATCGTGCAATGACCCCATCGAGGGGTCATGCACGATTATTCTGCACGGGCGCTCGATGCGCCCGTCGCAGAATCTGACGGATGGCAAGAAAATTTAACGCAGTATGGCGGAAAAAGGCCTGCTGTTGGGGCGTGTTGACAATTTTTAAACATGCCCTAATTATGCCACAGCCCGGGGCCCGTGTCCAGGGTCACCGCTCCCGCCGCATAACCTCCACCAGACGGGACAGCGCCTCCGTCTCCGCCTCCGACAGGCCATGGGTGTGGAGCGCCCCTACCTGCCGGCCCGGGAACACCAGCTCGTCCACGGAAAAATCCAGCAGCTCCATCATCTGGAACAGCAGGGGCACCGAGGGATTCCGGCGGGAACTCTCCATATTTTTCAGGTGAATGGGCGTGATGTCCAGCAGCTCCGCCAGCGCCTCCTGGGTCAGCCCCCGCCGGATGCGGGCGGCCCGGATGGCCTCTCCCAGCCCTCTCGTCTCTGCGCTCATTTCTCTCAGCTCCCTTTGTAGTTATCTTACAGATAACATTCCCTCTTGCAAATTATCTAAAAGAATACTATAATATATTCTTAAAGATAACCAAAGGAGCGATGAATCATGCACCTGTTCTTTCTGGCCGCCGGGGTTCTGCTGCTGGCGGCCCTGCTGCTTACATACCTGACAGCGGCCCGGCGGCGGCCGGAGCCCCGTCCCCTCCGGGCTCCGGAGCTCTCCCCCCAGGCGGCGGACCGGGCGGCGGACCTGCTGGGGGAGGCCCTGGACCCTCTGGCCCAGCTGATGGCGCACCCGGATCTGGGCGGGCCGGGGTTTCTCACGGTCCAGTTCCCCGCCGGGGAGGACCCCGCCGTCTCCGCCCAGTACCCCAACATCAACGAGGTCTTGTACCGCCGGACGGTCCGCCGGGAGCTGGACCGGCAGGAGCTGCTGGCGGCGGGCGTGCCGGAGGCCCTGCTGCGCCTGGCCCCGGAGTTCGCCGCCGAGGGGGGCGGCGTGGTGCAGGCGGCGGTGCGGGTCCCCTGCCCGCTGCCGGCGCCGGCCAGCCGGGCGGCCAGGGACCATGCTCTGGCCCTCCTGGTCTCGGCCCTGGAGCGGCGGTATCCGGACATGTCCGTCCGGCGGCTGGGCATGGACCTGCTGCTGACCCCCAGACGGCAGGCTGCCCATGATTTTTCAAATTGATTTTTCAGCTTTTCCGCATAAACCGCAGCCTGCGGGACAAACTATCCCCGGCAACCCCAAATGAGAACAGACGAGGAGGAACCATCCTATGAGCAATTGTACCAAAGACGGCTGCACCTGCACCCCCAACCGCGCCATCAAGTGCAACGTGGTCTCCTGCGCCCACCACTGCCAGAACGAGCAGTACTGCGGCCTGGAGAGCATCCAGGTGGGCTCCCACGAGGCCCATCCCTCCATGGACCAGTGCACCGACTGCCAGAGCTTCAAGCACCTTTAAGAGAAGCCGGTCCGCTTGGCGGACCGGCTACATAACAACTTTGTGAAAACGGAGGCTGCGCCATGACGGACAAGCGGAAAAACCAGATCGCCGGTCTCTCCGGGGGCCTCATCAACGGCCTCTTCGGCGGCGGGGGCGGCATGGCTCTGCTGCCTCTGCTGACCCGCTGGCGGCAGCTGGACGGCCGGAGTGCCTTCGCCACCTGTGTGGCCATCATCCTCCCCATGTGCTGCGTCTCCACGGCGGTGTACCTGTGGCGGGTGCGGCCCGGGCTGGACATGCTCCTGCCCTATCTGGCCGGCGGCGCGGCGGGGGGGCTGATCGGCGGCGCGGTGTTTGAAAAGGTGCCGGTGCGGGCGCTGAAGATCATCTTCGGCCTGTTTCTGCTCTACGCCGGGGTGAGGTATCTGCTGTGATGCGCTGGATGGTTCCCTTTGCCGTAGCTCTGGCCACTGGGGTCCTGTCCAGCTGGGGCGTGGGCGGTGGGACGCTGCTGCTGGTGTGCATGACCCTGTTTCTGGGCGTAGACCAGCGGGAGGCCCAGGCGGTGAACCTGCTGTTCTTCCTACCCACGGCGGCCATCGGCCTGTTTTTCCACCGGAAAAACGGCTTTTTGGACAAGGAGGTCTGGCGGCAGGCGGCCCTGCCCGGCGTCCTAGCCTCCCTGGCCGGCGCCTTCATCGCCACGGCGGTGGACGTGTCCCTGCTGCGCCGGCCCTTTGGGGTGTTTCTGCTCTACAGCGGCGCGTCCATGCTGTGGAGCGCCAGGAAAAGGAAGTAGGGCAATCTGGGTTTCAGTGGGCCCCCAGGAAGATCAGGGCCATGCCCAGCAGCATTCCCAGCAGGGTGGACACGCCGCTGAGCCGGTTCTGCCACAGCTGCTCCGCCTCCGGCAGCAGCTCCCCGAACACCACATACAGCATGGCCCCCGCCGCGAAGCCCAGGGACACGCTGAGCATCACCGGGTTCATGACCCCCGCCGTATACCCCAGCAGCGCGCCCAGGATGGTGGGCAGGCCGCTGAGGGCCGCCACCCCCACCGCCCCGGCGGGCCGGGAGCCGCCGGTGAGCAGAGGCGCGGCGATGGACATGCCCTCCGGAATGTTGTGCAGGCCGATGATGATGGCCGCCAGAATGCCCGCGTGGCCCGCCGCCTGGGCGGGGCCCGCGAAGGCCGCGCCGATGGCCATGCCCACGGGCATGTTGTGCAGGGCCACCGCCGCCGCCAGCACCAGCCCCGCCGTGCGGAGGGTGTGGTGGCCGCAGGCGCACATCTCTCCGTTGTCCTGGAGGACCTCGCGGCGGTGATCCTGGTGGTCATGGGGGTGGTCTCCGTGTCCATGGCCGCCGTGCTCCTGGTTCCCTCCGTGGGAGTGGCTGTGGTGGGCCTGCCGGTCAATCCAGCAGTTGAGGAGATAGGTACACAGGCACCCGATCATGATCCAGCAGATCACCGGCACAATGCCGGCTTG
This sequence comes from uncultured Clostridia bacterium, assembly GCA_947365965.1. GTDB lineage: Bacteria > Bacillota > Clostridia > Oscillospirales > Oscillospiraceae > Pelethomonas. The sequence goes on from CANAZG010000114.1 coordinate 3,869, forward strand.
CTCCAAAGCGTCGGCGATCAGGTCAAAGCACACCAGGCTGAGGATCACCCCGGCGGTGAACCGCAGCAGCAGGCTGACGGTCCTGTCGGAGGGGCTGCGGATTGCCGCAGCCAGGGCCCCGCCCAGGGCCAGTCCGCCCACGCCGGTGGCGGCGGTGATGACCAGTATGGTCAGATAATCATTCATTGCGTTTGCTCCTGTCGTAGTAAATTATCTTATAGTATAGCCTCCCGGCGGGGGACGCGTCAAGGTGAAAAAAGCCAGTTTCTGCCGGCTGAGGCCGGGCAATCCATCCTTTTTGACCAAATCCGGGTCAAAAAGAACCTGTTCTCTCCATATTCCGGGCAAAAAGCGCCCCCGGGACTCAAGTGCTCCCGGGGGCGCGTCTTATTTTCTGTTTCTTCCCGCCAGCAGGACCAGACAGCAAACCGCGCCGTAGCCCGCCGCCGAGATAACCGAGGCCTCCACGCCAAAGTCCCCGCCGGTCAGCAGCGCGTTCTCCCAGGGGATGACCACGGAGAGGAGAGGGGAGCCGTAGGTCCCCTGGGCTGTGGTGATGTGGAGAACGTCTGTCACCATCACCAGATTCCAGACCGTGTGGATCACGGCGCTGCTGCCCACGGAGCCGCCCCTGTCTGCCGCCAGGGAGAACATGATCCCCACCAGGGAGCCGCTGACCAGCAGCAGCGCAACCCCCGCCGGGCTGAAGGTCTCCAGGCCGATGAGGTGGACGCAGGCGAAGAGGGCAGAGGGGGCTAAGATGGCAATCCGCCGATTCCACCGCTCCCGGACCAGCGTCATCATATAGCCCCGGAAGAGCATCTCCTCCGTCACGCCCGCCTTCAGCGCAAGGGCCAGGGAGGCCGCGATGGTTCCGGCGGCCTCCCCCAGGGGGACCGGGGCGGCCGTCCACCGGCCCAGGGAGCCGTACACCGCCGTCACTCCCGCCGGCAGCAGCACAGCCGCGGCGGCCGCCCAGCCCTTGACAGACGGCGTGACGCCGAAGTCCGCCATGGCGCGGCCCAGGACCCGCGTGGTGTACAGCCAGAACAGCAGCCACGTCAGACCCAGTGCGCCCAGCGACCGCAGGAGCAGGTACATCCATCTGGCCCGGAGTGGTATCAGGGAGAAGAGCAGATCAAAGGCAATGGAGCTGAACAGATCCCCCGCCAGAAAGAGCAGGAAGTACAGCAGAAGCTGTTTGAGGGTCCCCCCTGTGGAGAGACGGATTTTTTGACGGTCCATCGGGCAGTCCTCCTATGATGATGATTGGTTCCGCAGCCGCCGGACATGGCTCACGGTGTACAGGATCAGGCTCAGCAGGATGGCCGCCGAGCCTGCGGCCGCCAGCAGGGCGGACATCTCCGCCGGGAGCTGGCGCCAGACCACGTGGATCAGGATGACCCCGTAGAGGACGCAGGCGGCCAGCTTTCCGTGCCAGGCCGCGCTGTGGACCTGTCCGGTGCGCCGGATGACCAGCACCCCCAGCGCCGCCATGACCGTCTCCTTGCACACCAGCGCCCCCAGCACCCACCACATGGTCTGAAACTGAGTCAGCAGGCACCCCAGGGCCGCCGCCTGGGTCAGCTTGTCCGCCACCGGGTCCAACACCTTCCCCAGATCGCTGACCATGTGGAACCGCCGGGCGATATATCCGTCCGCCACATCCGTGGCTCCGCTGAGGAGCAGCGCCCCGGCGGCGAGGGGGTAGTTCTCCTCGCCGCAGTAGAGCCACACCATCACCGGAACCAGCAGGATCCGAAAGGCCGAGAGCAGGTTCGGAACGGTCAGCGCCCGGCTTCTTGTGTCCATTGCATCCATGGCTTCCTCCGTCTTGTCCAGGCCCTGCCTGGAAGGATTTTGCTCCACTATAGCCCAGCATCCCCTCAGCGTCAAGACCGGCAGGCGAATTTTAAGGAAATCACAAGATTTGGGGGAGTCCATAGCCCATGGGCCCCCTTGTCCCCGGACGTTTCCCAAAGGGCTCCGGCCGCAGAGAACGGAAAATCCTTCAAACGAAAAAAGCGCGTTCGGGCGCACCTCTTTTTGACACGCCCCCCTTGACAAGCGCCCCCCGGATTGGTAAAATACCCTCATAGGTCTAATATATTAAACCAAAGGAGGGGACGCCATGGAAGCGCCGAAAATTTTTGAGAGCGAGTACCGATTCTGCCAGATCCTGTGGGACATGGAGCCGGTGAACAGCACAGAGCTGGTGAAGGTGTGCCAAGAGAAGCTGGGCTGGAAGAAGTCCACCACCTACACGGTCATCAAGCGGCTGTCGGAGCGGGGCGTGGTGAAGCTGGAGAACGCCCGGGTCACGGCCCTTGTCTCCCGGGAGGAGGTCCAGCGCAGCGAGAGCCGGGCCTTTGTGGAGCGGACCTTCAGCGGCTCCCTGCCCCAGTTCATCGCCGCCTTTGCCGGGGGAAAGCGGCTGACCCGGCGCGAGGCGGCGGAGCTCCGGGAGATGATTGACCAGTATGAGGAGGAGTGAGCCATGGAGAGCCTTTTTCTGTCCTTCTGGAACCGCAGCGTGGAGGCCGGCTGGCTGATTCTGGCGGTGTTTCTGGTGCGTCTGGCGTGGCGGCGGTGCCCCAAGTGGGCGCTGTGCCTGCTGTGGATGCTGTCCTGGGTGCGGCTGCTGGGGCCCTTCACCATGGAGAGCTCCCTGAGCCTGATGCCCCGTCTGGACCCCTTGCCGGCCCAGACGGAGACAGAGGCGGAGGCCCCGGTATCCCCGCCGGCCTTTGCCGTGGACGGCGGAGACCCGGCCCCGGATACCCCCGCGGAGACTGCCCCGGAAACCGCCCCGGAGCCCCTTCGGCCCGCTCTGCGCCCTGTCCGGATCGCCGCGCTCCTGTGGCCAGCGGGCATGGCGGCCATGGGCCTGTGGGCGCTGGCCGGATGGCTCCGCCTGCGCCGCCGGGTGGCCGAGGCGGTGCCGGAGGAGGAGGGGGTGTGGCTGTGCGAGGCCATCAGCGCCCCCTTCCTGCTGGGCCTGCGGAGACCGGGGATCTATTTGCCGCCGGGGCTGGAGGGGGAGAGCCGGGACTGCGTGCTGGCCCATGAGCGGGCCCATCTCCGCCGCAGGGACCACTGGACCAAGGCCGTTGGATTTGTCCTGCTGACAGTGTACTGGTTCAACCCCCTGGTGTGGCTGGACTACCTCCTCCTGTGCCGGGACATCGAGCTGGCCTGCGACGAGCTGGTGGTCCGGGACATGGGGGTCCAGCGGCGGAAGGGCTACGCCCAGGCCCTGGTCCAGTGGGGGTCTGAGGGCCGTCTCCCGGCCGCCCACCCCCTGGCCTTCGGCGAGGTGGGGATCAAGGACCGGGTCAAGAACGTGCTGCGCTACCGGCGGCCCGCCATCCGGGTGGCAGCGGCAGCGGCGGGGCTGTGTCTGGTGGCCACGGCCTGCTTCCTCACGGACCCGGTGACCACCACGGCCCCGCCGCCCCCGGAGAAGGCCGGCTACGCCGCCGGGGCCCTGCTCTATGAGAGCCCGGCCCTGAGCTCCATGCCCGTGGACGGCCGGGACTACGGCGTGGTCCAGTACAACGGGGAGGCGCTGAGCCTGGAGCGGGATTCCCAGCGCCCCCGGTTCTCCCTCCAGGAGACCCGGGAGCTGACCCGGGAGGATCTGTATACCCTCCTCCCCACCCTGGCGGACCAGGAGGCCCGGTCCGGCAACCTGCTGGCCCCCCAGGACACCCAGTCCATCACCGTCCGGATCTATGGCCCATCGGACAGTGCCAGCGACGCGCCCGGCGGCGGCTTCTCCATCTGGGAGCTGACCCGGGAGAAGGGCGGCGCGATTCTCTGGCTGGGGGAGGG
>CANAZG010000115.1 GCA_947365965.1 uncultured Clostridia bacterium
CTGTTCGCATAACCCCCGGTTGATTTCATAGTAAATTGAACGTTCACACTTCCCCAGGGCTTTTGCAATCTCTGGTTTCTTGAATCCCTCTTTTATCATTCGCGCCAGCGTAAGCCGATCATTCCAGGAAATGTGCGTGCTTCCTTTTCGGTTCATGGAAACGCCCCCTTCTCGGAAATAATAAACTGGAATATATGAGAAAGTCAATAGTCTGGACGCGCTAAAACGATAATTGCCGTAGGCTGTAAGCCTACGGCAATTTATTTTCCTTCTTCCTCTGTTTCCCCTACCAGCCAATCCGTTGTAACCCCCAGCGCCCCGGCGATTGCCCGCAATTCAAAATCCTGCACCATGCGCAACCCGTTTTCGATCCTGGATATGCAGTCCCGTTCTATGATCACGCCGCTTACCTGCACCCGCGCCGCCAGATCGGATTGTGTACACCGCTGGCGCGTCCGGGCCTGCCTTATTCTTTCGCCTGATATGTTCCGCTGCCCATTGTAGTCAAATGCTTTCACCCTGCCGCCCTCCAAATTATTGTGGTGTATTCCAGTTTTTTGTTTGACATTACCACATTGATGCTGTATCATTGTGGCAATATCCCACTTGTGGGAATACCACACATATTTTAATCGGGATACCCTGAGTAAAGAAGGAAGGAAGATTGTTTATGAAAAAGCGTATTCTGTACCTTGTGGCCGTGCTTGCCCTGCTGCTATCCGCCTGCGGCGGTTCCCCTGGTTCCGCAATGGCGGAAGAATTAAGCGCAAAATACGACTTCTACGAAAAATCCGCCGAAAATATCAAAAAAGGCTTTGACGTTTCGTTGGACGATGCGGATCAAGTCTTTCTGGCGCTGGTTGATTGTGGCATTTCTTCTGAAATGGGCTACATTACAAAAAATTCCGATGGTTCTTTCAAAGTCTACGCTTCCGGGACTGATTACACCGTTTCCATGGACGGCAACACGGTTTCTTCCGTCTTCCTGGGGGAAGATCAGCTTTACCCGGAATATATCCCGCACAATGACTTGATGGACTACGAACTAACTGTAAAGGACGTTTTGAACGGCTCCGGCGATACCGTGATCGGCCAGTGTGCCTATATCCGCGTCAGCGCAAACGAACTGGAAGAAATGACGGCGGATCACCTGCGGGAATTTGCCGAAAGCCGCGTGGAAGGTTCCGGCTATAGCTGGGTTTCCATCATCGTTACGGGCGGCAACGGTATCTGTTTCCCTGGCTCCGATCCCGCATTTGCCGAATATGGGAAACTGGATGAAGACGGATCGCTCTTGCAGGCTTAGTTTGTTGTTCCCTTTTTCACCCACTCAAAATTTTTCCATTTTAGGGCTTGACTTTTGTTTGCAGGACTTTATAATGCATCGCATGAGAAGCTGCCCAGGCACACCGCTTCTTTAAAAGAGGCGGCAAAACAAGCCATACCGCCTGATTGCATTTAGGCAGGTAAGGTGAATGATAGGGCTCCAAAAATCGGTCACAACGATTCGATGGCGGTATAAGCAAAAGCCAACCACACTATTATTTGACGCTTCCTTTCTGCATTTCCTATCCAACGATAGGTCCGGCAGATTTGATGCAGCGCCGCCATATCTGCCCAGGATGAGGTAATCCAGCGACACATGGTACAGTTCAGAGAACTGGATGAGCAGGTCAACCGAGCAGCCCTTTTTGCCAGACTCAATGCGGCTATAGAAGCTGCGGTCAACCCCCAAGGACTCTGCGATTTTCTCCTGTGTAAAGCCGCTTTTAAGCCGGAGCTGGCGGATGCGTAGCCCGCTTTGCTTTATGTCATAAATCATTTATGTAACCTCCGTAAATCTGAATGTTGAAAGGAATCCGATTCAGATTTCCGGGGTGGGGCGCGAGAGAAATACCAAACGCCAGCTTGGGGCGAAAGTCCGCAAAAATAAATTGACGCTTCCTTTCTCAATGACAATAAACAGTTGAAAGAAGATGTGGAACAGCTGGTTCTCTGCTTAGAACGATTCAAAAAAGTTCTATAAATGTGACCCACCGGTCACAAAAGTGCCCATAAGTCTCTAACAATTGGCTAATAAGTCCCCTACAATATAACCAAGGCAAAATCTCTGCACCTTGAAAATTGAACACCAGCAGTACGGATCACCACGCGGACAGACGCACAGTGCGCGCCATGGCCTCGGAGGAAACGAGAGCATCCTCCGGGCCGCGATAAAGCCTGTGCGGGGCAGCCAAGGCAAGGCTGACCGTCATCCCAATGGGTTGAAAGCAGTAGAGACCCCTGGAATGTGTCCGTGAAGGTCCGCCAAGCCTTATCCGTTACTGTTCCCTATACCTCATCGGGGGTCGAGCTGAGAATACGATGAGTACCTATAGAAAATGAACCATTACAAGGGGAATTTTAGGATGAATTACGACAATAACAGGCAAAACGCCCATACTGTGTATTCAGTTGTCGGCGGGAGGGGCTTGTCCCTCCTCACCTATCAGGCGGGTTAGAGGCCAAAATCGCAGGCTGTCAACGGAAATTTTTCAAAATATTTTTCATCGTCTCCATGCCACGGCTGATGCTGTCCCGGATGGCGTTCTCCGATACGTTTTCAGCCTTGGAAATATCGGTTTTGCTCTTGCCCAGGATATAGTGGGCATAGATGCGCCGGGCCTGGACAGGTGGGAGCTGGTCGAGAGCCAGATAGAGGGCGTCCTGCTCCTCGGCCTGTTCCATAATCTCCTCCGGGGTCAGCGGGGGCCGGGTCACGTTAGCCTCAAAGCCGGGGGTACCGTCCAGGGAGCACTCGTCATGCTCCCGCTTGCGGCGTTTATAGCTATCACAGCAGCGGCCCCCGATGGAGAGGGTCACGGCGATCTCGTCCGACACCTCCATAGTGATACGCTCCGTCAGGTGGGGGTAGTAGCTGTTCAATTTAATGGTCGCCATAAGTAACCTCCATTTCGATACGGGGCGGAAAGGGACAGATCGAAATGGAGAGCAGGCGGGGAGCGGCACCTGGGAGTGCCACCCCCTGCCTCTGGACACGGTGTCCAGAGGCGACAGGAAACGACAACGCCCGCACAGCGTTGTACTGTGCAGGCGCATGAAGTGACATGGTTCTTTATGTACTGGCAAATTTCGCGCTCCTGGCCGGAGTAACCCGGCGGAGAGTCTATGCTTTTTTTTGACAAGTTAGAGGGGGGCAGGATAAAAAAGGACATGACGATACCTCCCAGATACCGCCGTGTCCTTAAAAATAGGCGACTTTAACACACCCTCCGTTTTCCATTTTTTCAAAAGAAAGCGGCGGCTTGAAATTTGTTATTTCAAAACTACTGTTTATCTATGTCGTAAACACCGAAAGCGGTTTGCGTAGAAACAGAAAAAGCCGATAAACTGTGATTTCTCACAAGTTTACCGGCTCTGCGTCAATGCGTCTGGCTCTTTCAATATTACTATTTTCTGATGTTGAACATTTATTGTAACTTCCCGCTTACATTTCGGACAGAACAACGGGAAATTTTCAAGTACAGTATCCATTCTTAATTGTATGCGGGTTTTGTTACCACAAATTGGGCAATAAAGCCACACTTTTTTGCCCATCAAATCACCTCACTATTGGGCTTATTGCACACTATTTCGTATTTAATACCATCTAAATCTTTGAAAAACATTGCGTAATAGTTAGGGCCATGTTCAAGAAAGACTTGTGGGGCATGGACGATATCTGCACCTATTTCTTTAATACGCAAGTATAATTTATCGACTTCTTCCCTTGAATCGGCTCTAAAGGCCAGATGGTGAAACGCTCCTGGCTTTCTTCGATGGACAATTTCGTGTTGGAAAGCAGTGCGAGGAGAGGATATTGCAAAGTCAAAACTTTCAGACAAATATTCAACTACATATAAATCATGTTCTTCAATAATAGCACTTACTTTATTTGATAAATCGTAACCCAAGATAGTCATAAGTTTGTCATAAAATGGCTCTGCGGTTTTTATATTTTTGACTGTAATTTGGATGTGATCAACAATAGGTTGCATAATGATCTCCGTTCTTGTTTAATTAGTAATCCAATATTGGCTCCCATCTCTGGTTCTGTCCATAAATCCGTACATGATAAGATAGCGCCTAATTGTTATATAATCCTCGTAAATCGGTTTGAGAATTTCATTGACCTCCATTTCACTATACTTCTTTCCATATTCAAATTGTTCAACTATTTTACCAAGAATAACAACTTTTTTCTTTTTCTTTGGAGAAAAATACCGCAAAACGAGTGGATGAATACTCGCAAAAAAAGTTTTAATAATATTTTCTTTTTCCTCTTAAGTAATAAGATAACGGTCATCTACATAAACAGCGTTGTTATGAATAGGAATAATTTGCTCAGTTGATACTTCTTCATCTTCAAACACTAACTCATACATAGCCAAATAGAATTTAGCTTGTTTGGCTTTTTCCCGAAAAGTAAAGCGTTGCCGTCGGATTGTTGCCTCTGTTATATTCAATTTTCTTGCCATTTCTTTGTCAGACATCTTTGCATAAAACATGGAAAGTAAGTCTTTTTGATTTGGGGTCAACGTATTGTATTTTGACTCCGAAGAAAGTAACTGTACTAAATTTCCATTGTGAGCCATTCTGATATGCTTTATTATTGCAGACTCCGCCATAAAAAAGTCTCCATCAATTTGGAATACTTGTCCGATAGCAAAAACTTGTCCGCAATAGTTGCATAGATAAGCATCTTTCTCTTTGTCGTACCTATACCCCTTTTTGATTTCATCAAGTGTCATTTTTCCGTAGTCCATAGTAGTCCTCCTTTCTTTATAAACATATTATATATTTATTTATTGATTTTGTCAACAGTGTGAAAAACATAAAAATAAATACTACCAAAATATAAAATTGTGTTTCGTTCCCATATTCGCTCCCGAAATGTAAAATAATATAAAGGTGATGTGAAAATGTACCAATATGAAAAGCGCCTGGATTGCCGCTCCCTGGGCAAAGAAATCAAGCGCAGACGCAAGTCAAAAGGCTGGACGCAGGAGCATCTGGCCCAGCTTGTAGACCTCATCCCCTGTTCCATCATGTATATTGAAAACCGAGGTCAGCACACCAGCCTCAACGCCTTTTACAAAATCGTCACCCTTCATAAGCTGGTCCCTTGCCCTGGGCCATACGCTGCTGACTGCCATTGAAAACCTCCTTCATCATGGTAAACGCCCCCAGGCGTAAAAATGGGACTGCCAGTAGCTTGTATTCAGACTTGTAGGCGTCCAGGTAGTGTTGCAGCTCCGCCTCCAACGCGCAGTAGGCGGCCTCGGCCCCCAGCATATCCCCGTCCTGGGCGGGGTAGGTGCTGGCCCCGATCCCCCCGATGATCCCGTTGCCCAGCGTCACCAGGGAGGAGGCGCAGGACTGGACCGTGAACAGGAGGAGGACGCAGCACAGGGTAAAACCAATTCCGTTTCCACTCCAGAACGCCGCAGGCCAGTGCAGCCGCCAGCCCCGCAAGGCCAATCGCGGGAACCGTCAGCGCAAAGCAAAGCGTGAGCTGTTCCGTGGCCTGCATGGCGGCGTCTACCGCCACGACCACACCCTGCGCCCCGGCAAGGAAGAGGCCCCCGCCGCTCCCCAGCCTGCGCCGGAAGTGCCGCCCCAGCCCCGTGACGCGACCCGAGCTGAAAAGGAAGAGATTGTCTATCTCAAACTTTCGGAGCTGTTCCCGTTCAAAGACCATCCTTTCGGTGTGCGGGACGATGCGGAAATGAAAGGGCTTGTGGAGTCGGTCAAAATCTTTTGGCCATTCTATAATGAAGGTATTATTCAAAAGGGGGCAGCAGGGTGGTCGATTACAGCCCTTTGTGGGACACGATGAAAAAGAAGGGCGTAACGCAATATGCGCTCATTCAGGCCGGAGTAGACCGCCGCACCCTGGATTGGCTGAAAAAGAACAAAAACATAACCATGCTCTCTCTGGAGAAGCTGTGTACGATATTGGATTGCTCCCCCAGCGATGTTGTACGTTTTGTGTAGGATACCAGTCAGCCGTGAATATGGCAGTTTTTAATGCGTCTCAAGTTGAGACGCATTTTTCGACGGTATTTCCATCGAACAAATCTGCATTGAAATCAAATGCCGGGGCGCTGGCTCTGCGGAAAACAAACAGCGGTTTCTGCCGTTGTCAAAATACGTCTTAATTTGAGATGTGTTTCCTATACCGCTCCATGGCTTTCGGCGAGGAAGGCAGGGGGGATACTGACGCTTTCAGCAAGCCCGCTCATTCCCAGGATAGTAAAAGCCGCTGTCAAGCGGCTTTTAGTGCGTATTCCCCCCTTGGAGACAAAACAATTCGCAGGTCGTCCTCTGTCAAGGTCCGGCCAGTCTGCAGACTGGCCGGCTCGCGGGCGATTGCTCCGCAATCGCCCGGCCTTGACGGGGGGCGAGCGGCGGATTACTCTTTTGGCACAAGGGGGAACACGCTTTGCAAGGGCGGTATGCGCTCCACAGACGGAGGGGTTTTAGGGGGTTCCCCTAACAAGTGGAATTTTGCTGTCAAAATTCCGTACTTACTGGGACAACGGCGCTATCTGCGCCGTTGTGTTTCCTACAAAAAACCTGCTGTATTAGACATGAGCGAATAGGTCTTTATCCTCATATTCCATACCATTTTTTGTTCCTCAGCTCTTTTTTACATCAAATCTATCTATCCCATCTATCCAGATTGCGGCTGATGCGCTCTCTTGATTGATGGATTGATTAATTAGATAAGTAAGTATGGTTCTATTAGTATAGATTGCTGCGGAAAATCAGCGGTCTAAAATGCGAATTTTCCGCAGCCAGGACTTCCGAAAATCAGAAGTCTTGACTGCTGCTTAGAAGGCGTAACGATATTGTGAAGAATTATACTGATTTTGCTCCAAAAACCAATCGTTTGACATAGATTTTGGCAGGATGGCCTTGTCCCTGTTTCATGCGTTCAATCAGTCCGCAGCCATTTGGGGTATCCAGTTCCACCAGCAATTTTGTTGCGTTGTCATGCCCACAGTTCAGATTTTCCTGTATTTCTGCCAACGTAAAATAAATATATATGCGCCCCAATTTATCGTGCCAGCCATTTTTGGCGGACAGATCCATGCGGTCAAGCAGAAGCCCATATAGCAGTTTGGCCTCAGCGGACACGTGCTGGAAGTCCTTACCCGCAATAAGCTGTTGAGGAATGCGGTAAAATGGAAATTGATCACTTTCGCCGCCGTAGTAATAATCAAAAAATGTTCCAGAAGCCATGATTTAATTCTCCTTTTTCAGACATAAAAAGACGTTCCTTACGGAACGCCTTTCAGTGCAACTGTTACTATATTTCCTGTTTGTTCTACCTTATTTTCAAGTTCATTACTATTAAACGTGGGAAAACATACCAGAAAAAACGGATTTTTAATGTGTAGATATAGATAGCGTGTTATGGAATTTGCAAGCAAACTTTTTCTGGCCGCCATGTGTCACTGTCCTTTTATTCTTGCCTGTTTTCGTCATTTCTCCGCTTTTTTCC
>CANAZG010000116.1 GCA_947365965.1 uncultured Clostridia bacterium
AGCTGACCTGTACTAATCGCCCGAGGGCTTGACCTACAATATGCAGGCATTCGTGTCTAGCTTTACCTCTCCCTCTCCCCCTTTGTTCGGTTTTCAGGGTGTGATTCTGAATAGTGCGGTTTTTCTAGCGGGAAAAACAGTTGGTGTTGATTAGGGCGAGGGTCCACCCGTTCCCATCCCGAACACGGAAGTTAAGCTCGCTTCTGCCGACAATACTTGGCTGGAGACGGCCCGGGAAGATAGGTAACGCCAACACAAGAGAGGGACAGTCTGAGGACTGTCCCTTTTCTTGCTATGCGCCCACGAGAGAGAAATGGAGGAGAAATATGACAGAGCGGGAGAAAATGCTGGCCGGTCAGCTCTACGACTGCGGGGACACGGAGCTCCTTACCCGGTGGCACCAGGCCAAGGACCTCGTGCGGGACTACAACGCCACGGACTCTGCGGACCTGGAGGCGAAGGATCGGATCCTGGGGGAGCTGTTGGGGGGGCGGGGGCAAAATCTCTGGATCACCGCCCCCTTCTATGTAGACTACGGCAACAATATCTACTTCGGCGACAACTGCGAGGTCAACATGAACTGCACCTTCCTGGACGACAACCGGATCGTTATCGGGGACCACGCCCTCATTGCCCCCAATGTGCAGATTTATACCGCCTTTCACCCCACCAACCCCTATGACCGCTTCGGCGAACCCAGGGAGGACGGCTCCTTTGCCTTCTGCAGGACCCAGACCGCCCCGGTCATCATCGGGGACCGAGTGTGGATCGGCGGCGGGGTTATCATCATGCCTGGCGTCACCATCGGCGACAACGTGGTCATCGGCGCGGGGAGCGTCGTGACCAAGGATATTCCCAGCAATGTGATCGCCTATGGCAGCCCCTGCCGGGTGGTGCGGGAGAACATCAGAGGGAATCGATAGAAGAGAGAGGAAAGCAGGATGCCCAGAAGTGAGACAGTGACGCTGACCAACATGTGCATGGTCTACGACAACCAGGGAAACATCCTGGTGGAGGACCGGCTGGACCCCTCCTGGCCCGGGATTTGCTTCCCAGGGGGACACGTGGAGCCCGGGGAGTCCTTTACCAGGGCGGTGATCCGGGAGGTCTGGGAGGAGACCGGACTGACCATTGAGAAGCCCAGACTGTGCGGCCTGAAGCAGTTCCCGAGGAAGGATGGCACCCGCTACATTGTCATGCGCTATAAAACCAACCAGTTTTCCGGGGATCTGCGGTCCTCCCGGGAGGGCAGGGTCTTCTGCCTCCCCCGGGCGGAGCTGGGGAAGTACAAGCTGCCGGTAAGCTTTGACCAGACCCTCCGGATATTTGAGGAGGACGAGCTGGTGGAGCACTACTGCCATTGGGACGGCGGCGTGTACAGACGGACGCTCCTCTGATATTTTCCTCTGGCGTGGACACTTCCACCCCCCTCATGCGTTCTATAATCAAACAACTTGAAAAGAAGCTCTGCTTCTTTTCAAGCGCCCAGGCTTTCAGCCTGGGCAGGCCGCTTTCGCGGCCTTGGTTTGGATTTTATCGTCAAATACAGCGTGTTCCACACGCAGGCGGGCTTTGCCCGCCTGAAAAACAGCAGCGCTGTTTTTCAAGTGATTTGACGATATAGGCAGAGACGAGAAGAACCCATGAGAGAACAAGGAGGAAAGAGTCATGCTGTGCAAAGCAAGCTTTTTTGAGCAGGAGACGCCCTGCCATATCCCCGCCGAGGGGGAGGAGATCTGGGCACTGTGGCGGCGTGAGGCCGCAGCCCGGGAGCGGACCGTCAGGGAGAAGCCCCGGCGGAGAGGGCTGGGACTCCGCCTGAACGGGTTGCTGTCCACGCGCAGACGGGAGGCGCCGGAGAGGCATTGAGCCTCTCCGGCGCTTTTTTGCGCCCTCCGGCGTACCACTGGAGCCCTCCGGAGTGCCACTGGGGAGAAAGCTCTTGCAATCCCGCCCCAGACTGGTACAATGGCCCTGGAAGGAGGGAAATCCATGAAGATTACCTTGAACCAGGACCCGGCCTACGGGGAGACGGAGGTCATCATCAACTGCCCCCAGGCGGATGAGGATATCCTGCGGCTGGTGGCTATGCTGCGCATCCACCAGAGGAAGCTGGTGGGAACCCTGGAGGGGGAGCAGCGTCTGCTGGATACCCGGGACATCCTCTACATCGACACGGCGGACAAGCACACCTTCCTGTACACCGGAGAGGCCGTGTACGAGAGCGCCCTGCGGCTCTATGAGCTGGAGGAGGGGCTGCGGGGGGAGGACTTTCTCCGGGCCGGGCGGTCCGCTATCGTCAATTTCCGGCGGATCAAGTCTATCCGCCCGGAGCTGGGCGGACGGCTGCTGCTGACCATGGACAACGGGGAGCAGCTGTACGTGTCCCGCCAATACGCAGTGGAGATGAAGGAGAAGCTGCGGGAGCTGGAAAGGAGTATTTTGCAATGAAACGGTTTTTAGAGGGCGTCATGAAGTGGAAGACCAGCGCGTGCCTGCTCTACACCGGGGCTATGGTGATCTACCTGTTCTTCTGTCAGGCGTTCGGCAGCCGGGAGGTGTCCCTGACCATGCTGTGGTCCCTGCTGCTGGTCTGCGGGCTGGGGGCGCTGCTCCAGGGGGTGTGCTACTCCGATTGGGTGTTCAAGAGGATGCGGTACGTCTGGCGGGGAATGCTGTTCTGCCTGCTGTATCTGCCTGTGCTGGCGGTGACTGGGTGGAAGGCCCAGTGGTTCCCTGTGGATAACCTGGGGAGCTGGGCTCTGTTTATCGGCATGTTTGTTGCCATCTTCCTGGCCATGACGGTGGGCTTTGACATCTATTTTCGTCTCACCGGCAGAAAGTACGACGGCCTGCTGGGGCAGTACCGGAGGGAGAAGGAGGAGAGATAGATTTTCTGTTCTTTTTCTTTGTGAACAAAGAAAAAGAACCCAAAAGAAAAACTTTAGAGGATAGAATCGATACTGCCGGCAGTCCTACTGAAATGCTCCATAGGACTGCCGGCAGTATGATAAAGACCATTAAAGTTCTTTTTGCATCTTTTTCTTTCAAGAAAAAGAAGGAAATAATTATTTCTTATCAAGAAGAAGGGTTACTCCTCCTCCCAGGGGGCGTCCTCGTCCTCGCCGCCGGCGCTGCCGCCCATCCGCATCTCCTGCCACTTGGCCTTGGTAATCAGCAGCTGACGGGGCTTGGAGCCCTCAAAGGGGCCCACATACCCCCGCTCCTCCATCTGGTCCACCAGACGGGCCGCCCGGGAGTAGCCCAGCTTCAGCCGCCGCTGGAGCATGGATACGGAGGCCTGCCCAGTCTCCAGGATGACCTCCACCGCCGCCGGCAGCAGCTCGTCGCTCTCGTCCTCCTCGGGGATGTCGGGGGCCCCGGAGGAGCCCTTGCGCTCCTTCTCCTGGACCGACTCCTCGATCTTCTGCATGACCTCGTCGGAGTACTGAACCTCGCCGGTGGACTTGACGTAGTCCACCACCCGCTCGATCTCCTCCGGGGTGATGTAGCAGCCCTGGACCCGGATGGGCTTGTTGCTGCCAATGGGGGCGTAGAGCATGTCCCCCCGGCCCACCAGCTTCTCCGCCCCGGTGTCGTCCAGGATAATGCGGGAGTTCACGGAGTCCTTCACCGCAAAGGCAATGCGGCTGGGGATGTTGGCCTTCATCAGGCCCGTAATCACGTCGGAGGAGGGGCGCTGGGTGGCGATGACCAGGTGCATCCCCGCAGCGCGGCCCATCTGGGCCACCCGGCAGATGGACTCCTCCACCTCCTTGGCCGCCACGGTCATCAGGTCCGCCAGCTCGTCAATCACCACCACCACGGAGGCCATGTGCTGGATGTCCTCCCGTCTGGCGGCAATGGCGTTGTACTCCTCCAGCTTCTTTACCCCCAGCTCGGAGAAGGTCTTGTACCGCTTCATCATCTCGAACACCGCCCATTGCAGGGCCCCGGCGGCCTTCTTCGGGTCCGTCACCACCGGGATGAGCAGGTGGGGAATGCCGTTGTAGGGGGCCAGCTCCACCATCTTGGGGTCCACCATGATAAAGCGCACGTCCTCGGGGCTGGACTTGTAGAGCAGGCTGATAATCAGGGAGTTGGTGCACACCGACTTGCCGGAGCCGGTGGTGCCGGCGATGAGCACGTGGGGCAGCTTGGCGATGTCCCCCACAATGTCCTTGTTGCCGATGTCCCGGCCAATGGCGAAGGCCACGGCGGAGCGGTGCTCGGTAAAGGTCCGGGACTCGATCACGTCCCGGATCAGCACCGGGCTCACGGTCTTGTTGGGCACCTCGATGCCCACCACGGAGATCTTGTCCAGAATGGGGGCAATGCGCACGCCGCTGGCCCCCAGGGCCAGGGCGATGTCCCCGGCCAGATTGGTCACCTTGCTCAGCTTCACCCCCTGGGCCAGGGAGAACTCGTAGCGGGTGATGGCCGGGCCCCGGATCACGTCCCCCGGGGCCGCGTCCACGCCAAAGCTGCGCAGGGTGTCCGACAGGCGCTGGGCGTTGAGCCGCAGCTCCGCCCCGGCCTCGATGTAGTTGTCCTGGGTGTTCAGCTCCAGCAGGGATACCGGCGGGTAGTCGTACTCGTCCCCCGCCGCCGCCATGCCGCTGGCGATCTCCGCCGCCACCTGGGCCGTGGCCTCCTCCACCGCCTCGGCGGTGTTCTTTTTTTTCTGCCGGGGCTCCGGCGGCGGTACAGGCTCCGGCTCCGGCGGGGGCGCGGGCGGCTCCTCCGCCGTCTCCTCCGGGGCGGGCGGCTGGGGGGAGACAGGCTCCGGCTCCTCCCATACCGGCGCGCTCTCCTGGAGGCTCTCCCGGGTGTTCTCCCAGGCGTTCTCCCGGGCGTTCTCCCGGAGGGGCTCCCGGATGGTCACGCTCTCCACCGGCGCCGGGACGGGCTCCGGCGGCGGAGCCGCCACGTCGGCGGGGGTCAGCTGGTCCTTCTCCCGGGGGCGGAAGAAGGTGGGCCGCTCCTCCGGCGGCTGCTCCACCGGATGGGGGGCCGGATCGTCCAGGGGGATGTCGATGACCGCCCGGGTCCGCGCGGGCTGCTTTTTCGGCTTGGGGGGCTGCTTTTTGGGGGCGGGCTCAAAGTACTCCTCCTCGTCCTCATAGTCCTCCTCGCTGTAGTCCGGCCGCTCCCGCTCCCGCCACATCTGGAGCAGCAGGGAGGGGGTCACCTGGAACACCACCATCACCAGCACCAGGAGCAGGACGATGAAGATAATCACCGACGCGGGCTTGCCCAGCACGGCTACAAAGCCGTGGGCCGTGGCCCCAGAGAGGGCCCCGCCGGATTCCAGGGCAAAGCCGCTCTCCCACAGGGTGGGGAACAGGCCCGCAGGATCGCTGAGGTCCAGCTTGCAGAAGAGCAGGTGGCACACGCCGCCGAACAGGTAGGGCGTCAGCAGGGCGCAGGCGGTGCGCAGGGCCACGGGCCGCCCCCGGTGGGTCAGCAGCACCCAGGCCGCCGCCCACAGGGCCGGCAGGGTCAGGTAGTAGCCCACGCCGGTGAGGCCCTTCAGGGCCCGGGGGATCAGGTTGATGAGCCAGCCGTCGCCGGTGAAGTAGCTCACCAGCACGCACAGGCCCGCCAGGAGCAGTACAATGCCCCACACCTCCCGCCGGACCGGGCGCTTCCCGCCTCTGGAGGGGGCCCGGCCCTTGGCGGCGGCGCGGGAGCCGCCTCCGCTTTTGGACCGGCTGCCGGAGGAGCGGGAAGCGCCGCTTCTGGAGCCGGATGAGGTTCGCTTTTGTGTCGTTGCCATGGTTCTCCCTCTTGTTCTTTACAGGATGATGTATGCCGGGTCACGCCGCCAGCCAGGGCAGGAGGTTGAGGGCCTTGAGCAGGCTCAGAACCACCGTGACCACCCCGGCGATCCAGCAGTAGTAGGCGAAAGCGCCGAATTTGCCCTTGTCCGCCACCATGCGCACCAGACGGATGGAGAGATAGCCGGACAGGGCCGCAGCGGCCACGCCCACCAGATAGGCCGGGAGCAGGGCCAGATCCACGCCCGTCTCCGCCACGTCCTTGAGCTGGAGGATGTTGGCCCCCAGCACGGCGGGGATGGACAGCAGGAAGGCGAAGCGCACGGCAAAGCGCCGCTCAAACCCCCGGAAGCATCCCATGGAGATGGTCATGCCGGACCGGGAGATGCCCGGGCAGGTGGCCACAGCCTGCCCCAGGCCGACGATGAGCGCGTCGACTATGGAGGCGGACCGCTCGTTCTTCCGGCCCTTGCGGAGCCTGTCGCAGAAGTAGAGGAGAAGGCCCGTCACCAGCAGGGCGCCGCCCACAAAGAAGGTGTTGGCGTACAGGCCCTCCACCGCGTCCTTGATGGGCAGGATGAGGAACAGGGGCAGGGTGCCCGCCACGATCAGCAGGATGAGCCGCCGGGCGGGGGGGACCTTCTCCATGGTCCTGCGGCCGGCCAGATCGCCGATGGCGCGGAAGAACTCCAGGATCATCTCCTTGATGTCCTGCCAGTAGGCCACGAACACGGCTCCCAGGGTGCCCAGGTGGAGGAGAACGTCAAAGAACACGTCGTCCGTGCCCTCCACCCCCAGGCCCAGCAGGTTCTGGGCAATGGACAGATGGCCGGAGCTGGAGATGGGCAGAAATTCCGCCACACCTTGGATAATGCCTAAAATCAATGAATTTAACAGGGTCACAGCGCTGCCTCCTTAGAAGATATTACCCTATATCATAGCACAGTTGTTTGGAATTTTCTATATTTTTTTGGGCTGTTTTACGGGGTTTTTCCGGAAATGTTTTGTGCAAGAGTGAAAAAGAAAAATGCGTTCTCAAACAGAACGCATTTTAATCTTCAAATAATTTGGAAGCCGGGATATCCAGCACCTCCGCGATGGTAAACAGCGTCTCCATGGAAACGCCAAAAGCGCGGGAGGGACTTTCAATTTTCGCGACATAGGACCACGACTTCCCCAGCTTGTCCGCGAACGTCTCCTGCGTCAGCCCGCGAAGCTTGCGGTAATACTGTACTTTCAGCCCAAAGCGGATATACCGCTCCTTGTACCTCGTCTTCATAGCGTCCCCCCTCTCTTCTCTAAAAGGGTAACACAAAATGAAAGAAATATTTAGGGAATCAAATTGCCATTTATGGCAATACAATGATATAATAAGGCAATCAAGAGATATGACGGCTGACGGGAACAGCAATGTGGAGAAGATAGAGGGGAGAGTATGTGATGGAAAAGACATGTTTTTTCATTGGACATCGAGATGCGCCGGAGAGCGTATTTCCCGGTTTGGCCCATGCGGTGGAACAGCATATTGTGGACAACGGCGTAAGCACATTTGTTGTGGGACGCTATGGCCGGTTTGACGGGATGGCTGCGAGAGCGGTCAAGGAGGCAAAGAAACGCCACCCAGAGGTGCATCTGCTCTATCTGCGTCCCTATCATCCCGCAGAGAGGCCGGATGAGACGCCTGACGGCTTTGATGGCTCCCTCTATCCCCCGGGGATGGAGCGGGTGCCG
>CANAZG010000117.1 GCA_947365965.1 uncultured Clostridia bacterium
TCAAGGTCGGTTTCCGTCAGCCCGCAAAGCTCGGAAATCCTAAGCCCTGTCCCTAACAGTATCACGATCTCGTCAAGGTATTTCTGATAGACGCTATCGCTCTCCATAAAGGATAAGAGGCTTGCTTCCTGCGCTGGCGTAAGCGGAGCTTTTGGCTCTGTGTTGTCCTCAATCACGGTGTTAAGCTGGAAGTCAAAAGGATTTTTGCGGATACAATCGTCCTGTATCGCCGTGTAAAACGCGGCTTTCAGTGACCGCTTGTGGTTGTTGATAGTCTTGAATGAATATCCCTTGTCCCTCATGCGTAAAGCCCATTCTTTCGCGTCGGAGAGCTTTACATTTTCAATCGGGCAGGCTCCAAGGTTATCTTCCTCCAAAATCCGCATAAGCTGTTTTCGCCCCTGCTGTGTGCCTTGCCGCACATTTGCCCTGTGGCGGGTCTGCTTCGCGTAGAGCTGGCAGACAGTCATTTTCTTGCCGATAGGGTCTATGCCGTCGTCAAGGTCTTTCTGTATCTGCTTTTCCTTTTCCCGCAGGGATAAATCGTCGCGTTTCCCGGCAGGGGTCTTGTCTGTGGGTACTAACTTCCAAGCGTAGACAAATTGAGGTTTTCCAAAGCCGTCCGTGTATTTGTAGGCATATCTTCCGTCTTTTCTCTGGCTCTCTCCTGAACGCAAAATCTGGTTCCTGTTATCGCGTCTTTTCTGTGACATGGTTTTTGCTCCTTTCCGAAAAAGGAAAGAGTCTTGATATGCTACAAATATTGTACCACATTCAAGGCCCAGTTTCACTACATTTTTTCGCTAAATTGCGTCCAGCGTATCAATTATTTTTTCAAACTGTTTCCGCTTGATCTGGATACGGTTGCCGTTCATAATCACCCAGCCAGCCGCAGGATTTTCTTCTGCCAGCTTCCGCAGCTTATTTTCTCCGATGCGGAAATACTTTGCAGCTTCTTCTATGGTAAGGGTGTATTTTTCCCAGATAGGCACGTCGGCATAATTCATCATATTAAAATCCCCCTTAAGCGGTGTTTCTCACTCCCCCGCAGGGGAGAACAGGAACGCCGCTTTTTATGCCCCTTGTGACGCATTAGGGGCGAAAAGAGGCTTGATTTACAGGGCTTCCAGAGCGCGGAAACAGGAGGACAAGGGATTTATATTCCCACCTTTAAAAACCGCGTTCTAATGCGTCACAGACCAACAGCAAAGGAGCGATTGACAATGGCAGTATTCCGAGTAGAACGCAACAAGGGCTATACCGTAATTCCTGCTCCTGATGAACGCATGGTGTCTGCGCCTGTTCACCAGCATGGTGGGGGCATTCATCGCCAACCCGCTATCACTCTGAGGGGGCTTTATGAGAAGATCCAAGAAACTCTTGAAATTTATACTGTTGGCGGCACTGATACTTTCGGTCCTGTGTGTACTGGCTTTTGCCCTTGACGAAAGCGAGGTGGAGGCTGCGGTCGCGGCCTCCAGCAAGGAGGCCGTCACCAGGAACGTCCTGATCTGGTTTCTCTGTGCGGTGGCTTTTTTGAAGGTGTCACAGAAGATTGACAGCTTTATGGCAAGCCTGGGCATCAACGTGGGTCATACTGGTGGCTCCCTGCTGGGCGACGCTATGGTAACCTTCCGGGCGGTCACAATGGCAACCGGGGGTGCGGGCCGAATCCTTGGCGGAGGACGGCACGGCACTGGGACCTCCGCAGCTGGGGGCGGCTCCAGTTCCGCCGGGCCCGCCGGATTCTTCAAAGGCGGTTTAATCGGTATGGCTGGCCGGCACATTACCAACAGCGCAGTCAAAACCGCTACTACACAGACTTCCGCTGTCCACACCGCCCAGAAACAGGGCGCAGCTGCTGTGCATACTGCCAGTGAAAAGTTCCATGTCACTCTCCTTTTTCTGTTTCCTTATTTATTTTTCTCTTAATTTTATCATGTCAAAAAACCTCGCTGTTGGCGAGGTTTTTTGACAGCCTAAAAGGCGGCGTCCCAACGGGACGCCGCCTTTTAGGCACAGATATGCTGTTGTCCGGGACCGGATCGGGAGCCCGTTACATATATTTCCGCATGGTGTCGGTGGCGGTGTCCGGGTTGGCGCTGACCGTGACCGTGACCTTCAGATCCAGGGGGGTGGCG
Source organism: uncultured Clostridia bacterium (assembly GCA_947365965.1). Taxonomy (GTDB): domain Bacteria; phylum Bacillota; class Clostridia; order Oscillospirales; family Oscillospiraceae; genus Pelethomonas. The sequence goes on from CANAZG010000117.1 coordinate 2,142, forward strand.
AAGGAATCCAGCCAGCTGAGGAACGCGTCGACATCCTGCTCGTTGTTGTTGTGGGCGATCTTGCAGAGATTGTCAATGAAGATGTGGGAGATGTCGTAGTTGCCGGCGTAGAGGCCGCTCAGGAAGCCCCGCAGAGCCTCAAAGCTGCCGATGGCGAACTCGGAGGCGTCGATCATGCGGGTCTGGTGGCGCAGGTTGAAGCTCATGTTCCGCTTCGGCTCGATGCAGACCATGCAGCCCACATTGGACTCCGCCGTGTTCTCCATCAGCTCAATCAGCTGCTTCGTCTTGCCCTCGCCGGAACCGCTCATGATTAGTCTGACCATATGAAATCACTCCTTATCTGTAGTTAGAAACCTTGATATTGATAGAATAGCACAAATATGGAAAAAACACAACGGGGAAAAAGAGTTTTTATAAAAAATTCATTTTCTCCCCTCCCTGGGAACAGAAAGGCCCCCGCTCCCAACGGAGAGAGGGCCTCTCTATGTACCCGGTTACTCAGCGACAATCGCTTCGGTGGGGCAGTTGGCCGCGCAGGCGCCGCAGTCCACGCAGGCGTCGGCATCGATGACGTACTGGGTGTCGCCCTGAGAAATGGCCTCGACGGGGCAGTTCTCAGCACAGCTGCCGCAGCTGACGCAGGCGTCAGTGATCTTGTGTGCCATAATGTCTAACCTCCCTATAGAATGGTATTTACATTGTACCATGAAGTTTCAAAAATGCAAGGGTAAAATATCCCCGCCAGGGAAGAAATGTGTAAAACCTCCCTCCACGGGAATACTGCTATAGGAAAATCAACCGAGGATGGTGGGAGCATGTACGAAAATCGATTCACCCCCAGGGCCCAGAGCGCCCTGCGGCTGGCCCAGGAGGCCGCGGAGGAGCTGGGCCACAGCTACGTGGGCAGCGAGCACCTGTTGCTGGGCCTTATGCGGGAGGAGGGCGGCGCGGCCCACCGTTGTCTGGCCGGCCAGAGCGTCACTGCGGAGAAAACCCGGGAGACCATCGCCGGCATCGTGGGCACCGGCCTGCCGGGCCTTGCCCCGCCCCAGGGCCTCACCCCCCGGGCCAAGCGGGTCATTGAGAACGCGGTGGGGGAGTCCAACCGCTTCGGCGGCGGCTACGTGGGCACGGAGCACCTGTTGCTGGGCATCCTCCGGGAGAGCGGCACCATGGCCATGCGGGTGCTCTCCGCCATGGGTACGGACCCCAGAAAGCTCCAGGCCGCCCTCCTCCAGCGGCTGAACGCCTCCGGCGCGTCCCCCCTCTCCGGGTCCCTGCCCGGAGGCCAGAGCCTGTCTCTGTCCGGGGGCCAGGGCCTGCGCTTCGCCCGGGAGGCCCCCACCCGCATCGCCCAGCCCCGCCGGGAGGAGCCCGCCCGGTCGAAGCTTCTGGACCAGTTCACCCGCAGCCTCAACGCCCTGGCCCGGGAGGGGCGGCTGGACCCGGTGGTGGGCCGGGACCGGGAGATCGCCCGGACCATCCGCATCCTCTCCCGCCGCACCAAGAACAACCCTGTGCTCATCGGGGAGCCCGGCGTGGGCAAGACCGCCGTGGCCGAGGCGCTGGCGGCCCGGATCGTCAGCGGGGACGTGCCGGAGGAGCTCTCCGGCAAGACCATCCTCTCCATTGATCTGGCGGCCATGCTGGCGGGGACCAAGTACCGGGGCGAGTTCGAGGAGCGGGTGAAGAACGCCCTGGCGGAGATCCGGCGCATGGGCAGCGTGATCCTCTTTATCGACGAGCTCCACACCATCGTGGGTGCCGGCAGCGCCGAGGGGGCGGTGGACGCGGCCAACATCCTCAAGCCCGCCCTGAGCCGGGCGGAGATCCGGGTCATCGGCGCCACCACCCGGGACGAGTACCGCAAGTATATTGAGAAGGATGCGGCCCTGGAGCGGCGGTTCCAGCCCGTGACCGTGGAGGAGCCCTCGCCCGGCGAGGCCGTGGAGATCCTCCTGGGCCTGCGGGACAAGTACGAGGCCCACCACGGTCTGGCTATCAGCGACGAGGCGGTCCGCGCCTGCGTGGAGCTCAGCCGCCGGTACCTGCCGGACCGTTTTCTGCCGGACAAGGCCATTGACCTGATGGACGAGGCCTGCTCCCGGGTGCGCATGGAGTGCGAGACACGGACTCCGGACCTCAAGCGGCTGGAGGAGCGGCTGGAGGCGGTGGGCCGGGAGAAGGCGGAGGCCATCGCCGGGGAGGACTTTGAGGCGGCCGCCCGGCTGCGGGACGTGGAGGAGGACTTCGCCCGCCAGCTCCGGGAGGAGCGGGCCCGATGGGTCAACGGCCGCACGGACGATCTTATCTCCGTCACCGGGGAGGACGTGGCCGCCGTGGCCTCGGAGTGGACCGGCGTGCCGGTGCGGCAGATCACCCAGGACGAGGGGGAGCGGCTGCTGCGCCTGGAGGAGGAGCTGCAAAGGCGGGTGGTTGGCCAGGATCAGGCCATCTCCGCCATGGCCCGGGCCATCCGCCGGGGCAGGGTGGGGCTGGGGGAGCCCAACCGGCCCATCGGTAGCTTCCTCCTGCTGGGCCCCAGCGGCGTGGGCAAGACGGAGCTGTGCCGGGCCCTGTCCGCAGCCCTCTTCGGCCAGGAGGAGGCCATGATCCGGGTGGACATGTCCGAGTACGCCGAGAGCCACGCGGCCAGCCGCCTGGTGGGCTCGCCCCCGGGCTACGTGGGCCACGAGGAGGGGGGACAGCTGACGGAGAAGGTCCGCCGCCGGCCCTACGCAGTGGTGCTCTTTGACGAGATCGAGAAGGCCCACCCGGAGGTGTGGAACCTGCTGCTGCAAATCCTGGAGGACGGCCGGCTCACGGACAGCCAGGGACGGCGGGCGGATTTCCGCAACACGGTGGTGGTGATGACCAGCAACGTGGGGGCACGGCAGATCACCAGCCGGGGCCGCCTGGGCTTTGCCGGGGAGGACGGCCAGCTGGTCCGCCAGCAGCGGATCCGCGATCAGGTCACCGACGAGCTGAAGCGGACCTTCCGTCCGGAGTTTTTGAACCGCATTGACGAGACCGTGGTCTTCCGCCAGCTGGGGGAGGCGGAGCTGGAGGAGATCGCCGCCCGCCTCCTGGCGGAAACCGGCCGGCGGATGGAGGCCCTGGGCCTGACCCTGGGGGTGGAGGAGGGCGTGGCGGCCCATCTGGCCCGGGAGGGGTTTGACCCCGCCAGCGGGGCCCGGCCCCTGCGGCGGCGGATCCAGCGGCTGGTGGAGGAGCGGGTGGCGGAGGAACTTCTCGCCGGCCGCCTCCGCCGGGGGGACGGCGTGAAGGTGGGCCTGCGGGAAAATGAACTTGCTATTGAGCGGGAAAAGGAGTAAAATGGTATAATAGCATTTTCCGCCCCAGGTAATTATTTGGACCCGCATGAGAAAGGAGAGACATCATGCCATTTTCCGGTCAAGACGCCAAGGGCTTCCAGTGGGAGGGATTTTCCAGCGGCGCGCCCTCCCAGAACAGCCCGCCCAAGCCGAAAAAGCCCCGCAAGGCGGTAAAGAGCCCTGTGACCCGGGTGCTCATCAATCTGGCCGTGACCTTGGCGGTGGGACTCGTATACTTCTACGTCAACCTGCCGCCCATCAACCTCCAGGCCCCGGAGTTTCACACCTTTGTTCTGCTGCTGTGCGTCATCTACTGCGGCTGCGCCGTGCTCACCAGCGGCTTTCAGGGCCAGGGGGTGAAGGGGTACTTCCAGTTCCTGAAGAAACAGTGTCTGGTTCCGGTGGCGGTGGCCGTGTTGTCCCTGCTGCTGTGCATCGGCGGAAGCGTGGTGGGCTCGGTCATCTTCCGGGCCAAGGATTACGCGGAGCTGCTGCCCATCCAGGTGGGCGACTTTGCCGATGAGGTGGACGAGATCTCCTACGATCAGATCCCCATGCTGGACCGGCAGTCCGCCGAGCGGCTGGGGGACCGGAAGCTGGGCGAGCTCAGCGACATGGTCAGCCAGTTCGACGTGGTCAACGACTACACCCAGATCAACTACCGGGGCCGCCCGGTGCGCATCGCCACGCTGACGTATATGGACCTCATCAAGTGGTTCACCAACCGCTCTGACGGCCTGCCCGCCTATCTGCTCATCGATATGGTCACCCAGAACGTGGAGCTGGTGCGGCTGGAGGAGGGGATCAAGTACACCAATGTGGAGCACTTCGGCCGCAACCTCTACCGCCACCTCCGCTTCAACTTCCCTACCTATCTCTTTGCCCAGCCGGTAATGGAGATTGATGAAGAGGGGGTCCCCTACTGGATCTGCCCCCGGCTGGTGCGGACCATCGGCCTGTTCGGCGGTACGGACGTGAAGGGCGCGGTGCTGGTCAACGCCGTCACAGGCGAGTGCCAGTACTACGAGCAGGTCCCCGACTGGGTGGACAATCTCTACCCCGCCGGGCTCATTGTCCAGCAGTACGACTACTACGGCATGTACCACAACGGCTTTCTCAATTCCCTGTTCGGCCAGCGGGACGTGACGGTCACCACGGATGACTACAACTACATCGCCATGGGCGACGACGTGTGGGTCTACACCGGCGTGACCTCCATTGGCGGGGACCAGTCCAACATCGGCTTCATCCTCACCAACCAGCGCACCAAGGAGAGCCATTTCTACTCCTGCGCCGGGGCCACGGAGCACTCCGCCATGGACAGCGCCGAGGGCATGTTACAGCATCTGAAGTACAGAGCGACCTTCCCCCTGCTGCTGAACGTGGGGGGTCAGCCCACCTACTTCATGGCCATGAAGGACAACGCCCAGCTGGTGAAGAAGTACGCCATGGTCAATGTCCGGCAGTATCAGGTGGTGGCCACCGGGGACACGGTGGCTGAGTGCGAGCAGAACTATCTGTCCATGCTCAGCCAGAACGGCATCGTGGACGGCGGCGTGGGCCTCACCGGCACGGAGACCGTGGAGGGAGGCATCGCCGAGATTCGCTCTGCGGTGATGGACGGCAACAGCTATTATTTCATCCGTCTCATCGGCAGCGACGTGTTCTACAGCGTGTGCGCTGCGGACCAGCCCCTGGCGGTGATCGTCAGTCCCGGCGATCAGGTGTCCATCACCTTCCACCCGGGCCGGGAGAGCATCCTCAGCGGCGTGTCGCTGGAGCGGAAGTGAGTTTTGCCGCCATACTCTCCTCTGTAAACAAAGAACAGGTTCAGAAGAAAAACTTTAGAGGATAAAAACAGGGCTGCCGGCAGTTGGTCCCAGGCGCATTCGCGGCGCTGGACCGATCGGCTGCCGGCAGCCTGTTTCATATCCTCTAAAGTTCTTTTTTGATTCTTTTTTCTTTCCCTGAATATACAATGCAAGTGCAACAATAAAAAGAGGTGC
>CANAZG010000118.1 GCA_947365965.1 uncultured Clostridia bacterium
AGGATCATGAAGGGCAGGTAGTTGTACACCATGCCCAGCACCACCGCCCCCTGGGTGTTAATCATGGGGAAGTAGGCAAGATCCGTGCCGCACAGGCGGTTCACAAGGTCAATGAGGCCGATGGCGGAAAAGAAGCGGTTCAGGAGTCCGGTGTTCTCCAGGATGGACATCCAGGAGTAGGTCCGCAGCAGGAAGTTCATCCACATGGGCAGCATCACCAGCATCATGGCGATCCGCTGGAATCGGGGCCCCTCCCGGGAGATCATGTAGGCCACCGGGTAGCCCACCAGCAGGCACACCGCCGTGGCGATGAGAGCCAGCTTGAAGGAGCGGGCGAACACCACCGCGTAGGTGCCCATGCGGGCGAAGTTGTCCAGGGTGAAGCCGCCGGAGGCGGCGGAGAAAGCGTAGATCACCACCATCACAATGGGTGCCGCCACAAAAAGAGCCATCCAGCCCACGTAGGGTACGGCGAACAGCGCCCGCTTATTCCTCATGGCCCGCCTCCGGCTCCTCCGCCCCCTCAAAGCCGCCGATCTCCTCGTACTCCTCGGAGTAGGAGGAGTAGTCGCCGAACATGCCGGAGTACTGGCTCTTGCGCATGATGTGGATGTCGTCGGGGTTGAGGACAATGCCGATGGTCTCCCCCTCCGGGTGGTAATCCGTGGTCTGGATAAGCCACTTGAAGCCCTTGAAATCCACGATGGTGTCGTAGTGGACGCCCTTGAAGGTGACGCTGGTCACCGTGCCCCGCAGCTGGCCCTTCTCCTGGGGCACAATGTCGATGTCCTCGGGCCGGATAACCACGTCCACGCTCTCCATGGGCGAGAAGCCCTTGTCCAGGCACTTGAACTTCCGGTTGAAGAACTCCACCACGTAGTCCTCGTGCATGACGCCGTCCAGGATGTTGCTCTCGCCGATGAAGTCCGCCACAAAGGCGTTTTTCGGCTCGTTGTAGATGTCCTCCGGCGTGCCGATCTGCTGGATGCGGCCCTGGTCCATGACCACGATGGTGTCGCTCATGGCCAGCGCCTCCTCCTGATCGTGGGTGACGTAGATGAAGGTGATGCCCAGCTGCTGCTGAATGCGCTTGAGCTCGCTCTGCATGTCCTTGCGCAGCCGCAGGTCCAGGGCCCCCAGGGGCTCGTCCAGCAGCAGCACCTTGGGCCGGTTCACCAGGGCCCGGGCGATGGCCACCCGCTGCTGCTGTCCGCCGGAGAGCTCGGTGATCCGCCGGCGCTCGAAGCCCTTCAGGCTCACCACCTCCAGCATCTCCAGCACCCGGGAGCGGATCTCCTCCTCCGGCACGCGGACCTTCTTCCGCCCGGTCCCGGAGGCCTTGGGGATGCGCAGGCCGAAGGCCACGTTCTCAAAGACGTTCAGATGGGGAAACAGGGCGTAGCGCTGGAAGACGGTGTTGACCTGCCGCAGATTGGGCGGAATATCATTGATCCTCGCACCGTCGAACAGCACTTCTCCCGAAGTGGGCGTCAAAAAGCCTCCAATGATGCGCAAGGTGGTGGTCTTGCCGCAGCCACTGGGTCCGAGCAGTGTGAGGAACTCACTGTCATTGAAATATAGATTGATGTGATCGAGAACCAGCTCGCCGTCAAACGCCATGCAGCAATCCGCAAGGCGAATCAACTCTTTGGACATTATCCTCCCCCGTTCTTTTCCTTGTTTGATATTTCCCGAATGGACAGGAATATAGAAAATCGCCTGTTTTCCCTGAGTACTTTTCCCCCGGAAAAACAGGCAAGCTAACTATAGCGGGTTTGTGTCGAAATGTCAATGATATTTCCAAAAAAATATCCGAAAATTTAGATCCTGTATTCATAACCGGGGCGTGCTGGCCGGGTGCGGATTTTTCCCGCCAAACAGCGCTCATCGGCTGTGAACAGAGGCGCTTACGCCTCCTCTCCCGCGCTTCCGCCGGGCAGGGGGGCGGACCCCGGGACCTCCGGCTGGGCTGGGCGGAAGTAGTCCTCCCCCTGGAACTCGGTCATGGTCTCCCAGTACCGCTGGGGCATGTGGGTGCGCCGGAGCTTGGGGTTGTGCCGTTCCCGGATCTCGACGGTGTCGTAAAACCGTTTCCAGAGGCGGCGGTACTGGGCCTCCTCCTGGGAGGGGGCGGCCATGCGGAAGGACTCCATGGGCAGGATCGCCCACTGGCCGGGCCGGTAGACCAGGGCCTCGCGGTGGGCGCGGTCATAGAGGAGGAAGGTCTCGTTGTACATCCGGTCGCAGAAGTGGGGGCGCAGCAGGGGCAGCACCCGGTTTTTGGGCCGGATCTCCCCGGCCAGCAGGCCCTCGAAGTCGGAGAAGCGGACAAAGCCCTTGAGCAGATGGACCTCCCCCTCCAGGTGGCGCACCGCCTTGCGCAGGGGGAACACCGTGTCGTCGGTGAGCTGCCGGAGCAGGGGGCGGCCCCGGACCATCAGCCGGCGGATGAACCGGAAGAGGATGACCTCCCGGTCCGGCGCGCAGGTGAGAAAGCCCCGGATCACCAGCCACAGCGCCTCCGGGGAGATCCGGCCCAGTCCGATGCGGACCCGCTCGGCGTGGGCCGGGTCGGTGGGGATGTCCCGGGTGGAGAAGAGGGTGGGCTCCCGGCTGTCCTGGTCCCAGAAGTGGAGGGGCTCCTCGTGGTAGACGTAGCTGTCAAATACGCAGGACAGGAAGCCGTCAAAGCTGCCGTCGTAGAGATAGACTGTCTCCATAGTCAGGGCTCTTTCCCCGCAAATGCCCGGTACAGCTTGCGGCCCCCGTCCTTGAAGGCGGGCTCCGGCCCCTGCTCGTAGGGATCGTACTGGTCCGGCTCGCAGCAGTACTCCGTCAGCTGGGCGATTTTTCCGTTCTCCGTCCAGCGGATGACGGACACGCCGTCAAAGCCCGCGGCTGGCTGCTCCCCCATCCGGTACCGGAAGGTCCAGGTGACGGCGGACTGGTCCCCGCTGTGGAACAGCCGGCCTACGTCCCAGGCCAGCACCCGGCCCCGGCTGTTCCACTCATGGAACCAGTGCCGGACCGCGTCCACGCCCCGGTAGACGGGCCCCCAGCTCTCGGTGTAGACAGCATCCGGGGCAAAGATATCCCGGATGCCAAAGTCCTCCTGCCGCAGCCACATGTCAAACCACAGACGGATGATTTCCTCCCGCGTATCCATCATGAACCGCCTCCTTCCGCGCCCATAGCTATTCCTCCCCGTCTCCCGGCTTATAGGCGATCCCGTCTATCTGGCACAGACAGGCGGGGCCCACAAACTCTGTCACAACTGTCGTGCGGGCCGGAGCGCCGCTGCGGAAATACTCCCGGAACACGTCAGCGCCCCTGCGGAAATCGCTGGCCCGCTTTACATAGTAGTTCAGCTGCACCACATCGTCCAGCGTGGCGCCCACCGCCGACAGAGTGCGGGCCATGCTCTCCAGCGCTGCCCTTGTCTGGTGGACAATGTCCTCCACATCCTGGCCGCCTCCATGATGGGCTAGAAAGATATAGTCCCCCGCCACAACGCAGGCAGAGCAGGTGTCGTCTCCACAATGGGTTGGCATTTTCTTCATCATCATGTATTTCCCGCTTTCGTTTACGTGTTAATCCGCCGTCTCCCGGCTATGAATACAGCGCTTTATAAAAGCTCCGGCCGAACCGGCTCCGCCCATATCTCCAGGGCCGGTCCCCGCTGTCATGACCTCCGCCACTCCGGCGGCGGGGCGACGTCCCCCCAGTACTCCACCATCTGAACGATCCGCCCATTCCGCCACTGATAGAAGGTGACCGCCCGGGCAGTCACACCCTCCGGGGACCAGACCCTTGCCACGGAATAGCTGCCGTCCGGCGTGACCCGTTCCACCGCGCCGCTCCACTGGCCGGGATAGTCGCAGTTGGCCCGGAGGTAGCCGGTCAGGTCAAACCGCTCGCCGGTATTGGGCCAGAGAATCTCCGCGTCCACGGTGAAAAAACGGCTGAGCCGCTCCTCGTCCTGTTCCGCGATTGCCTGCCAGAGGGCCAAAATTGTGTTCTCAAGATCTGTCATAGCGCTGCACTTCCCCACATTCGATATCTTATACCGCCCGGTCAAACAGGCTCAGCTGCTCCGTCTCCGTCCCCGGCAGGGCCGCCCGCTCCGCAGCGATCAGGTTGCGGAGGATGCTGTCGGCGTGGAGCTTCACGCCCTCCGCCACCTTTCCCTTGCAGGTGATGAAGTACTGGGCCCGCTTCATGACAACGCCCAGCTTGCGCAGGTCCTCGTGGTCCAGCCGCCGGGCCCTGCGGGCCGACAGGATGCGGCCGGCGGACACCGTGCCCACCCCCGGCACCCGCAGCAGCTCCTCCCGGCCGGCGTCGTTGACCTCCACGGGAAAGAAGGCCGGGTGCTTGAGGGCCCAGCTGCACTTGGGGTCCACCAGGGGGTTGAAGTTGGGGTCCTCCTCGTCCAGCAGCTCCTCGGCCCGGAACCCGTAGAACCGCAGCAGCCAGTCCGCCTGATACAGCCGGTGCTCCCGCAGCAGGGGCGGCTTGGTATCCAGGGAGGGGAGGAGGGTGTTCTCCACCACCGGCACATAGGCGGAGTAGAAGACCCGCTTGAGGCGGTATTTGTCGTAGAGGGCCTGGGTGAGGGAGAGGATGTGGCGGTCCGAGTCCGGCGTGGCGCCGATAATCATCTGGGTGCTCTGGCCGGCCGGGGCGAAGTGGGGTGCATGGCGGTACTTTACCAGCTCCTCCTTGTTCTGCCGCAGGGTGTTGGTGATGAGGCCCATGGGGCGGAAGATGGACTGGCGGCTCTTGTTGGGGGCCAGGGCGTTGAGCCCCCGCTCCGAGGGCAGCTCAATGTTCACGCTCAGCCGGTCCGCCAGCAGCCCCAGCCGGGTCACCAGCTCCGGGGATGTGCCGGGGATGGCCTTGGCGTGGATGTAGCCGTTGAAGCGGTGGCGGCTGCGCAGCAGGTCCAGACAGCGGATCATCCGCTCGGTGGTGTAGTCCGGGCTCACCAGCACGCCGGAGGAGAGGAAGAGGCCCTCGATATAGTTGCGCCGGTAGAATTGAATGGTCAGCTCCGCCAGCTCCTCCGGGGAGAAGAGGGCCCGCCGGGTGTCGTTGGAGCAGCGGTTGACGCAGTACTTGCAGTCGTAGACGCAGCAGTTGGTCATGAGCACCTTCAAAAGCGTCACGCACCGGCCGTCCCCTGAGAAGGTGTGACAGCACCCGGCCACAGAGGCGGAGGTGTTGCCGATGGCGCCGGCCCGGTGGCGGCGCTGGGCGCCGCTGGAGGTGCAGGCGGCGTCATACTTGGCGGCGTCGGTGAGAATTGTCAGCTTGTCCATCACGTCCATGGGTCCAGCCTCCCGCAAACAAGTGTTCTGACAACAATATAGAACACATGGACGAAAATGTCAAGAGAAAAACTTGACAATAAGGAAAAAATCGTTTATACTAAAAACGAACGATCGTTAGTTTGGGGGGAAAGGACTATGACCACCAAGGAGAAAATTCTGGACGCGGCCCTGGAGCTGTTTTCCCAGCGGGGGTACGGCGGGGTGTCCGTGCGGGATATCGCCCGGGCGGTGGGCATCCGGGAGAGCTCCCTGTACAACCACTTTCCCAGCAAGCGGGCCGTGTTCGACGGGATCGTGGATCTCTGCGTCCAGCAGTCGGAGCAGTATTTCCGGGGGAGGGGGCTGCCCTTTGACCAGGGGGACGACACGTCAATATACCAGGGCATACCGGCGGAGCGCCTCCAGGAGATCATTGAGCGCACCTTCCGGTACTTCTTCGATGACCCCTGGAACGGCCGGTTCCGCCGCCTGCTGCTGCTCAGCCAGTTCGCCGAGCCCCGGTGCCGGGACCTGTACCGGCAGCTCTACCGGGACAAGTGCATCCAGATCCAGGCCAGCATCTTCTCCGCCCTCATGGACCGGGGGGAGCTGCGGCGGGAGGACCCCCTGGCGGTGGCGGCGGAGTTCCACGGGCCCATGTTCATGTTTATCCACACCTGCGACAGCTTTGAGGAGGCCCGGCCCTTGATCCGGGCCCATGTGGAGCAGTTCCAAAAAAATTACGCTTGGAGGGAGAGCGCATGAAGATCTGCGCGGTCTACGGCACGGAGCGGCGGGGCTGCACCTGGCACATCGCCCAGGAGGTGCTCAGCCGCCTGCCGGAGGCGGAGGTAACGGAATTTTTCCTGCCCCGGGACTGCCCGGAGGCCTGCATATCCTGCTTCCGGTGCTTTGAGGGCGAAAATCGCTGCTGTCAGAGCCCGGGCGCGGGGCGGATCCTGGAGGCCATGCTGGCCGCAGACGTGATTCTGCTCACCTCCCCGGTGTACGCCCTCCACGTAGGCGGGCCCATGAAGACCTTCCTGGACCACTACTGCGGCATGTGGATGGTCCACAAGCCAAACCGGGAGATGTTTCACAAGCGGGGGCTGGTGATCGCCGCCGCCAGCGGGCCGGTGTACCGGGCCGCTCTGCGGGAGATGAAGGACAGCCTGGATTTCTGGGGCGTGGCCCGCACCTGGAAAATGGGCTTTGCCCTGATGGAGATACGCTGGGACCGGCTGTCCCCCGGACTGAAAAAGAGAATCGCCCGGCAGGCGGAGCGGACGGCGGTCCGCCTGCGGCGGGGAGCGGCCGTGCCGGGATGGAAGACCCGGTGCCTGTTTTACGCCATGCGGCTGTTCCACAAGCATGTCTGGCCGGACACACCCGACGCGGCGTGGTGGCGGGAGCAGGGCTGGCTGGGCCGGGGGCGGCCCTGGAGGGCGTGAGAAGGCCTGCGGGGCGGATAAAAAGGAGGAAGTTATGGAAAAGACAATCATCATTTACCGCAGCAAGACCGGCTTCTCCCAGCGCTACGCCCAGTGGATGGCGGAGGAGCTGGGGGGCCGGGCAGTCCCCTTTCAGGAGCGGGGCGCGGTGCGCCTGGGGGAGTATGACACGATCATCCTGGCAGGAGGGCTCTACGCCGGCCAGATGGCGGGGCTGAAATGGCTGGCAAAGCAGCTGCCGGACCTGACAGAGAAGCGGATAGCGGCCCTGGCCGTGGGGTGCGCGCCCATGGACACCCCGGACCTGGGGGAGAGCATGAATAAGCTCTTCGGCCCTCTGCCCCAGATCCGTGGGTTCTATTGCCAGGGCGGGCTGGACTATGCCCATATGGGGGCGGTGGACCGGGCCATGATGGCCGCCCTCCGGGCAGCGCTGAGGAGGAAAAAAGACGCCCAGGCCATGCTGGAGGGGATCTCCCGCTCCTTCGATGGGGCCCGGCGGGAGAATCTGTCGGAGATCCTGGACTGGGCCCG
>CANAZG010000119.1 GCA_947365965.1 uncultured Clostridia bacterium
CAATCAGCGTAACTACTGTTTCATAATCATAATTATCCAGTGCCTGACGAATCCCATCATTCACCTGGGCAAACCACGCCGCCGGGCTTCTGGGTAGCCAAGATCAGGTGGACACCCAGGCTCCGTCCTATTCGGGCGGCGCTGATGAGCTCATCCATGAACATGGGTTGCTGTTGTTTCAGCTCCGCAAACTCGTCGGAGATGATGAAGAGATGGGGCAGAGGTTCTGCTACCTGCCCGGCGCGATAGAGCTTCTGGTAGTCGTAAATATCTAAGGTGCTCTCCCCCAGTAGGGACTTGGCCTCCTTAAAAACCGTTTGCCGGTGGGTGAGCTCGCTCTTAATCGATGCCAGGGACCGATCAATGGAGTCGCCGTCCAGATTCGTGATTGTACCGACAATATGGGGCAGGTGGATTCCCCGTTCCTCATTTTCAAAGGCATCTGCCAATCCGCCGCCCTTGTAGTCAATGAGCACAAAAGCCACTTCATCAGGGCTGAAGTTCACGGCCATGGATAAGATATACGTGATAATGAACTCCGATTTGCCGGAACCCGTCATACCCGCCACCAAGCCATGAGGTCCCTGCCGCTTCTCATGGAGATCAAGTGTAAAGATCCGCCCGTCGATACCCACGCCAATGGGCACCGCCAAGGACTTCACAGGGTTATTCTCTTCCCACCGCCGCAGGGGTTCCAGGTGCTCCACACGCCCCACCTCGTAGAGTTCCAAAAAGGTGATTAGGCTGGGCAGTGTGTAGGTCCGCGATTGTGCCGCAGAGCGCGTTTTGGCCAAGTCCTCCAGTGCATGACGAGTGAGATCCGGATTGCAGTTCTCTACACGGAAGGGGCGAATCCCTGTTTCCTCGGAGCCACTGAGGGCAGAGAGTGCCGGATCCCCCCGCAGATCAATGAGTTGGGTGCATTCCTTGGGGACTCCATCGAAAGCGGCAATGATGGACACGCCGCAGTACTCCCCCCAGGCCAGAACCTCTTTCAAACACCCCAAGGCATCAAAAAGAGGTTTACTGGCAGCCACGATCACGTAGGCCGGTCCCCGCCGTACCCCGGGACGCTGTTGATCCGGGGACAAGGCGGCTTCGATCTCCCCACCAAGGTAACGGTTGAGCACCGGGATGTCTCCCGACTCCCCGGCGAAGAACCGGACAGACCGGTCATCACTCCAGGTGTGGGGCAGGCTTCGGGTAAACCGGAAATCCTCTGCATACTCCTCTCCGGTCAGAATCACCAGCTTCACTTCATCACTGCTGTGGGTCAGGACCAACTGCAAAATCAGATTTCGCAATGCTGGGAAGGTCTCCCGGGAAAATCCTTGGACACCCACAACGTGATCGCGGCGCAAAGAAAGTAAAATAGGGATATTTTTCAAGATTACCGGCTCCTTGGCCAGTGCAAAGAGCTCCTCCTTCAGGACATCCCTCTCTACTTCAAAGGACTCTTTGGGACAATTCTTCTCTGCCAGCAGCGGACGGGCCCCCGTGCCAATCCGAATATCCAGAAAATCCTCGTCAATACTCCGGCGTTCCCACAACCGGCTTCGATCCAAAGCAAAACGCAAAACGGTATCCAATACCGGATAGCACTCGTTCAGCTGGGCTTCCTCCGCCGCCTTCTCATCTGCAATCTCCTGCCGCTTTTCTGCCAGGTATGCCCGGTAGACCGTCAGCCGCTTTTCCTCATACTCTTTCCGATCCCTTTCTGTAAGCCCCTGGGTGAGACCTGGGAAAACCAGGGAGGTCAGCGCCATGACAAAATTCCCTGTAACTAGGGCTCGGCCGCCCATGACCAAAGGGCTTCCCATGCGTAAAAGAAGGGGGATCTTGCTGGCCGTCATGGGGATGGGAGGCATGTCAAAGGTGATTTCCTCCGGCTCCGGAGGTCTCTGTCCCCGGGGCTGACGGTCAAACAGTGTCCGATTCGGAAGCTTCTCCGGGCACGGCGCATACGACCATCCATCCTTTGGCATAATGGCCCGAATCTTCGGCGTATGGAATACCACCCGTCCATTCTGGTTGTTCATCGCCACAAAGCCCGGCCCCATCAGGATATACAGCCCCAAGATATAAACGACATCACCATTGCTTAGGCACTGCTCCATCGTCCGGTATCCATTGACATATGTGCCGTTGGTGCTCCCCAGATCCCGGATCCACCAGTTCCCCCCTTTCCAATACAACTGGGCATGGGACCGGGAAACAGTCTCGTTGGGGTAACAAATGTAGTTTTCCTCGCTGCGGCCAATAGTATAAACAGCGTTCTCCTCCAAATAATAGGGCCGAAATGCACCCTCCTCTGGTGTTCCAATCTCGGAATAGAGCACAAACCTCTTTTGCTTCCAGAGAATCCGCAGGATCCCCTCGTGTCTCAGCACTCGCCGATTTGGTATGTCTTCCGCCGTTTTTGCCTCCGTGAAGAAAATGGCATTCTCGCCCAATTGGGCAAACCAGCTATTACCTCCCGCCTCCATATAGATAGGAGGCAGATCATCTCTCTGAGGAAATCTCCTCCGTCCGCCGACGGCGCTGGGCAACCAGAGGTTTTCCATGGTACCGCTCTCAGAAATGAGAACTACCTTCATCGCTGACGGTGTGGAATCTGATAAAGTCCCACCTATACGCAGATCGTGTGGTACGGACATGGAAGAACCTCCTCGCATGAATTTTTCTTCAAAAGCCTCGTGTAATGCAATCATGGTTCCATCAGGTTTTGCTATGCTGTCTTAGTCATGTTTCTTCCAATAATATAACATAATTAGAAAAAAGTGTCAAGATAACGTCAGAAAGCCGCAAATAAAAGCACAATTTTCAGCAGGCGATAAGCAAATAGCTGAAATCACGCAGAATGTACCATGTGTTAATTCTTCCACCCTCCCCTTGCACATTAAGCGAGAATAATGACAGTAAATAGAAAGATCGTTCCACATGGATAACCAAGAATGGTGATGAAAACCGGAGGCGGGCTTGTGATGTAACAACAGAAGGTAATTTTGCATTCTTGTAGACGTGCTAACTGAGTTAAATCTTTGCAAATGCAACCATACCGCTACTTTTCTCTATTCTTTGAATATAGCGACGTAATATTTGAGCCGCCAGCTTGTTTTTTTGTAGTCTCTGTGGTAGACTAACCATAAAAAGAAAGTGTCTATGCTCGACTTATTTGTTCTGGACGCGGCATTCAGCGAGAGAAAGCTGGTTTTTGTAAGGTCGGCAACGGCAGAAGATTTAACCGCTACAGAGGATTGGTGAACAAATTAGACGACATTTTTCGTGGTGGGGCTTCTCAATGAGGTTGCGCTCTGTTACTTAGAAAGTAATGAGCTGTTAGGGCGCATATTTTATGAGTTAAATCAGAGGAATTTAGCCGTAGAGATCATTTGTTTTGAAAGTGTTCGCCACGGCAACGCAAATCTTTTTCACATTCATGGCGGACACAGGCAGTATTTTGGAATTCCTAAAGCGTTGTTCGCTTATGCGACCCAAGTTTCTATAGAGGCTGGTTTTGACGGAGTTTTAGTTTTCCGGGCAAAAAACACCGAGTCATTGGATTACTACCAACAAGAATTTGGAGCATGTCAGATTGGTGCTTATGATCCGTTTCGACTGGTGATCTGGGAATACACGGAGGAACGTTTGATTGCGGAATACAGGCGGGATACCGATGCCTGAAATGAACAGGGATGAATTACTGAAAGCCAAAGCCGTTGGCAGTGAACAGGGCTGGATCGCTCCGCCGACCCGTGAGGACTAGGAGTATTTTGCGTATCTGCGCACTGTGTTCAAACGGTACAATATTATTCCATTCAAAGTGACACGGCTGGAGTATGATGCGGAGAGTGAGTTCAATTTGTAGCAGGCGAACGCCTGCCCCACAAGCTGGTCCACGACAGAAAAAATCCAGGGGGAGGTCAAAAGAGGAAAATGAAGTGGTATACTGAATTGTGAGGTGGAGTAAAATGCTGTTCAAACCATTCGTGTATGATAACGCAAACCAGACGATTCCTGTGTCTATTCAGCGAATGATCTGTCAAGATGCGGATGTCACAAACTCTTCTCCGGTATGGCAAACGTCTTGGACAAACGAATATTTACAGGATGAGCGCTTTGAAAAATATTCCGCAAAGGTAAACGAAAAATTGATTGCCCTGGGAGCATATGAAATCCTTGAAAATGCCCTAATTGTTCACCTCGCCTACATGGAAGCCCACCCTGCCTCCAACCCGACCCTTGATGGCGGAACACCTGAATACAGGGGTATCGGACGAATGATGATCGCATACGGCATCAAGCTCTCCATAGACCATGGCCTGGCTGGTGACGTAGTTCTTGAGGCAAAAACAACAGAATTGGCGCGACACTATGAAAAAGATTTCGGAGCTGTCCCGCTGCCTTCATTTGAATCCTCCGCTCCCAGATATTTGATTGCAGATGAAGCAGCGAAGCGAATATTCTTCACCTATCTTATCTGACTCATGAGGAGGGGTTTAAATGACTTCAAACATAAACCGGCCCCATTCTGACGCAGAGTGGTACTGCCGTGAAGATCCAGAGGCAGAGCGTTTCTATGAAATCTTTTTTTGGCTGTGCCGGAAATACGATGTCCGCTGGGCCAGCGCCGGCCAAAGGGAACGTCAATTTATCGAGGAGGTTACTCGGGTAACCTATGAACGGGACAAAGCCTCAAGACTTGGTCTTCCCCTGGGCGACGTTCGTCCTTCGTTTGCCTCTTGACCCACATGTTGACCCACGACAGAAAAAATCCAGGGGAAACAAACGGAGGGAACACGACATGTGTCCTTCCGTCTCCGTAAGAAAGAGCACCAAATGGAGACGAAAGCATCCCTTGGGTTTCCCGACGGGACTTCGGGACCACGAGGCCGTGGGTTCAAATCCCGCTACTCGGACCATGTCGAGTGTTCATAACGCAACTGAACACTCGTATGTAAAGGAACAGTCGAAAGGCTGTTCCTTTGCTATTTCTATGGGGCGGTCTGCCCCGGTGGAGCGGCTTTCGAGCCGCTCCGTTTTCTTTACCCGGCCTTGCCGACAAGATACTCAATCGCCACACCCTGGCGGCTGTCCAGCACCACGTTCTCCGGGTATTCCTCTACCTCCGGCAAATCCAGGACGCCGATGAAGTTATAGTGGATCACGATGCGCTGTGTCCTGTTCTTTCCCCTGCCCTGGGTTTGGTACACGTCGATGCGCTCCACAAGCTCATGGAGGATGGTGGGCGTCAGCGTTTTCATCTCCATGAATTTCCGCACCGCTTTCAAAAACTGCTCCTTACAGAAAGCACGGTCGTTTTCCCTGTCACACTGGCGCTGCAATTCCTCAATGTCCTTTTTGAGCTGCTGCTGTTCCTCATCATACCGCTGGGACATTTTCATAAAGCGTTCATCCGTCAGCTTACCCGATACATTGTCCTCGTAAATACGCTCAAACAGCCGGTCAACCTCCTTATTTCGGGCAATCAGCTCTTGAAGGCGCTGCCGCCTGTTTTGGCTCTCACGCTCATAGTCCTTGGTGGTTTTCCGGGCCAGCAGTTCGGCAAATTCCTCCGCATGGTTTTTCAGATAGCTGACCATGCGGTTGAGTTCCAGTAACACCACCTGTTCCAGTGAGTCGGCCCGGATATAATGGGTTTCGTTGCAGGTGCCCCGGTTGCCCCGGTAGTTGGAGCAGTTGAAATACTCAATGGAGCTGTTGGGATGGTTGATGTTGTAATGCAGCTTATGGCCGCAGTCGGCGCAGTACAGCAGACCAGCGAACATATTCTTCTCGGTGTTCTTGGGCTTCCGGCGCTTTGTCCCCTCCCGGAGCTTCTGCACCTGTTCCCATGTGGTCTTGTCGATAATGGCCTCATGGTGGTTTTCAAAGATAGCCCAATTTTCTTCGGGATTGTCCAGGCGGCGCTTATTCTTGAAGGATTTGGAGTAGGTTTTGAAATTAACTAGGGTGCCCGTGTACTCCCGGAGGGTCAGGATTTTGGTGATGGTGGTCTTACACCATTTGCAGGGGGTGTCCTGGCTCTTTTTGCCACCCTTGCGGATGCCCTTGCTCTCCCAATACTGCGTGGGGGTCAAAATACCGTCCTCCTGCAATATCCGGGCCGTGGTTTCAATCCCCTTCCCCTCTACGCAAAGCCGGTAAATCCTGCGGACAACCTCGGCGGCTTCATCGTCGATGATCCATTTCCGGGGGTTATCCGGGTCTTTCTTGTAGCCGTAGGGCGGCGGGCACATGGGGTCGCCAGCGTTGCCGCGCAGCTTCTTGGAACTGCGTACCTTGCGGCTGATGTCCTTGGCATACCACACGATACGGTTCTATGATACAAAAATCATAGAGAAAAAATGACGAAAATAGCAAGAAAAAATAGGAAATAGCGGATGGTGACGTATGGCGGCCAGAAAAATTCAATCGAACCAGTCTAAAAGCGGCTGTCCACGGTGTCCCTCTAAAAATCCCTGTTAGCTGGTACGTTTCCCTGCATCCGTACAATATAAAACGGAAAATGTTATTGAAATTGGCAATATGGGTGAAAACCCAATAGTAAAGCGTCCCGAAAGGGGCGCTTTTTTGTTGCTTGGAAAGGAGCGCCGGAACATGGCCGCAGAAACATCCTTTGATTACTACTACGGTGACGAGAGCAATCAGTTTTCTTTCTACCGCATCCCCCGCCAGCTTGTCACCGGGGACCGCTTCAAGCGCCTGTCCACGGACGCAAAGCTGCTGTACGGCCTGCTGCTGGACCGCATGGGCCTGTCAGCCAAGAACGGCTGGTACGATGAACAGGGGCGCGTCTATATTTACTATACCCTGGACGAGATACAGGAGGACCTGAACTGCGGCCACGACAAGGCCACCAGGATGCTGGTGGAGCTGGACAACGGAAAAAACGGTTTTGGCCTGATTGAGCGTGTCCGGCAGGGACAGGGCCGTCCCACGAAAATCTATGTCAAACGCTTTACCACCCGTACCATCCCGCCCCCACCGCCGGAGCCTTCGCCCAGACCGCGGCTTTTCAGCGGTCAAGACTGCGGAGAAGTCGCAGCCAAGACTGCGGAAAAACCGCAGTCAAGAGTGCGGGGAAGTCGCAGTCAAGACT
>CANAZG010000120.1 GCA_947365965.1 uncultured Clostridia bacterium
ACAGATAATCTGCAATTATCCTCAGTAGGCGGAAAAGGCGGAAATTCAATATTGAACATCCTGTGGCCAGAACATAGAGAGGTGGCTTTATGTTAGACTTGCATACACATACGCAAGCGTCAGATGGCGAGCTCACAGCAAAAGACCTCTGGACTCGCTACTCCGAAAAGAATATGGGTCTTGGAATATCAGACCATCTTTTTCGCGACGGTTTGAGCACTGAGCATGGTATTTGTGCATACCTTTCGCAGTTGGAAAGTCTGCCCGTATACCGGGGTTATGAAATAGATTTGGGACACAGCCGAATATTGCCGGACAATCTGGAAGATCGTTTCCAATATCGTATTCTCAGCGTTCACAGTATTCGGTTTCCTGATGGAACTGTCTATTCTCTCGAGCCATATTTTGCGTACCGCGCGGATGCGATTGGCTCATTTCGCAATCCCTTTTCAAAAGATACGGCCAAACGTGTGTTGGAGCGCCTTTTAGCGGTTTATGAAACGGATATGCGCCGCCGACATATAGAGATTTTGGGGCACTGTACCGCTACCCCCTTTCACGATGTCCTGACCAGCGACTCCTTCTTGGAGGGCTGGGAAAACGCACTTCTATCATTGTGTGAGAAATATCAAACGGCTCTTGAAATCAGCGAACTTTGGCAAGGGCCCGGACTGCGAATGGTACAAAAAGCCGTAAGACGATCTATTAAATTATCTTGTGGCAGTGATTGCCACCATGCGGAAACGGCAGCGAAATTTTGTTATGTAACGGAGATTATACAGCAGGCGGGACTAAATTGTGAGGAGTACTTTTTCAAACCATGAGGCCAACTAGTGTTATGATTTTAGCTCCACATCCGGATGATGAGTTTTTAAATTGCACCGCTGTTTTATCAAGGGCGCGAGAGATTACTGTGGTATATGCAACGAATGGAGATTTTGAAGGACGCGCCGCCACAGAAATACGGTTTCAGGAGAGCGTATCCGCTATGCGCATGCTGAACCTGGGACCGGAAAATATGATAGTCCTCGGCTATGGCGATAGAGGTGGAACAAAAAACTCCAGTTTTCTTCACAAACTGTGGGGTTCCGGCCTGGATGAACTATTTGTTTCTGAAACAGCTGACTGTACATACGGTCCTGAAACTCATCCGGAGTACCGGTATCAGTGCAGTCAAACTCATGCGCCTTATACGAGGCGCGCATTTCTAGATGATTTAAAAAGCGTTCTAAGCCAAGTCAATCCGCAATATCTCTTTTTGCCCAGCGTCCTTGACTTTCACTGGGATCACCGCTGCTTAAATAAACTGGCATATGAGGCCTTAGATCAAGTCAATATCCACCCAGTATGCTTTACTTTTCTGACCCACTACGGGCGTGATCGTGACTGGCCAAACCGGAATGGCCCGGATTTTTTAATGCCCGAAGGTTTCCCACATCAAATATGGTTTAGACGTATCGAGGCCCCGGTTTCGATAGAGCAGAAATCAAGATTGCTTGCCCAATTCTCCAGCCAAAAAACAGCAGATGGATATCTTGACGCATTTTGTAAGCGTCAAGAAATTTATTGGAGAGAGATAAGAGGTGTATCCTTATGAAAGGAAAGACGCTGCTAGTCCTTTGCTTCTTAGGTGACCCGGCACTGCCGGCAGTATCTGTTCCCAACACGGGTGGCTATAATGTGGATATAAAAGAGCTGCTTGATTTTTTGGCCGGTACCAGCTGGAACTGTGTGGCAATTACCAATACCAGTATTTACATAAAGGATTATGAAACAAAGTGGGCTGAAAATGTTCAGATATTCCGTATCCCGGTCGAAGATGAATATATCAACCAACAGGAATATTTGAAAACCATTTTTCCCCGTGTCCTTCGTGAAGTTACGGAATTATGTCAGGCAATACAGCCATCTCTAATTCATAGTCACTACTGGTTCTCAGGCTACTTGGCCAAACATCTCAGCGCAAATATGGGGATCCCATTTGTTCACAGCGCCGTATCTCTGTCTATGGACAAAATAAACTCTGGCATTCCGCCCAGGAGCAGCATCCAAACAGATTGGGAAAATGAATTTCTCCCTACCGCAAAAGCCATATTTGTGATAACGGAACAAGAGCGGAATTTACTTCTCAACAATTATCCTGTTGACGCGGATCGGGTTTCGGTTGTTGGGCGGGGCGTTTCAGCGGAGTTTCGCATTCCTCAGCACGACGCCTGCGGATTTCCTATACAACTAAGTTTACCGAATTCGCAGAGACTACAGGTAGCCGGCCGCGCCATCCCGGCATCAACGCCGTGGTGGAACAACGGGGCTTATTTATTTATGGGGCGGCTTCGGGAAATTAAAGGCATTGATATCATTATCCGAGCTTGGTTCCGGCTTTATGATATTTATCAGGATCAAACTGCGCCCCTATGGATTGTGGGGGGGATTCCGGAGACGATTTCAGAGCTTCGGGCGCAGCTTTCTCAGGAACTCGATTTGGCCCGCGCGGAGGAACAGTACAAATTGGTCTGGTGGGGGTACCTTTCTCCGGCCGGCATAAGCACCCTAATGCTGAAGAGCGCAGTGCTGCTGATGCACTCCCGTTTTGAGGCGGGAGGGCGCATCATACTGGAGGCCATGAGCAGCCGCTTGCCTGTCATTGCGACGCCAACTGGCTTTGCCAAGGACTATGTCCAAGACTGGGTCAGCGGCTTCCTGGTGGAATATGGAGATGTGGAGATGCTGACGCAAAGGATGGAACTGTTTCTCCGGCAGCCGTTGTTGGGAAACGCTATGGGCAACAACGCTTATCAGACATTTTCGCAAATGGAAGCGCAATGGGTCTGCTATGGACGCCATGCCAGCGTATACCGCTTCGTATCTGAACACCCTGGACGGCCGCTTCCAAGGGAACTAACATCACTGCAGCCGCTAGGTACTATTACGGATTTTGTGAAAAGGGGGCTTTTGAGCGCATATCCCTATTGTTTTCCAGATACAGAGACTCTTGAAACGTACATTTCTGAGATTATTCAAGGACCCGTTGTGAAGCTAGAAAAGAATGGGTACTCTCACCTGTGGCAGGTGGGTAGCGCCGATGCCCTCTGCGTAGTGAAACAATTTTACTCCTCAATGAATGAATTTGCGCTTTGGAATCACAGTAAAACGCCTAAAGTTCTTCTGGCAGAGGATCGATATGCTCGGGCGGTCCTGTCCTGCGACGTTTGCGGCATTGTCCCGGCAGTTGGAACGGATTCTGAGCATTTCCTTCTTGCAATGCCAGAAAGGGCACATGTGAAACCCTCCCCGCAGAATTACGCTGAACTCCATGTTCTTTTATCCCAAATAAAGGAAACGCCTCAGTTTGAAAGAATTCCTACAGGCCCACTGGGAATGCCGGAGGACTCCGCATCTCTGGCGGGCCGGTGGCGCACGCTCAGGAATGCCGACACAGATTGCCTATGCACCGATTGGACAGCATTTTGGAAAAGGACCGCCCCTTTCCTTGCGGCATATTGGGAGACGGCAGAAACAGCCGCGCTGCCGCACTGCATAGTTTATGGCGGCTCCGCATGGAAACATCTCTGTGCAGACGAGAAAGCAAGTATGCTTCTGTATCCCACCGACCGCCTTTACTTAGGGGAAGCTGGATTCGATCAATCTCGGTTGTGGCTAGAATGTGAATGGTTTTGCGGCATGACATTAGGAGTGGAAACTAGGAACCGATATCGCCTTGCACTGTCCTATGCAGGCCTTTCAGAAACACAGTTCAAAAGCTGGTGTCTATGTCTTCTCTGTCAAGGAATCCTGCGGGCATTTCGTTTAAAGACTGGGGAGGAGGAACGCCTTATTAGCTTTTTAAACCAGTTTTTCATTCAATAGGAATCATACAGGCACTCAGTCCTTGATATAGACTTCACCATTTAAGCAGAAAGTGGAACCGCTTGCCAGTTCAATCGCTTTTTCTCGGGAAACAGCAAGCGAAATTATATCCATTATCACAGAATCCTTTGCAAGAGCATGAAGCTCATCTAGGAGAAGTTGAGTTTGCTCCTCGGGAAGGTGGAGTTCGTGTAGGGTTCCAGCCAGCAATATAATCGCAATATGGAGTTTTTCATAGCTACGCTCAGGTCTGGGCGTTTGCCGGATACGCTGGAGGTAGCTGCTGCGGAAAATATCGGTGCATTGGCGAATGGAACGAAATGCCTCTTGATCCTGCCCTTGCCAAAAATAGAGGGTGGACAGGTTTACCAGCAAGGGCCACAGATACGCCACATAATTTTCTTCCTTAAAAATATCAAGACCATGCAGGAAATAGGAGAGCGCCTCCTGCTGCCTACCATCATAAAGGGCAATGCAGCCTAAAAGGTTAGAAAGGCGTCCCTCCTCATTAGACAACCCCAAGGTATACGCTTCACGAATCAGACGTTTTCCCTCGGCGTACGCCTGGGCGCTGTCACCACAGTAGAACCAAATGGTTGCGAGATTTACCCAGTTATGCATTCTATCGGACAAATTCAGATGAACCTCCAGTTCCCGGATTTTTAACAAATAGTCCTGGGCCTGTCTCGGATCAAATGAGGAGCACTTCTCTGACAAATGAGTCAGGTGTGCAAACTGCAGGTTTCGTGAGCCTGGGCAAATTCTCACCGCCCTTCGAAATGTTTCCAGCGCGTTTTCAAGAGAGGAAGTTTCTTTGACCGCAATGGCATATTCCGCCCACATGGCTCCAATCAATTCTACGTTAGGACACTCACAACGATATAGAAGAGATAAAATATTCCCCACTTCGTGCAAGGATTCCTGAAATTTTCCAAAATAATGTAAAAATTGATTCTTAGCAATCAAATAATCAATCAGGTATTCTCGAGCAAGCTCTTCTGAAACAGCACAGTGGTCTAATGCTTCTTTGCAGTTGTCTATATCCCGCTGCATTGACTCGGCTGTAAATTCCTCCAGATGTAAACGGCATTTGATTTGTCCAAGCATACAGCGAAATAAAAGCGCTTCGTCTATTCCATCTATTGTTTCCAGGAAAACCCGGGCCTCCGTGTAGTAACGGGAGCTTGCTTGGAATTGCCCATCCTTAAAAAGCGTTTCTGCCAAGTTGAATGCACACTCAGCAGACTTTTTTTGCTCTCCCAAAGTTTTCAAGAGTTCTATGCAGGCGACAGCCCGTCGGAATGAATCCAATCCCGCCTCGTCTAGATATTCATAGACCCCAGCCGCAAGGCGCTGCTTGGAAAAAGATGAGAGATAATCGTATTTTTGAATTGCGGCTAGATAGAGGCTGTGCGAAACACAGATTTCCTCGCCCTGTTTCTTAAGCAAGGAGGTTTCCGTACAGATATAATCTAAAGTCTCTGCCACAGCTTCTCCTATACAAAGGGTTATAAAGAACTCGCTGGAATGACCGCCCAAAATCCCCAGCACAAACAGGATTTCTCCCGCATGACGCAAGGTGCGAGCCAGTCTGTCAATGAGGAGGAAAATAGTGTGGTTGATGTTTTCTAATGGGCAGTTAGCGATGTATTCTTCCCAATATGCCTCTGGGATATTCTCATTTTTTGTGCGTAAAGAGAGATAGTCCAGAAACGTGTCCAAATGCAAAGGATTTTTCCCCACTCGTCTTTGTATGATTTTTGTACAGTGGAGGGAAATCGGCAATGGGTTCATTCGACTGCGGATAAAAGAGATCGAATCCTCTGGGTCCCATTCTTTGAGATAAACCCGCTTACGCAAACTCGGCAACTGCCAAACTGTGGACAAGAAGTCTGCCCAATCCTGATCAGTCACCCGGTTATTGATGTAGAGCGACGTTCGCAGTTCCAAAAGAATACGGGTTGTTCCGTCAAATTTTTTTAGAAGCTGGAGAAGGAACTTCAAGAGATCCTCATCTGCGTAATTAATATTGGTCAAACATAAAACCGGCGGTTTTCTCTGCTTCACAATATTATAGATTTTATAGATGTATTCTGTTAAATAGTAATTAAAAAGATCTGAGGAATTATGGTATTCATTTGCAGACTTGGAAAAAGCGACCAACAGCGTCCGACGCATTTCCTCTGGTACTTCCCAATCACCAATCCAACGCAGAATATCTTGAGATGTCTCCTCATCAAAGGTGTTTAGAATTTGAAATGGGATATGCCAGATATGATCCAGCAACTCCAAAAAAAGGACGCGCGGTGTGCTGCAGTATTCAATATCGACCTTTTGAACATTATAATTTTCATTTTCCTGCAGTTCCCGCAATACTTGGTTTGTGAATACGGATTTTCCAATTCCGACCTCACCCTCAACGGTGATAATGCCAGGAAACTGTCGAAAAACGCTAAGAGACTCACTGAGCGCTCTTTTTCTATCGCATCCAATAATTTCTGTATGGCAGAAAACGGGCTGAAAATGGTAAATGCTCTTTTGTGAACTCTCCTGTGCCCGGGATTGGTTCCTCTGATAGCTCTCCTGTAGAAACCCTATCAGATTAGAAGAAGTAATGAAGGACTGTGCAAATGATACGCCTCTGTTTTCCAGCCATTGATGGATATCATAAGAGGTTAGGAAACGAATCTCTAATCCTGTATATTTAGAATATTTTTGAAGTTCCACAATTGTGCCTTGTGAAAAATAAAGGTTCGTAGCAATGATAAGACGGTTTGCATTTTTATTGATGCTGATAATCAGCGCTTTAGAAAACTCCTGCAAAGGCAGACTATGCCCCAAGTCGTTTCGAAGTTTTGCTTCAAACAGGGTTCGAATAAATGCTTGAACGTGATTATTTTCTCCTTGCGGACATGGAATATAGAAAATTCCATCATATCCGCCATCTTTTTTTGCCTGTGTGAGGCGGTTAATTTTATTTTCTTCAATTCCATATTCGTCAAGCAACAGCCTGAATATGAGTTTTTCGAAGTCCCGCCAATCAGAGTCAGAAATATTTAAGCTCATTGTAGATGTTCCTTTAGATAATTTTCCACCATACAGTACCAGAAAAGATCTATTATAGGGCAAGATAATTGCAGATTATCTGT
>CANAZG010000121.1 GCA_947365965.1 uncultured Clostridia bacterium
TCTTTCTTCAGTTTTTTTCAAATTTCCTATTGACTTTTCCTTTGCAGACTTTTCAAAAATCCTTTTTGTGTTCAATCTGCTGTATTTGGCATCATAGTGTCTGCAAGTATTGTACGACCAGTGCGGCCGTAACATTTGCACCCCCAGCCACCAAAAAATCTCGTAGGCCAGACAGTGCAGCCTGGATAATTCTGGGCTTCTTTTGTTCCGCGATTTTAGTCTCAGCTTCGGAAATCAGTTCCATCGCACTTTCTCGATCCTCATCTGAAAGCTGCTCCCGTTCAATGGAATCTCTAACTTTTTTCATCAAGCCAGAAGCCTGTCCATAGTTAAAGGCAATAGCGTTATGGTCGCCTGACACAACTTGAGACTGGCTGACATCTCCATTCACGACTGTGCCGTAGTAGTTATTGATCTGCTGCGGTATTTCTTTTGCCATATTTGTTTCCTCCTGGCTGAATCGCATATCCTCTCCTAAAATTCCCTCGGTTTCAAGCCGGATTGTCCACTCAAGTAGGCAGTTTCCCACTTTATCGATGATTGATTTGAGTATGTGTTTGCTGATGTGCAAACTGTAGTTGGTAGGAATGGGGGAATCACATAGATCATCAAGAATTTTTTCAACACTTCCTGGATAGCTCATGACAATCTGTCCATCAGATGAATTATATAATTCAAGAATATTCCCTATAGAGTTCCCAAGCGTTCTTGTACATAGCGTATCTTGAAGGGCACTATCATGAATCACAACAGGAACCCAGCCATAATATGGATTTCTTGCATTTAACTGGCCTTTTATTTCGCGATATTTAGGGACGTTCCCTTGATTATCATCATATCCGTTTAGTTCGGACATAATCCATGAATCAAACTCTGTCAACTTCAATTTGGCGGCAATCAAATGTGCCTTCCGTAAAGCGTTCAAAATATCGCAGTCAGGTTTTAATACCTCCTGTTGCAAATCCCTCAATAAGCTGTCCACGATTTCACCTCATTCCACCCGGGCCTGTCCATTCATCAGCATGGGCAGGAGCCAGTCACGGAGTTTTGTCAGCTCAATATTTTCAAATGTTAGTCTTACTTGCTTTTCGTGTAAAGGCTTCACAAAGTTTGAAAATCTATCTGCAACTGATTTCTTTGGTAGGATTATTATTGTATCTTTCAAGAACTTAAAATGCCGAGCATATCCGTAGTTAGATAGATCAATTGACCGTATCATTTGGTAAAATAGTTCATCTGGAATACAAGTATTGTTTGACTTCAAGACCTGGGTTCCATCCGCGCCCCGGGCAAATGGGAAACGTGCATATTTCACAATTCTGGTATGGTCGCCAAATACAATATACCCTGATTCTGATGTAAGCACAGCAGCTTGGTTATCCGTATATCCTGCTATAAATTCCGAACTCTGATCTATAACTGGAATAATGCCCTCTCTTTGATATTCGCTAGTAAGGATTCTAGAAGTATTAGGAATTTTTGAAAGTGTTTTTCCAACAGTAGTCATACTCCACCCCTTCGGAATCTCCCGTTTCAACTGCTCATTCCAGACCATCTCGCCGCCAGAGGTACGGTAGGGCTTGCCGTTTTCGTCAGGGAAATCGAACTGCACAAACCAGTAGTCGTAGAGGGTTTTCGCCATGGCTTCAAGTTCGGAGCAAATTTGCTTGTTAAGTTGGATTTTTTGCTCCATATTATAAAGCATATCTCCAATCTTAACCTGTTCTTGATACTCAGGAAGATATAAATAAAGAAAAGAAAAAATATCTTCATTGAAGCTGGCACGTAAAGTCATAAAGGCATTGTTTGTAACAGCTTTTCTAAACAGATATCCTCTCAAATAGAACGCAAGATATTTATCATATGCAACTCCAGTTGTTAATGGACGGAGCCGCTTAGTAAAACCACTATATGTAGCACATGGATAGTCTTTAATAGCTACACAGCTCATTGCCAATTCATCTATTGTCTCACTGGTACGAGTAACAAGTATATCTCCCTTTTTTATCGAATAAGTCTCCTGTTCCTTCAATGATGTATCCATCAAATCGGGCAAAGTATCGGGAAGAAAGTAGTTGTTGAATACTGTGCTGAATGAAACAAAAGGGCTACCATGTCCTGCTTGTTCTTTGGTGGTTGATATTCCAGATGCCATTGCATACAAATCGGCAAACGCATACTTAGTCAGTTTATTCATACTTCACCTGCTCCAACTGCTTCTTGATTTCGTCTTCCAGTTGGCGACTCCCTAAAAATAATGCGTTCAGCCGCATAGCAAAACCGTTCATTTTTTGATTAAATTCCTCCTGTGTCAGCTCCACATATTCAATCTTCACCTCAAAATACTGACCCGCAGAGAAAGATAACTTCTTTTGTTCAATGTCCTCATAACTGACCGCCGCGCAGAAATCATCTACTGGTTGTCCGGCGTTGAAGGTGTCAACGATAAGGGCCATATCCTCCTCGCTGAGTACAGTTTTCTGATTTTTACCGTCTACCTTTTCCTTCGTTCCCAGCTTGGAGGCATCCATCAAAATCACTTTGCCGTCCTTATTCTCCTTATCCAGAAAGAGTACGGAGACATTGGTACCGGTGTTAGCAAATACGTTAGAAGGCATAGAAACCACGCCCCGGAGCATACGTTGACGCACTAAATGCTCCCGAACTTTTTTCTGGATTCCAGAACCGGCGGTCAAAAACCCTGTGGGAACAACAACAGCGGCTTTTGCCGTATCATCCATGGAGTAAATAATGTGCTGCAAGAACATCAGGTATATATCCATGCTGCTCTTTTTCTTTTGAGGGATCTTCGGTACACCAGCAAAGAACCGTTCTTTGTGGTTCTCTCCTGCCAGCGTCTCCCGATTATCGCTGAAATCCATGTTGAACGGCGGATTACTGACGATATAGTTGAATTTGGCTAATCCGTTTTTCCGGGCGTTCAGGTGCCGGGGAGCGATCAAAGTATCATCATGTACCACGTTGCCCAAGGAGTGGACAAGGTTATTCAGAATCAGATTCAGGCGCAGAAACTCGTTGGATTTGGCAGAGATATCCTGGGTATAGATGGTACAATTCTTCTCGCCGATCTGGTGGGCTAGAGCCAGTACCAGCGTACCGGAACCGGCGGCTGGGTCATACACCGTTACATTGCTGACCTCACTCTGTACCATAATTCTTGCTATGATGGTAGCGATGGTATGGGGTGTATAGTATTCAGCATACTTGCCGGAATCCTTGTTATAGTCGTTGATAAGATACTCAAAGATTTGTGCAAAGAAGTCATATTTCTGCTCAAACACCTCGGCAAAGTTAAATTCTACCAGCTTATTGATAATGGCACGGCAAAACAAGGGCTTTTTCGCGCTCTCAATGACATACTGGGAAATAGGTTCAAACAGCTTGATCTTTTCCTCGCCGCCTGTCTGGACGGAGAAAATGTCCAGATTGAAGTTGGCAATGTCCACCAGCGTATCATCGAACAGCTCATGGAACGGGTAGGGGGAGCCGTCTGCCTTGCGCATAGTATCGTCATTCTGGTGGTTGAACAGATAGGAGATATAGTGCTCCTTTCTCAGTTTGGCCGTATCGCCGCCCACCATCATCAAAAGCATTTCATACTGATCGTTGGGCATCGCGTTAAGGGCTTCCTCAACATTGGCTGCTCCGCTCAAAGAAGGTTCTGCTTTTTTGGCCTCATAGATAAACTTGTCACTGAGATACTTATACAGGAATACCTGTGTGATAATCTTGTACTCTCCCGGAGAACCACCCAGGCCAAAGTTGGCACAGATGGTTTTCAGATCGTCGATCATCCTCTTGGTTCGGATGGTAATAGATTCGATTTGCATTATGCTGTTCATGTCCTTTCTGCGAAGTATTCACTGGAAATGCAACCTTCCATGAACTTGACCTGACTTGCGGTTGGCTGTACTCCTCTATTGCGGCAACTCTGAATGATCTCCGGCATGATTTCACGGGTAAAGTAAGCGTGGTTATCCATCATGCGCTGATTTTTCAGCACCTTCTGGTCTACAGCAACCTTTATCCCCATAAGAACATCGAAAATCACGGGGTCGCTTCCAATCGGCGGCGGAGTAGCCTTGATACGTTTGTGAGTACGCATATATTTGACATCATTTTGATATTTGGCGCAAAGCATCTGATCCCGAAGATTCTGCTGTGCAGCGGCCTTGCGGATGCGCTCCAACTCCTGAATGTTCTGCTTCATCTCGTCCGCAGTCAGTTCTTCAATATTTTTCTTCTTGAAGATCCGTTTGAGTTCTTCCAGCAAGGAAATATACTCCGGGTCTTTGGTGTCGAGACTGCGCTCCAGTTCCTGGCGGGTCTTTTCCAAAACATCCTGGAATTTATCGGCTATGACCAGTTCTCCCTCAGAAACCTTGCGGAAATGGAACTCGATTTGATCTAAGGCCAGGTTCAAGAGGCCGGAAACATCCTCTCCATCCCGCATATTCTGTTTGAGATTGACTATGGCAATGCGGTTATTGACCTCCGTATACAGAGCATGGAGATTTTCCATCTTAAATTTCTGAGCCAATTCTTCATATCCGAACAGTTGAATGATATTTATCAGCTCTTTATAGGTATCCAAGGCTTGACGTAAATCCAATAGTTCCTGCTTATCATCCAATGCGGTGATCTGCTGAGAAAACAACTCTGCATTGTCCGTGGCGTACATAAACAACTTATCTTGAATTGCCTGAATGTCCTGTTCAATTTCTTCCTTGGATTTGAAAATATCCCGATAACGCTGAAATTCATCCCCAAGCTCTGCCTGTAGCTCCCTAAAATATGCTTCGTTAGTTTTATCAAACTCAGCGCGAATATCCGCAAAGTCTACGACATAACCGTAGCGGAAGGATTTGTATGGACGGTTTACACGGGTCAGTGTTTGCAGAAGGTTGTGTTCTTTGATGAGCCGCCCTAGATACTGCTTCTTTAGACGTGGGGCATCGAAGCCAGTAAGCAGCATATTAAAGACTACCAGCAGATCAATTTTTCCCTTCTTAAAATCCTCTTGGTATCCCCGGCGTGTTTCCTTATCGTCCACATCATGCAGGATCAATACATGACTGATTTCCGGATAGTCCTTCAATGTTTCTTCCACTGTGCGGGCCTGATCGGAGGAATCACAAACAATCATGCCGCCAATCGAGGAGTCCCCTAATGCAATCCGACTTCGCTTGAAATCATCTACAATGTAGTCCACCAGAGCAGCCACATATTTCGGATGCGCATAAATGTCCCTCTTTTTGAAAGACCCCTCCTGCATTTTCAACTCTTCCAGAATCGACTGTAGCTTTACTCTATACTCGGTCTTGATTCCCTCCCGGATGAGCTTCAAGGTATACCCGTCAGCAATAGACCGGTTGTAATAATACTTGTGGATGTACTCGCCAAAGACATCTTTAGTGTTGTAGCCCTCACCAATCAGGGGTGTTCCGGTAAGTGCGATCATAACCGCTTCACGATCTGATGCCATCAGATTAGCGAGGAAAGAGCCTTTAGGATTATAGCTGCGATGCGCTTCATCAAGAAAATAAATCCGCTGCACATTTACATCGTAATCTGCTTTGCGAACGATGGACTCTGTTGAGAACTTGTGAATATTTACGACCGTGATCGTATCCTCACCAGTGTTATTAGCTGTGCCGATGGTGCGGATGTTTTGAATGAAATCATCTTTAGAATTTACTTTCTCCACATGGAGGCCACGGGCGGCAAATTCCTCTCCGGCCTGTGTCAGCAAGTCCAAACGATCTACAATGAAGTAGAACTTTGCAACCCTTCCTTGTTTCTGGTAATAATCCCGAAGGTAACGTACATTGTGAAAGGCCAGGGCGGTTTTGCCGCTGCCCTGGGTATGCCAAATGATACCGTGCTTGACGCCGGAATCTAATTTCTTCTCAATAGCCATCGTGGCAAAAAACTGTGGATACCGCATGACGTGTTTTTCCAGCGTCTTGATACCATCCTTATTGGTACGCTCCACATAAGCAAAGCCATACTTGAGCAGCTTCAAAAACCGATTGTGAGAAAAAAGCGATGTCAGAATTCGGTTCGTCGGTGTCAGTCCATTTAGATTAGTGCAATACTCACTTGTCCCTTTAATGGAAACCAGATTGTTATCAGATAGGATGAAATCTTCCTTTTGTCCATCAATTTCTTGGATGGCAGTGTGTAACTGTGGTTCCTCTTCACGGAAACGATTGAAGAAAAGTTTTTGATAGCTGCTGGAAGCATAAAAGGCCCCTTCGATTGGCTCTGGATCTGCGTCATCATACTCCATGTTGTTGGAGAACACCATCAACTGTGTGATATTCACGAATCTCCGGAACACTTCTTTGGAAAAGCGGGTGTTGATACGGTTGTGCTCCGCAATGATCCCATCCCGGTTGTTGGGCTTCTTGACTTCAACAAAAGCGAGAGGCAGCCCGTTAATCAGCAATGTGATGTCGGGCCGAAATTCATCCTCGCCGTTTCGATAGGTCAATTCAGTGACAGCATGGTATGTGTTTCGGCTTTCATCCTCCAGGTCGATAATGCGCAGGCCGTTGATGCCGTCCAGGAAAATTTTATAAAATGCCCGTCCCAAATCGTCGTTGGACAACTTGATGGTAAGCTCCCCAAGGAGCCGGTCAATATCCTGCTCCGACAACGTACATCCGTTAATTCGATTTACTCCGTCCCAAAACAGCGATTTGAAAATATTGGTTTCAGAGCAAATTCCACCGTTATACTGCTTTAACGAAAGATAGTCATATTTCAAACGGGTCAGATGCACCAATGCGGGAATCTTTACACGGGAATTTTCATTGTGGATCACCTGACTCGCCTCCTTTGGCCGGAACGATTTCCATAATGTCGCCTATATCACAATGCAGTGCAGTACATATCTTGGCCAGAGATTCAGTTGAAACATTCTCATTCCGCCCCAGTTTGGCAATCAGCGCAGGGCTTACCCCAGCGGCCTGCTGCAAATCCTTCT
>CANAZG010000122.1 GCA_947365965.1 uncultured Clostridia bacterium
CGCCAGGGCCCGCCGCAGAGGCAGGGTGTCCACCGGGCAGACGCCCTGGCGGATGAATAGGGCGGTATAGGGGAAGTCTACCGGAAACACCGCCGTGCGCACCCCCGCCTCCCGCAGCCGCCGCGCACCCTGCCGGGCTCGGGACAGGGCCAGAGGCCCCATGGGGTGGGCCGCCTGCCCTATGCGCAGGGTCACGAAGGCCCCGCCGGGAAGCTGCCGCTCCCCCAGCTCCGGGCGTCTGGGCCCGTCGCCATACAGAATATATCCCAACATCATAAACCGCCTCCCGCACCATACTATGGCACGGGAGGCGATATTATACATGATACAGGACAGCGCCTTTACCACGCCTGGATGTACCCGGGCAGGTAGTTGAGGGGATTCACCCGGCTGCCCCCCTCGGTGATCTCATAGTGGAGGTGGGGGCCGCTGGAGATGCCCGTGGAGCCGGTAACGCCGATCACCTGTCCCTGGCTCACCACATCCCCCTCCTTCACCGCCCGGGAGCTCATGTGGGCGTAGAGGGTGGTGTTGCCGGGCCCGTGCTGGATGACCACGTACTCCCCGTAGGAGCTGGACCGTTTGGAGATGGTCACAATCCCCGCCTTGGTGGCCAGCACGTTGGTGTTGGTGCCCACGCCGCCGATGTCCACGCCCTTGTGGTTGGTGGACGCGCCCTTGATGCCGGTGTTGCGCCCGCCCATGGGGGAGGTGATCCGCTTGCTCCTGGTCTCCGGCCAGATGTATCCGCCCACAGTGGCGGTCCAGTTCATCTGGGCCTTTGCCATCTGCTCGGCCAGCTCCTGCTCCTTCTTCTTGATCTCCTGCTGGATACGGGCCTCTTCCTTTTCCTTCTCCCGAAGCAGCAGCTCGGCGGCCTCCTGGTCCGCCTGGAGCTCCTTCACCATCTGGTCGGCGGCCTTGCGCTTTTCGTCCAGCTCCGCCTTCTTGCCCTCCAGCTCCGTCTTAGCCTCCTCGGCCTCGCTCTTCAGCTCCTCCTGGTAGGCCTGCTTTTCCTGAATCTCCTTGCGCAGCTGCC
Source organism: uncultured Clostridia bacterium (assembly GCA_947365965.1). GTDB lineage: Bacteria > Bacillota > Clostridia > Oscillospirales > Oscillospiraceae > Pelethomonas. The sequence continues at coordinate 1,040 of CANAZG010000122.1, forward strand.
GCAGCTGATCCAGAACGCTCTGATCGTAGTTCATGACCGCCTGGATGTCGGAGAGGCGGCTGAGCAGGTCGGAGAAGCTGTCCGCCTTGAAGAGCACGGACCAGTAGGAGGTGGCGCCGGACTTCTCCATGGCCCGGGCCCGCTGGCAGAAGAGCTCGTACTGCTCCGCCTCCTCCCGCTCGTTCTTCTCCAGCTCCAGGGCCGTCTGGCTCAGCAGGGCCTCGTAGCCGGAAATCTGATCCTCCGTGTTCTTGATCTCCCGCTCGGTGATCGAGATCTCCTGGTCCAGAAGGGTCCGGCGCTGGATGGCCGTGTCCTTGTCGTTCTTCAGCTGGGAGAGCTGGTTCTGTATGTCCTTTTTCTCCCCCGTCAGATCCTTTTTGTTCTCCTTCAGCTTGTCGATGTCCTTCTGGCTCACCGCCAGAGCCACGGGGATCAGCCCGTCCGCCGCCGGTGGGACCACCGCCGCCAGCAGCAGGGCCGCCAGCAGCAGAGAGAGGATTCCTCGCCAATTTTTCATCATATTTCTTTAATCCTTTCCCGTTCTTTTTCTTTCCAGAAAAAGGATGGTCACGAAACCTTCTATACCTGCAAGAACTTCCGGATGGCGCTCAGACTGCCGCCCACGCCGATGAGCATACCGGCTCCGGCGAAGATCACCGCCACATACTCCCACATGGTCTCAAAGGGCACAACGGAAATCAGGTTGATGGTATCATTGGTGGCCACGGACCGGGCCACCGCCTCGTAGAGCCCCCACTGGAGGAAGAACCCGATCACCGCTGAAAAAAGCCCCAGCAGAAACCCCTCGTACACAAAGGGCCAGCGGATAAAGCCGTTGGTGGCGCCCACCATCTTCATGATGGCGATCTCGTCCCGCCGGTCAAAGGTGGTGAGCTTGATGGTGTTGGCGATGATGAACACGGACACCAGAAACAGCACCGCAATGAGCACCACGCACACGATGCCCGCCACGTTGCGGATGGTGATGAACCCGGCGGCCTCGTCCTCGTAGGCGTTGACGTTGCCCGGCCCGATCTCCGGCAGGGCCTCCAGATCCGCCTTGGTCTGGCTCATGCGGCCGATGTCCTTCAGGTCAATGGCAAACCGATGGGGAAAATTCTCGTCCGGCAGGCCCTGGAAGAGCTCGTCGTCCTCGTACCGGCCCCGGAAGGCCGCGGCGGCCTCCTTGTCGGAGATGAAGGTGGCTCCGGCCACGTTGTCCACCGCCAGAATATCCTTCTCCACGGCCCTGGCCTCCACCTCGGTCATGCCCAGCTCCACAAAGGCCAGAACCTGATTCTGGCTCTCCAGCTCCGCCAGCATGGCGTTGGCGTTCACCGCCACCAGGGTGAAGGTGCCCATAATCAGCAGGCAGGCCACCGTGATGCCAATGGCGGCAAAGGACATGAAGCCATGGCTGAACATGTTGTATGCGCCCTCCCGGGCAAAATAGAAAAAGTTGTGTCTCCCCACTGGTTATCTCCTTCCGTACCAGCCCTTGCCGTCGCTGACCACCCGGCCCCGCTCCAGCATGACCACCCGCTTGTCAAAGCGGTTGACCAGATCCTTCTCGTGGGTCACCACCAGCACCGTGGTGCCCAGGGCGTTGATCCGCTCCAGCAGGCGCATGATCTCCAGGGACCGAGCAGGGTCCAGGTTCCCGGTGGGCTCGTCGGCGATGATGGTGCTGGGGTTGTTGAGCAGGGCCCGGGCGATGGCCACCCGCTGCTGCTCCCCGCCGGAGAGCTCCGAGGGCAGCCGCCGGCTCTTGTTCTCCAGCCCCACCAGATTCAGGCAGTAGGGGATCCGCTTTTTGATCTCCCTGGGTCCCGAGCCCACCGCCCGCATGGCAAAGACCATGTTGTCGTAAACTGTTTTGTGGTCAATGAGGCGGAAATCCTGAAAAATAACCCCCACCGTCCGCCGCATGTGGGGGATCTGCCACTCCCGGATGTTTTGCAGGGAGAAGCCGTTGACCATCACCCGGCCGGCGCTGGGCTCGATCTCCCCGATGAGGAGCTTGATGACCGTGCTCTTGCCGCTGCCCGAGGGGCCTACCATAAATACAAATTCCCCGTCCTGGATCTCCATGGAAAGTCCGTTGAGGGCGTGGGTGCCGTTGGGGTATTCCTTCACTACGTCTGTCAGTCGTATCATTATCTTGCGTACCCTTCCTTGCTGTCGCACCATTGTGTTTTTATACAAATGATTCCTTAAAAAAAGACAAAAACCACCGATACCATGATACACAATGGATTGCTCTGCGTCAAGGGAAGAAACGCCCTTTTCGTCAATTTTCTTGCCGGCGCCCCCTGTGCGCCTCTGCCGGACTGTGTCTACCACGTCAAAGCCTCGCCACCCTTCCTCCTCAAAAAAAGATCAATCAATCCCGCAAGCCCCCTTGACAGCCGCCAAAGAAAGTGATATATTTGTCCTAACGAGAGATAAATATATCACTCCCGTAAATATCATCTATGATGTGGAGGTCCTCCCTATGAACGAGAAGAACACACGCTGGCAGACGCTGGCGCTGCTGGGGGCGCTGTGCGCTGCGGCAACAGCTGCGGCCGTGTGGTACGATCTGACGTACAACGGCGGAAAGCTTGTCTACCCCATGCATTCCTATGCCTTTGCGCCCACGGATATACCTATGCTCCTGGCTGTGGCGCTGGACGTGGTGTATGCGCTGTACCTGGCGTTCCTGTTGGTCTGCGGCATACGGGCCCAAAGGGAGCGCGTGCTGAGGACCAACCGCACCCGGCGGCTGAGCCCGAAATTCGGCGTGCTGGGCTTCCTGGGATTTCTGGGCTTTGTCGGATTCTGGTCCTACGGGACCTGGGGCGACGCCACTCCCTTCGTCTTTTTCGGTTTTTTCGGCTTCTTTGGTTTTTTCTTTGAGGGGAAGATGTCCAACACCCTTATGGACGAGCGCTACAAGGAAAATGCTGTCCGGGCGGGGCTGAAAGCATACCGGACCGGCTTTTCCATCATTGTCGTTCTGCTGATTGTCGCGGGCCAGAGCAGCCGGTCCCGGGCGGAGCTCATCGCCCCCGTCCTCATCGCCGGCATCGCCTTGACGGTGGCCCTGACCATGTTTCTCTCCGAGTACCTGCTCTACCGCTACGACCACGATGACGCCGCCGCGCTGGAGGAGCCGTAATGGAGGGTTTTACCTGTAACCTCAAGACCTACCGCCTGCTCAAGGGGCTGACCCAGGGGGAGCTGGCGGAGTTGGTGGGGGTGCGCCGGGAGACCATCATGCGCCTGGAGAAGGCCCAGTACAACCCCTCCCTGAAGCTGGCCATTGACATCTCCCGGGCCGTGGGGGCGGGCATTGAAGAGATCTTTGTATTTGAATAGGGGAGAGAGGACCGGGGATGGCGGCATCCCCGGTCCTCTCTATGTGCCCCACAAGCGGCGGGGCCCCTTGCTCGGAGTCCCTACGCGTCGATTCCCCGGCTGGTCAGATACTTCTTGACCATCAGGGCAAACTTGAAGGTGATGGCGTCGTCAAACTCCCGCAGGTCCAGCCCGGTCAGCTTCTTGATCTTCTCCAGGCGGTAGACCAGGGTGTTGCGGTGGACGAACAGCTTCCGGGCCGTCTCGGACACGTTCAGGTTGTTCTCAAAGAACTTGTGGATGGTGAAGAGCGTCTCCTGGTCCAGAGAGTCGATGGGGTTCTTCTTGAACACCTCCACCAGGAACATCTCGCATAGGGTGCTGGGCAGCTGGTAGACCAGCCGGCCGATGCCCAGGTTCTCGTAGTTAATGACGTACTTCTCCGTGTCGAAGACCTTGCCCACCTCGATGGCGATCTGGGCCTCCTTGTAGCTCTTCGCCAGCTCCCGCAGGTGCATGGCAATGGTGCCGATGCCGATGACCACCCGGTTCTCGCCGCCTACCCGCAGCGTCTCCTCCAGCAGCGCAGCCACCCGCTGGATCTCCTTCTCCCCGCCGTTCTCCGGCAGCTGGTGAATGAGGGTCACGTCGCTGTCCCCCATGCTGAGGACAAAGTCGTTCTGCCGGTCCGGGAACAGGCCCTGGACCACGTCCATCAGGGCCGCCTCGGAGTGCTCGGTCTGGCGCAGCAGGAACACGCTCCTGGGCACCTCCGGGGCTACGTGGAGCTCCTTGGCCCGCATGTAGATGTCGCTGAGCATGATGTTGTCGGAAATGATATTTTTAATGAAGGAACCCCGGTCGTGCTTCTCCTCATAGTAGCTTTTCGCGCCGTTGAGGGCCACGCTGGCCATGGAGCAGACCGTGTGGCTCACCGTATCGTCCCCCATGGTGAACACCGCGTAGTCGAAGCGGGAGCCCCAGCCGCTCAGGGCGTGAAAGGTCCTGCCGTCCAGGGTGGTGACGGCGCCCTCCGCGTGGTTGATATGCTCCACATACTCCGGCCATTTTCTGCCGATCAGGCCCAGGTCGCTGCACGAGATGACCGTGCCCTCCGCATCGATCACGCCCACCACACGGTCCGTGGCGTCTTTAATTTGCAGGACAACATTTTGAAAAATCCTTCCTGACATAGGCTTTTCCTCCATAGGCCGTATTTCGAGGTTGTTGTTTGTGCAATATGTCCATCCATTTTTCATTATACTGTGTCCTTCGGCATAATGCAAGACATTTTTTCTTTTTTTCACAAAAAAGATTGGCCCTTTTTGGCGGATCTGTAAATTCACCCGTTTTTTATGCTTTTCCCCCACATTTTGCAACTTCTTCATCGGTTAAAAGCCGCCAATCGCCCTTGTCTAGGCGGGGGTCCAGGCATAGGAGGCCCATGGACAGCCGCTTGAGATAGCAGACTGCCACACCCCGGCTGAGCGCCATGCGCTTAATTTGGTGGAATTTACCCTCGTGCAATGTGACCAGAACCTCCCGGCCGTCCCCCAGCAGCTCCAGCTCCGCGCTCATGCACCGCGTGCCGTCCGCCAGCACGATCCCCTCCCGGAAGGCGGCCTGATCCGCCGGTCCCAGTGGGCCGTCCAGCCGGGCGTAGTACCGTTTGTCCACGTGGTTTTTCGGGGAGAGCAGGCGGTGGGCCAGCGCCCCGTCGTCGGTCAGCAGCAGAAGGCCCTCCGTGTCCTTGTCCAGCCGCCCCACCGGGAACAGGCCCCGCCGCCGCAGGTGCTCCGGCAGCAGGTCCAGCACCGTCTCCTGCCGGGGGTCCTCGGTGGCGGAGAGGACCCCAGCTGGCTTGTGGAGCATGACGTAGGTGAACCGGGATACGGCCACCGCCTGCCCGTCCACCAGCAGGACCGCTCCCGCCGGGTCTACCTTCTGCTCTCCGCTCCGGGCCGGCTGGCCGTCCACCAGCACCCGCCCCTCCCGTATGAGCTCCTTTGCCTCCCGCCGGGTCCACCGCCCCGTGGAGGCCAGCACCTTATCCAGCCGCTCCATCCCAATATCGCCGCCTTTCCTTTTACTGCTTATAGTGTATCTGATTTCCAGTCAATGCGCAACAGAAAAAAGGGAGGGATTCCTTCCGCTCTCCGGTCTGAAGCACGACCATTGTGATGACGCTGACCAGGCTGTTGCGCAGGCCGCACCCCACCAGCAGCTGTGGAGAAGATACGCCCGTTGCCTGGCTCCCTCCCGCAAGGAGGCCGGCCAGGAAAAAGCAACTGGGAAATGCTCAACAGGATCCTGTATTGGCTGAACACGGGAATACCATGGCGGGATCTGCCGGAACGGTTCGGGCCATGGCAAAGCGTATACAGCCGGTTTCGGGCATGGACAAAAGCCGGAATATGGGAAGATATCCTTACAGCCCTGATTG
>CANAZG010000123.1 GCA_947365965.1 uncultured Clostridia bacterium
GGCGTACCGGGCCGCCGCCGTCAGGCCCAGCTTCTCCCCGCACACGGGCTTGACGACGCAGGGCAGGCCCTGCCGGTCCAGAAACCGGTCCAGGTCCTCCCCAGGGGCCATGCTCTCCGGCAGAGGCACGCCCAGTCCTGCGGCCAGGGCCGCCAGCCGGGGCTTGCTGTTGAGAAGGTCCAGCTGCTCCGCCGTGGGGATGCACAGCCCGCACAGGGGATCGAAGTCCCCCCGGTTCTCCGCGATCATGGCCAGGGTGGCCGCGCCCACCGGCAGCAGGGCCGGCAGGCAGTCCCTAGCCAGGCCGATCTCCCGGCACAGGTCCTGGAGCGCCTCCGGGCCCTCCAGCCACATGTGGCGGCTGGCATACCGGGAGAGGGCCCCCAGGGCCGGGGAGATTCCGCTTCCCCGGCAGCGGCTCTGCTCGCAGGTGATGACCTCCACCCCCGCCTGGGCCAGATCCCGGATGAGGGCCAGGGACATGCGGTAGTGGACGTCGGTAACGATGGCAACCATGCGTTTCTCCTTCGGAGGGCCGTTGGCTGGCCCTCCCCTATCCTGTCTTTTTCCTGATGATAGTATACTACAAAATCCCCCGGAGGACAAGGGGTCTTGGCCTCCAAGGGGGAAATTCCTCCATCCGGGCGGCCTCCGGGCCCCAATCCCCAGGCTCTCTCAGGAGGCCAGAAACCGGCAGGCGCGCTGCGCCTGCCGGTTTCCTTGATGGTTGTTCACACGCCGCCCAGCAGCTTCCGCCGGGGGGCCACCTCCTCCAGGAGGCAGAGAATGCCGTCGGGGATGACGCTGCTGTAGCTGATCTCCATGAGCATCTGGCCGGTGAGTCCGGCGGTGTCCCGGGCCAGCAGGTCCGGGTCCAGGAAATCCATGTGCTGGAGGGTGGTGCGGATGTCCGTGTCCAGGGCCACCCACAGATCCAGGTCCCCCAGGGAGTAGAGCTCCCGCTGGTAGCTCAGCAGCACCCGGGGCAGGAGCATCCGCTCCGTGAGGCTGCTGTGGAAGTCCAGCAGCACCGGGTTGTGCTGGTCCAGGAGCCAGTCCGTCTCCCCGGCCAGAAGGGCGCGGCACTCCGCCTCGGTGACCATGGCCCCGTCGCTGTGCAGGTCCACGTGCCGCTCCAGGAGCAGGTAGGTGGGATCGTCGTCAAAGTAGTGGATGGAGAACCGTGGGTCCGGCCCGCCGTCTGTGAGGGCGGGGGTTCTGCTGCGGTAGCTGTCAAAGAGCAGGGTGTGTACGCTTCTCGCGCCTCCCTCCTCCAGCGCGGCCTCGGACAGGCGGGCGCGGAGGGCGGCGTAATCTGTCTGTGTGATGCGGTACTTCAATTGATGGGGGTAGGGATGTTTCGTCGTCATGGGGCATCCTCCTTTGTCCGCCACCAATATACCCAGAGAAAAAGAACTGGTGATGACCGCTTTATGAATAAAGTGTTAAGGAGGGATCAAATTCCTGTGAAGGGGGGATCTTCCTCTCCGGCGGACCTCTGGGCCAGCCGCTCCAGCAGGGCGGCGTTCCCCTCCAGCCGCCGGTTGGAGGGCTCCAGGCGGCAGGCCTCCCGGGCGGCCTCCGCCGCCTCGGGGATCCGGCCGGTGTGGTAGAGGGCGATGGCGCGCAGATCCATGGGCAGGCTCCCCCAGCTGGCGGCCTCGGAGATATAGGTCCGGGGCCGGTCCTGGATGTCCAGGGCGCAGCCGGTGAAGTAGAGCACGCCCTCCCACTCCTCCCGCCGGTAGAGGAGCATGGCCAGATCCATGTAGGGCTCCCGGAGATGGGGGGCCTCGGCGATGGCCCGGAGGTACCAGTCCCGGGCGTCTCTCCAGTCCCCCTTCTCCGCCAGTGAACGGGCGATATACCGCATGGAGGCGGCCCGCTCGTCCCGCCACACCGCCGTGGGCATGGCCAGATGGCGGCGGAGGGTGGCGATGCAGTCGTCCCAGCGGCCCCGGTACATGTACTCCCGGCCCAGGTAGTGCATGTTCCGGTCATCCGCCGGGTCCTCGGCCACGCTCAGCTCCAGCAGGGGCAGATACTGGCCCCGGGATTTCCGGGGGTCCGGGTGGTGGTCCAGCTGGACCCCGGCGGCGGTGATCCGCGCCCCGGGGCTCCCGGTCCGCTGGAGGACCTCGTGGACCGGGTGGACCCACCGCCAGCCGGTGCGGGTGTGGATTTTCTCCGCCCAGAACACCACGCCCTCGCTGCCGTCGGCGTTGAAGCTCCAGGTGTAGCGGTAGGCGGCCTGGTCGGCGTCCGAGGTCCAGGCCCTCTCCAGGGCGTCGCGCCAGCCGGGATGAAAGACCTCGTCCAGGTCGGTGCACACGCAGACGTCCGCGTCCTCCGGCGTCAGCTCCAGAGATCGGTTCCGAGCCGCGTCAAACCTCCAGGGGCGGATGGTCTCCTGGGTCACCGCCGCGCCCCGGTCACGGAGCCGCTGAACGGTGTTGTCGGTGGACCCGGTGTCCAGGACCACCACCTGATCCGCCTCGGACATCGACTGCATCCATCGCTCCACAAACTGCTCCTCGTTTTTGCAGATGGCGTAGACCACGATCTTCATAGCAACCCCCCGGGATGATGATATAATGTATGGCCGGGGAAAGGCGGCCATAGGCCGCCCCTCCCTCTCCTTGGTGTATGTCAGGTCGCCAGCAGTCCGGCGGCCCGCAGATTCGCCAGCAGCAGGTTGAATTGGGTAACCACGTCGGCCTCACTGGTGGCGTCCGCCACAGCGGCGGCCGGGGTGACAACGCCCGCAGGACCCTCGGGGCCGGCAGGGCCGGTGGGACCAATCGGGCCGGCAGGGCCCTCCGCGCCGGTTGCGCCAGCAGCGCCGGCCGCGCCCTCAGGGCCGGCAGGACCAGTGGGACCAGTGGGGCCGATCGGACCCTCCGCGCCGGTCGCGCCAGCAGCGCCGGCCGCACCCTCGGGGCCCGCAGGGCCAGTGGGACCAGTGGGGCCGATCGGACCGGCGGGGCCGGCGGGGCCCGTTGCGCCAGCAGCACCGGCAGCGCCTTCGGGGCCGACAGGGCCGGTGGGACCAATCGGACCGGCGGGGCCCTCCGCGCCGGTTGCGCCCGCAGCGCCAGTAGCTCCCGTCGCACCGGCAGGGCCGGCGGGGCCGGTGGGACCCGTGGGGCCAGTCGCGCCCGTGGCTCCCGTAGGGCCGGCAGGACCAGCGGGACCGGTGGCACCCGTCGCACCGGCAGGACCGGCAGGGCCGGTGGGACCCGTCGCCCCAGTCGCGCCCGTGGCTCCCGTAGCGCCGGCGGGGCCGGTGGGGCCGGTGGGGCCCGTCGCACCAGTTGCGCCAGTCGCACCAACAGGACCGGCAGGGCCGGCAGGACCCGTGGGCGCGTTTATATTAGGAAAATATACTGTCTGAAAAAATGCGGTTTTCAAACCGCTTCATTGTGGGCGTTCACTTCAATGTATTCCTGTACCCGGCGCAGCTCATCGGCAAAGCGGAACACGATACTAATGCTCCCGCCCTCATAGACCTTAATCTGATCCACCAGCTCAATCAAAACGTCTCGTGTCAGCTTGTCGATATTCTGGAATTGCCGGAAAGCGGCCAGGAATGGATTTTCCACATCAACGCCATTCTCAACTTCTTGCTTCTCGGCCTGGAGCCGCTTAATAGCTTCTTTCAGCGCTTCGGTCTGACGCTCATAATCCGTTTTCATGTGGCGGTAATCGGAGGGAGAAATCTCGCCGTCTTTCCAGTCCTGATAGATGGCCTGCTTGTATCGGACGATTTTAGCAAGCTCCCTTTCCTTTTGCTCTATCGCGTCCGTCAGCTTTTTTGTCTGGCTCTTTACCAGTGGCGCCCGATTGATCCACTCAATCGTCTTGGAGTAGTCCACCGCAAGATAAACCTGCTGCCGGATCGCATAGAGTACCGCCGCCTCCAGACGGTCATGCCGGATCGTATGCTTGGTACAGACGCTTTTTGACTGATCCTTATAAGTGCGGCAATAATAGTACACTGCGTCGCCCACTTTACTGCGAGTCATCGCCTTCCCGCAATCGGCACATTTTAAGAAGCCGCTAAAAAGATAGAGTTTATTCTGCTGTGGACCTGTTCTGGTATCTCGGAGCAAAAGCCGCTGTACTTTTTCAAACGTCTCACGATCAATAATCGCCTCATGGGTATTCTCCACAATATACCACTCGTCCTTGGGCACCAGCTCTTGAACATGAACCTTGTAGCTTTTCATCCGGTAGCGCCCCTGTACCATGTCTCCACAGTACATACGATTTTTGAGAATGGACGTAACTGTCATAGCCCACCACAACGGACGCTTAACCATGTTCATTTGGGGATTTTGGTATTTCAGCCCCAAACACTCCCGCTTGTAGAGAGAGGGACAAGGAATCCCATGGTCATTCAAGTGGCGGACGATAGCATTTTTGCTCATGCCATCCAGGAACATGGAGAAAATATCCCGGACAACAGAGGCGGCCTGCTCGTCAATCATTAGCGCATTTTTGTTGTGGGGGTCCTTTATGTAGCCGTAGGCGGCAAAGGAACCAATGTGTTCTCCCTTGCGCCGCTTCATGTCAAAGACCTCCCGCACCTTATCAGAGGTCTCCGCACAGTGATTTTCATTCAGAACGCCCTGGATGGGGACTGCGATACTCCGCATATTTTGGGGCTCTTTGTAGCTGTCCAGGGACTGATGAAAAAGGGAGATAAATCGGACGTTGTAGCGGGGAAACCAATCATCCAGATAGTACCCTTGATCGCTGTAATTACGGAAAGAGCGGGCAAGGTCTTTCACAATGACACAGTTGATCCGGCCCCGCTTAATGTCAGAGAGCATCCGCTGAAAATCATCCCGTTCATCGTCAGTTGTACCGGAAATACCGTCGTCAACATATTCGTCAACAATGAGGTATTCATCGCCGTCGTTAAAAGCAGCGATATGATCTTCGATGATTTTTCGCTGATTGGTTACGCTCTCGGATTCGTCAAAACACCGTGCATCCTCTTTTGAGAGACGGATATAAATTGCGATTCTCCACACCCGATATTTCGATTTGACGGTTTCAATTATGGAACGGCTTTTCCGTGCCATGTTGACCTCCTTCCCTATCACATTACACCTATATTATACTGCTAACTCAGGTGTAACACAAGGATATCCCGGCTTCTGGAGCACTGGAAACAAAATGAGATCAGACGCCGCTTTTTTTCCGTTGCAGGAAGCTGGAAAAAGCGTCTTGCAGAGGTGGGGCACTATCCAGGAACTCAAGCTTGACGCACAGATCGCCAACACGAAAACAATACGGGTTGCCCGTAATCCGCAGGATTTGAGCTGCCCGCTGTTTGTGCGGTATGCTGTTATCAAAGGTTGCGCCGCTTACGTCAACTAAGTCCTCCTTGTTGACGGTCTGAATGTCAACACTTGATAATTGCTCAATACGCATTTGCTGCTGCAACATAGATAATCACCCTCCCGTCCAGGATATGCCATACATTGCTTGTCCTATGAGGAGACGCCAAAAGGCGATGCTGAAACAGCATCGCCTTTTGGCCTGCCCTCACTCCTGGCCATAGGCCGGGAACGGACAGGGATATTCTATTTTGATCCACGAACGGGGCCACCACGCTGGGGAAAGTTTGAACTGTCGCAAGACAGATAGGTCCCAGGCTGGCGGCCCCTTGTTTTGTTGTACGCTGTATTTGCCACGCACCCCTAACGAGGGGAGTGTTTTCAATCATGATTGGGAGATTTTCCCTTGATATCATTGGACCGGCCTATGCCGGTGTGCAGGGATGTAATCCGCGTGGCGGCGATAGATTTTCCCTCCTTACTCTATGTTGTCCGGCTCGTATTTCTCAAATATCTTTCGCACTTTTTCCATAAGAACGGGATCGCCCCTGCACATTTTCTCTGCCGCCGCCCTCATATGCTCTATCATGATATCGCCGCTTTCTTCCTCCGCGCCACACGGCAGTTTCTCAAAGTATTCTATTCTGATCTCCACCGCCACCGCCGCAGTATTCTCAACCGGCAGGAAGGAGACCGCTTTTGTATGGAGCAAAATATCAAAGAACAGCGCCTTTTGTTCTGCAATGAAGCAGCATAATGCCGGTAGAATTAAAACTATTTTTGCATCCCAATTCTGATAATCAATAACGGCGCGGATTTTCCCACAGCATAACCGGCAGTACGCATCGCACTCCCGCAGAAGATGGTCATAGATAAACCTACCCCGTGGAGAAATCACCCTGGGCTGCTGCATATCTATATCGTGCAGGAACGCGCCCATGCGTTTGAGCATTGTCTTCTGCGCTGGGTCTGGCTCCGATAGGAGCGTACCATAGTCCCTCTCGTATACTTCGTTTTCCATGGTATCCCTCACCTCTTGAAAAGCAGGTAGTCCGCGCCAGTATCCGCAGATATGGCGATCATGCGGTCCGGCAGAATCCGTGGGCCAGCCGCTATGTCAAAATCCCGCAGCAGCATAGCAGGGAGATCGTTCATCCCTGTCTGCTCCTGCCGGTTTATCATGACGGCATATTCGGGAGCATCCCTCCAGATGGCGTTCATCAGGGCCGGCTTGTCGATCATGGTCCCGCTCCATACCTCCATGCGTGTCCGCATCAGTTCATAGATAGGAATACAGCTGATTTGCGCGGGAAAGAATATGTAGCCCAGGGTTTGATGAATGCCCTGGGCTTTGTCATGCTCAGTATGCTCCCCAAGCCTCTCCACAGCCGTGGAGAGCTCGGCGGTCCAGAGAGGATAGCAGACCGCCAGGACTTCCTCGCATAGGTCAGTTTCCAGCCAGTAAATACCGTTGG
>CANAZG010000124.1 GCA_947365965.1 uncultured Clostridia bacterium
AAGCCGCAACGCCTCCGATGGCGAGATCGTCCTGATCGGCATTGACGACCGGGCCATCGAAGAGCTGGGGCCCTACGGGCAGTGGAACCGTGACATTATTGCCATGACCCTGGAGGCGCTGAACCAGTCGGAGGACTGCCGCCCCGCCGCCATCGGCATCGACGTGCTTTACACGGGGGAATCTGTCCCGGACCTGGACAGCTGGCTGGCGGAGGCCGCCGGGCAGTACGGCAACGTGGTCACCGCCTGCGCGGCTCAGTTTGGCACTGCCTTCCAGGAGGACGGGGAGGGCGGCTATTATCGGGATGATTTTTCCGTTTTAGCCTTTGAGGAGCCCTATGCCGCCCTGCGGGATGTGACGGTGCAGGGGCACATCAACGCCATGCTGGACGCTGACGGCATTCTGCGCCACCATATGCTGAAGCTGCGCCTGCCCGATGGGACCGAGTACCCCTCCATGGCGCTGGCGCTGGCCCAGATGTACCACGACCACTATGGCCTAGGCCCGGTGGCCCTGCCCCCTGTGGACGCCCGGAATTTCTGGTATGTGCCCTTCTGCGGTGAGCCGGGGGATTTCGACGAGTCCATCTCGGTGGCGGACCTGATCTCCGGGGAGATTTCTGCGGATTATTTTGCGGGAAAAATCGTTTTTATCGGGCCTTATACCATCGGACTCCAGGACAACTACATCACCTCCATCGACCATGCCAGGCAGATGTACGGCGTGGAGTATCAGGCCAATGCGGTCCAGGCCCTGCTGTGGGGGGAGTACAAGCGGGAGGTGGGCGACGGAGTCCAGCTGGCGCTTCTTTTTGGGGTCCTGCTTCTGGGACTGCTGGGCTTCTGGCGGCGACGGGTGCGGACTGCCGCTGTTCTATGGGCGGCGCTGTGCGGCGGCTGGGTGCTGCTGTGTATGGGGATGTATCAAGCGGGCTGGGTACTCCATGTGCTTTGGATTCCCATAGGAACCACTGTGCTTTTCGCGGGTTCTCTGGCGGTGAACTACATTCAGGCGGCGGCGGAGCGGCGGCAGGTGACGAATACCTTCAAGCGATATGTGGCCCCGGAGATCGTCAACGAGCTTTTGAAGGAGGGGACAGAGGCCCTGGGGCTGGGCGGAAAGCTGAGCACCATTGCGGTGCTTTTTGTGGATGTCCGAGGCTTTACCACGATGTCGGAAATGCTGGAGCCGCCCCAGGTGGTGGAAATCCTCAACCAGTATCTGACACTGATTGCGGACTGTATTTTGAAAAATGAAGGCACTCTGGACAAGTTTGTGGGGGATGTGGCGATGGCCTTCTGGGGCGCGCCCCTGCCCCAGGAGGACTACATCATGCGGGCGGTCCAGGCGGCGGCGGACATGGTGAACGGCTCCAAGGCCCTCTCGGAAGAGCTGATGGCCCAGTTTGGCCGTACGGTGTCCTTCGGCATCGGCGTTCATGTGGGGGAGGCCGTCGTGGGGAACATCGGCTCCCCCCAGCGGATGGACTACACCGCCATCGGCGACACGGTAAACACCTCCGCCCGATTGGAGGCCAACGCCCCCGGCGGGACCATCTACATCTCCCGGGCGGTGGCGGACGCGCTGGAGGGCCGGATTCGCACCACCTCTCTGGGGGATACCATCAAGCTGAAGGGCAAAAAAGAGGGCTTTGAAATTCTTACGATGGATGAAATTCTCTAAATGCAAGGCGGCAGCCCGGACGCACTGGATATTTGGTACTACATAGAGGGGAATCAGCCTCTGGAGATTCCTAGCCTGGGCCTGTCCTGGCCCATTGACCAGCCCCATCAGTGGGCGGGAGCTGAAAGCAGGTAGTGCTTTGCGCCAAATGTAATATAGCAGAAACTATGAAGCGCGGGCTATTTGTCACATCAGAGACAAATGGCCTGCACTTTAAAATTTACCCTTGACAAATGTTCTCTGAATACAGCTTCTTAATGATCCTGCGGCCCAGCGCGAAGCCAGCTACACTTTTTTCCGGCAGATGCGGCGGGAAAGGCGGCGCACATAAAATACTGACCACACATATTTGGCAGGAGTTTCTTCGATCTGGCTGCACTGCTTCGTCTGGCTGACGGCGGCGATGTTTATTCCATGCGCAAGAAAACCATTGAGAGAGTCTTCGTCGGTGCCAAGGAGAGGCAGCCTGCGTTATACGCATCTTCACAGCCTGTCCAGGGTTTCGGCCTGGGTGAGGCTCAAGTTTGCTGCTATGAATCTCAAAAAACTGGCGCTCTATTCTTTTGGGGGAACCATTGCCCTCTCTTTTTTCGCTTTCTTTTTCCAAAAGAGGGCCTTCCTCACTCTTCCTTTTGATGAGTCTTCTCTGACAGGCTGCGCCGAGGGCCCCAGATCTCCATCCGGAGCCCTCGGCCCGTTCCTGGTGATTCCACCCCTGTACGCAGCAGCCGTTTTCCAGCCGCTATTTCCCGTAGGGGGACAGTTCCAGACGGATGAAGTATCCCTGGTCGTGAGAGCAGACCGGGCACTTGGCGGGGGCCTGTTTGCCCGTAAAGACGTGGCCGCAATTGAGGCAGATCCAGCCGGTCTCCACATCGCTGACAAAAAGCTTACCGTCAGCCATGAGCTTGGCAAAGCGTTCAAAGCGGTCCGCGTGTCCCTTTTCAATCTCCGCGATCTGGCGGAAGTGCCGGGCGATTTCCGCAAAGCCCTCCTCCTGGGCCTTCTGGGCAAAGGCGGGGTATACGTCGCCAAACTCATCCAGCTCGTGGCTCTTGGCCAGCTCCAGCAATTTCTGGGGCTGTTCGGGCAGGTCCACGGGGTAGTTGGCGGTGATGGTCACATTCTCGCACCCCGCCTTCTTGAGGTGACTGTAGAACACATTGGCGTGGGCCAGCTCCTGCTGGGCGGTGTAGAGAAACACCGCCTCCAGCACGTGCAGCTTCTCCTGATGACAGGCGCTGGCGGCGAAGGTGTAGCGGTTTCTGGCCTGGCTCTCCCCGGCAAAGGCCCGCAGAAGATTTTCTTTGGTGACGCTTTCTCGCAAATCCATAGGGAAATTGCTCCTTTCCAATTGCTCAGAGTCCGGCTGCGGCAGGCGGGCTCCGGAATATCCTTAGTGTTTTCCGAAACTTTCCCTTTATTCTCCCCAGCGGCTGTATAATGACCAGCATAACAGGAAACAATAGGCACGTACCGCTTTTGGAAAGGAGGCTGCCTCTTATGAAGAACAATCAGAACCAGAACAGCAACCAGAATCAGAGCAACAACCAGAACCAGAACCAGAACCAGAACAACAATCAGAACAAGCGCTGATCGAGAACGGACAGGCCGCCGGCAGGAGAAGATGCCGGCGGCCCTTGCTTTTCCTCCCGGCCTTTTTCCCCGCCTCCAGCCCGCTGACGAGAAAAAATTATTTCCCCATGCAGGAGCATCTTGACATTCGGGCAAAACAGCGGTTTAATGTATCATAGCAACCCCTTTTCCCCGGACGAATCGGGAGATATGCCCCGCGCTTCTCAGCCGCGCAGCGTTGCCGTGCTGGAAATGAACTGAAAATCACAGGAGGTATACGAATATGGGCTTATTTAACTTTTTTAAGGGGAAGGAGCAGGACGCTCCTGTCACCTTCCCCGCCATACTGGGCGCGCCCTCCAAGGGTGTCTTTGTCCCTATGAACCAGATCCCCGATGAGATGTTCTCCCAGGGCATCATGGGCGTCTGCTGCGGCGTGGATCCGGGGGAGGGCCGCGTCTACGCGCCCATTGATGCCACCGTCACCCAGCTCACCGATACCCTCCACGCCGTGGGCCTGGAGGCCGGCGGTATGGAGATCCTCATCCATGTGGGCGTGGACACCGTGGAGATGAACGGCGAGGGCTTCACCAACACTGTCAAGGAGGGCCAGCAGGTCAAAAAGGGTGAGCTGCTGTTGACCATGGACTTGGATAAGATCCGCGAGGCCGGACACCCCGCCACCGTCATCCTGGCCGTGACCAACACCGACGACTTCGCCGGCGTGGAGGAGACCGGCTCCGGCGCGGTGCAGCCCGGGGACGGCGTTCTGCGTGTGAACAAGTAATTCCCTGTTATTCAACAAACAGAAAGGACGATACCACCATGAAGCAGTTTACTTATGTCATCAATGATCCCATCGGCATCCACGCCCGCCCCGCCGGGCTGCTGGTCAAGGCCGCCAAGGCCCTGGACAGCGCCGTCACCGTGGAGAAGGAGGGGGGCAAGTCCTCCGCCGCCACCAAGCTTATGGGTGTGATGGGCCTGGGCGTCAAGGGCGGCGACACCGTGATCGTCACCGTCGAGGGCGGTGACGAGGAGGCCAGCTGCCAGGCAATGGAGCAGTTTTTCAAGGATAATCTGTAAGAAAGAGGAGGACGCAAGCCCATGCAGGTAGCAACCGGTAAATCCATTCTGGGCGGCGTGGCCATCGGTCCGCTGCGTGTCTACCGCAAAGAGGAGACCCAGACCGCCGCCGCCTCCTCCCTGACCGTAGAGGAGGAGCTCGCCCGCTTTGACGCCGCCCGGGAGAAGGCCAAGGAGCAGCTGCGGGCCCTCTACGACAAGGCCCTGGAGGAGGTGGGTGAGGAAAACGCCGCCATCTTCGAGATCCACGAGATGATGCTGGAGGACGACGATTACATTGACGCAGTCAAGAGCATCGTCGAGAACCAGGGCGCCACCGCAGAATACGCCGTGGCCACCACGGGGGACAACTTCGCCGCCGCCTTCGCGGACATGGAGGACGCCTACATGAAAGCCCGGGCCACGGACGTGCGGGACGTGTCGGGCCGGGTGGTCAACATCCTCAGCGGCGCGGAGGAGCAGGACGCCCTG
Source organism: uncultured Clostridia bacterium (assembly GCA_947365965.1). GTDB lineage: Bacteria > Bacillota > Clostridia > Oscillospirales > Oscillospiraceae > Pelethomonas. The sequence continues at coordinate 4,817 of CANAZG010000124.1, forward strand.
GGCGATGAGCCCGCCATCCTGGTGGCCGACGATCTCACCCCCAGCGAGACGGTGCAGATGGACAAGAGCAAGCTGCTGGGGTTCATCACCCGCTACGGCTCCGCCAACAGCCACACCGCCATTCTGGCCCGGACCATGAACATCCCCGCCCTCATCGGCGTGGACTACGACGAGAGCTGGGACGGCAAGCTGGCGGTGCTGGACGGTTACAACCACTGTGTGTACGTGGACCCCGCGCCGGAGCTTCTGAGCGCCATGGAGGACAAGCGCAAGGACGATCTCAAGCAGGAGGCTCTGCTTCAGGGGCTGAAGAAGAAGCCCAACGTCACCCTGGACGGCCGCGAGGTGAAGGTATACGCCAACATCGGCAACGCCGGGGACGTGGGGCTGGTGCTCCAGAACGACGGCGGCGGCATCGGCCTGTTCCGCAGCGAGTTCATCTACTTAAACAGCCAGGACTTCCCCACCGAGGAGGAGCAGTTCGCCATCTACAAGCGGGTGGCGGAGACCATGGCCGGCAAAAAGGTCATCATCCGCACCCTGGACATCGGCGCGGACAAGCAGGCGGACTACTTCGGCCTGGACAAGGAGGAGAACCCGGCCCTGGGCTACCGGGCCATCCGCATCTGCCTGACCCGGCGGGACATCTTCAAGGCCCAGCTGCGGGCCATCCTCCGGGCCAGCGCCTTCGGAACCGTCTCTGTCATGTTCCCCATGATTATCTCCGTGCGGGAGATCCGGGACGCCAAGGACGTGCTGGAGGAGTGCCGCAGGGAGCTGCGGGAGCGGGGCGTGGCCATGGGCGAGGTGGAGATCGGCATCATGATCGAGACCCCCGCCGCCGTGATGATGGCCGAGGAGCTGGCCCAGGAGGTACAGTTCTTCTCCCTGGGCACCAACGATCTGACCCAGTACACCCTGGCCATTGACCGGCAGAATCCCAAGCTGGACGCTTTCTATGACGCCCACCACCCCGCCATTCTGCGCATGATCCGCCAGACCGTGGAGGCCGGACACCGCCACGGCTGCTGGGTGGGCATCTGCGGCGAGCTGGGCGCGGACCTGACCCTCACGGAGACCTTCCTGCGCATGGGCGTCGATGAGCTGAGCGTATCCCCGCCGGCGATTCTGCCTCTGCGCAAGAAGATCCGCAGCTTGGATCTGAGCAAGGACCCGGAGACCTGAGATTCCGGATATATGGGACTGCAAAGGGACGGCGCAGCGTATGCTGCGCCGTCCTGATTTTATGGGAAGGCCATGCCGGGATATTGGGGGGCTTCCGCTTCCAGATCGGACCGATCTGCCCCATCTCCGTATGTATAGCAGGCTCCCGTTACACGCAGCGATATTGCCTTCTCCTATGAAAACCACTATACAGGTGCTTTATGGTCATGGGGAAGGTTGATGTTAGGGATGAATGGAAATGGGCATATATGTTTTAATCCTTTCACTGTACCATATAATCTTATTGAAGATTGGGAATTTAAAGGAATTAAGTGTATAGAAACACAAGAAAAATTTGATACACCTGGTTAGGCGGCTAAAGCGGTAGGGCTAAAAAGTAAAACATCAATACTAAAAGCACTAAATGATTATAACAAAACAGCCGCAAATTATCATTGGGCTTGTTTAGATAAGCCCTAACCGCCGCCGCCGTTTTCCGTGTTCCTACTGTCGCTAAACTGTTACGGGCAAGCCTAGTAATAGTAAATAATATACTAGGTCAGCCCGTAACAGTTTAGCGGCAGGAATACACGAAAGCAAGGAACAAGGCCGCTTAAATGGGGCTATGCGGCTACAATGGTATTAAAAGCACCTAAAAAGAAATGAGTTGTAACAATATTACACGATTTTATGCGCATTATGGCCTATATTGCTAAAAATCCATCAGAAAGAGAGTGTTTATCATGCTGTTTGTATAGAAAACAACACGAAGATGTAAGTTTTCAAACAAATAACAGTGATAATGATGATTATATTGATAAATAGGGTAAAGAA
>CANAZG010000125.1 GCA_947365965.1 uncultured Clostridia bacterium
AAGCGTTCATCCATGAAGATTCCAGACATTTTTCCCTCATAGAAAAATCCAAAAAGCCAAAGAACAGGAAAAACACAAAGGGGAAAACAGCGCCCATGGCGGAGTAGGTCCAGAAACCCGCAAGGCCCAAAAATCCCAGCAGCCCCAGGAACCCTAGCTTGGGATTGACTTTGCGTGTCATATTTGTCTTTGCGATATTCTTCTTGCTTTTTCCAATGCGGATAAACAGCTGGATAAACAGAGCGAGCGTATAGACGCAGGTGAGGGAGATGGATAAAATCATGGGCAGATCTTTCATGTTAAAGGAGTAGCTTCCAAAGTCCATGGGCGCGACCAGGCGGGAATCGTTAAATGTAACAGCGTACCAGACTGAGAGCAGCACAGCCGCAATGCAGAATATCCCGCAGCCAACCCAAATTTTTACCTGATTCTTTTTCATGTAGTGCCTCCAATTAGCGAGATATATTTATCTTTTGATAGGACAAATATATCACTTTTCTTTCTCCATGTCAATAGGAAAATGAGAAATATTTGTCTCTTTCTACTCCGGACGCTTCGGAGTGACCATTGCAAAACATTTCGTGACATTCAGAGAGCATTTCATAACAAACAGGCGGATGGCTGCTTGCCAGTGCAGGGCAGCCGTAGTATAATATTCCGTCATAACAATATGGGAGGTGGATTACCCCATGCTGCGTATTGCCATCTGTGACGATGACAGCGCCACCGTCCAAGCCAACCGGAGCATCGCGGCGGACTGTCTGAAACAGTGCGGGAGCGCCGGCGAGATCGACGCCTACACCCACAGCGACAACCTCCTCTACGACATCACCGAGGACGGATTTTTCTTTGACCTGATTCTGCTGGACATTGAAATGCCCGGCAGCACCGGAATGGAACTGGCGGGGAAGATCAGGCCGTTCCTGCCCAATGTGAAGATCATCTTTATTACCTCCCACGTGGAGTACGCCATTGACGCCTTTGAACTGTCCATCTTCCGGTATGTCCCCAAAAACGATATTGCCCGGCGGCTCCCCGGGGCAATCTGCGACGCCATCCGGCTGATTGAGCTGGAGGAGGGGAAATTCTACACCATCCAGACCGGCAGCCGCTTGGAAAAGATTCCCCTCAAGGAGATCCTTTTTATCGAGCGGGACGGGAAAAACGCCGACATCACCACCACGGTTGGCGCGGCCAGGGTTCGGAAGAGCTTGCAGCAGGTCTATGAGGAGCTGGCCGCGGAGGAGTTCATTTTCATCGACCGGGGCTGCATTGTCAACATGATCCATGTCATGCAGGTGAAGGATGGTTCGGTCGTCCTGAAAAACGGCGCGGCCCTCCCCATCAGCCGCTCCCATCTGCAAGAGGTCAAGGCGCAGATCAACGCCTACTGGGGGGCGCACATATGACGGATCTTCTTCTGCTGCTCTCCGGCATATGGACCGGGGCGGTGCGGGTTCTGGTCGGCCTGATCCTCATTTACCGTCTGCTATCGGCAAGGAGGCCCAATGGCCGAAGCCTTGGGTTGGGGCTGGCCGGGGCGCTAGTTCTCACGGTTTTGCTGTCCCTGCTCCATGCGCCAGATTTCTACCGGATGGCATTGGAGGCGGTGCTGATTGCCGCCTGCGCCCATTGGATGCAGGGCGCCGGGCTGAGGATGGGCCTGTTTGTGGGCATCTTTTATGAGATCGGCGTCTCCTTCTGGTCCTTTCTACTGCCGGCTGGACTGGGGGTGCTGTTCCGCTCTCAGGACTTCCTCAGCACTGAAACGCTGGCGGGACAGTCCGCCCTCTGGCTGCTCCACGGACTGCTGGCAGGTCTGGCGGTCTGGCTCTCCGGAAAACGGGAGGTAGACCGAAAAGCCGCGTTCCGGGCCGTCTCCGCCTTTTCCGTGGCCGGTTTTCTCGCAGTGATTACCCTATCCGAGCAAAAAGTCCTGGACATCCCTGGCGACACCCTATACATGTGGACCATCCTGGCGGTGGTGCTGATGATGTCGGTGCTGGTGTTCAATATCAACCGGCAGTATGAAGTGGAGAAGGAGCTGGCGAAGCTGAAATCGGAACAGGCCGAGTTGCTGGAGCGGGACTACACCACCCTCAACCGGGCCTATCAGGTCAACGCCAAGCTGTTCCACGACTTCCACAACCACATCGGCGTCCTGCGGCAATTCCTCACCCACGAAAAGTACGGGGAGGCGGTCCGCTACCTGAACGAATTACAGGCCCCCGTCCAGAATCTGACTGCCACCGTCTGGACGGGCGACGAGACGGCGGACTATCTCATTAACAGCAAGGCGGCTGCGGCGGAGGCATCTAGCATCCAGTTTCAGGCCCAGGTGGAGTTCCCCCGCCGCACCAACATCCGCAGCGTGGACCTGTGCGCAATTCTGGGCAATCTCCTGGACAACGCCATTGAGGCCGCCCGGCAGGTTCCGGAGCAGTCGGGGCGGACAGTGGCTCTCACCATCCGCCGCATCCACCAGATGCTGGTCATCAAGGTGGAGAACAGCTTCGCCACCGTGCCGGTTCAGGAGAACGGCCAGCTGAAAACAACCAAAACCGAGGGCGGTCTCCACGGCTGGGGCCTGAAAAGCGCCCAGACCGCTGCGGAAAAGTACGACGGCATGGTGCAGGCTGGTGCTTTTGGAGATGTTTTTCGGGCAGTGGCTACGTTGTCTTATCAAGGAATGGAGGATATTTATGAGTAAATACGACGCTTTGTGGGTCTATGTGCAGAAAGATGGAAGCCCAACCCTCAAATTGACCTTCGGGCAGATCCAGGAGATCGCGGGCATCCCCATTGACCACTCGTTTCTGAGATATAAAAAGGAATTGACGGACTATGGGTATCAGGTGGGGAAAATATCCATGTGATTTTTACCGACGGATAAAATAACCTCCCGTTTGTTGGGGCGCTTATCCTCTGTGGACAGGTATCCTTTTTGCGATCAAAAACCTGCTGTTTGCGGACATTTTGGGGAGGGCAAAATGAAAATCAGACTGATAGGACCTACAGAACAATTAAAGGGACAGCGTTTGTGCTTCGTAATATTCGCAATTTGCCTCTTAGCAAGGTTTATAGAATATTTTCTGATTGAAACAGACAAAACGGCGATTGGAGAAAATGTATTTCACAAAATATTTGGTATCGTCATTTTGGCAGCTGCACTGAAAGTCCTAGATCTTAAATGGCGTGATATTGGATTTCAGCGGGACGGTTCTGTAAGCGGCATTTTGAAGGGTATGCTGCTGGGAAGCGTTTGCTTCTCCCTTTCGTATGGGCTGGAGTTGGCGCTTCTGGCTCTGCAAGGCGCTCCCTCGCATTTGGAGCTGTATATCAGCGGCTTCTCGTTGACTGGCTCTCAGATAAAAAATACTGGCTTCGTTTTCTTTGTGCTGTGCGTACTATTCAATATCATAAATGTCTGGATGGAAGAAGGCATTTTTCGAGGGCTGTTTATTAAAACGCTTTCCGAAACAAAGCCCTTTATGAGCGCAAATTTGATTGCCGCGCTTCTATTTGGTATCTGGCATATAGTCATGCCGTTCAGGAGTTTTATAGCTGGCGAAATGTCATTTGCGGCAATGATTTTCATGGGGGTTGGCTACATAATCCTTTCCGGAATTATGGGGATCAAATGGGGACTTTTGTATCGCATGACGGGAAATGTGTGGATTGGTCTTGGGGATCATCTGCTAAATAACACCGTTTCCACAAATATGCTGCACGTCATTTCTCCCAACGGTGCGGATGAATTACAAATTGTCCGAATTATGGCAGCACAGTTTATTTCTTTCGTGCTTGTATTGATCATTTACTGCCGCAAACGGGGAAATAATAGCGTCTAACTTATGGAGGGCAAAATGAAAATCAGACTGGTAAGACCTACGGAACAATTAAAGGAACAGGCAATCAAATTCAGACAGGAATTTTTCGACAACCATGAGATGGTAATAAACGGGAGCGAGTTGTTTGACAAAACAGATCAGTACGAGGATTGGCTGGAAGCTGTGACAGCTAATACAAATATTGAAACAGTAAACGTCAACTGGGTGGTCACGGATACTTTTTTTGCTGTGGATGAAAAAGGCAAGATCGTTGGAATTATTGATTTGAGGCATACACTGAACGGCTTTTTGAAAGATTTAGGGAATTGTGGCTACAGTGTTCGCCCTTCTGAGCGGAGAAAAGGGTATGCAACAGAAATGCTCCGGCTGCTGCTGCCGATTGCGAAAAATGCTGGAATGAAAGAACTGTATTTGTCTGTTGAACGGGATAATGAAGCCTCTATTAAAACAATCGTAAAAAATGGCGGAAAGCATGAACGGAGGTTTGAATTTGAGGGTGAGCAAGCAGACATATACAAAATCATTTTATAAGTTTCGATTCATTGGGCGCTTATCCGCAGAGGGTAAGCGCCCCTTTTCGCGGTCAAAAACCTGCCGTTTGCGGACATTCCCGCACAGCGCCCGGTTTTCTGCTATGATGCAGGTACATCAAAGAAGCGCTGCTTCAAGGAGGAAATTGTTATGCGTCATGTTTATATTCGTGGTATCCTGGCTCTGATCTGGCTGGCGGCGGCGGTCGTCAGCGGCGTATCCGGCAACCTGGAATGGGCCGGGCTCTATGTCCTGATGGGGGCGGCTTTCGGATATTCCGCCTACGCCACCTGGAAGAAGGAGAAAAACGGGAAGAAGGGGAATTGACCATGAACGGGAACATCCTAGAGCTTCAAAACCTCAGCGCCTGGTACAGCGAGGGGAAGAACGTGCTGTCCGGCTTTTCCCTCCAGCTGCGGCCCCATGAGGTGGTGGGGCTGATCGGCCTGAACGGGGCCGGAAAGACCACCTTTCTGAAAACCCTGTCCGGTCTGCATGAGGGCTTCCGCTGTGACGGCATCCGTCTGAACGGCCAACCCGCCGCTTTCCGTGACAAGGACTTCAAGCTGAACCGGTACACCGTCTTTGCCGAGGACAGCTCTTTCCAATACTTCACCTTTCGGGAGTACCTGTCCTATGTGGCGGCGGCGTATAAACAGACGCTGCCCGACATGTCCGAGCTGGTGCGGGGCTTTCACTTCGAGGAGTACACCGACACGCTGCTGAAGGACCTGTCCACCGGCAGCAGGAAAAAAGCGTTTCTGATCACAGCCTTCGCCCTGAAGCCAGAACTGCTCCTGCTGGACGAGCCGGTGAACGGGCTGGACTTCCAGAGCACAGAGTACCTGTACCAGCTGATCGCCGGGTACAAGGAGCACGGGACAGTCCTGTTCTCCTCCCACATCCTGGAGAGCATCACCCTGACCTCTGACCGGGTGCTGGTACTGGAGGATGGACGCATCCAACGGAGTTTTGAGGGCAGTCAGATCAATGCGGACACGATTCGGGAGGCCCTGCATGATGAAAATGAGCTTTGAAGTCACCGCCAGGAAACTGTTCGGCCTGAAATACGAGCGGCTGGCCCGGACGCTCTTTCTCGATCTGGTGGTCTTTTGGGGCCTGCATATCTCCGGGCTCCAAGTGGAAATTGCCCCCTTCATCCTGTACCTGATGTCCGGTGCCTTCTCCGGCGGGGTCATGTGGCAGGCCCTCTCCTCCGGGGATAACAGGACCAACCTGGAAAATATGTTCATGCTCCCCTTCGAGGGGCGGAGTTTAGTGTTTTTCTATGTGGCCGCCCTGGGAGCCTACACCCTGCTGACCAAGACCGCCGGACTGCTGGCCGTGGTTTGGGCGGTCTCCCGCTGGAGCTGGGTGGAGATTTTGGGAAGCGTCCTCTGTGCCCTGGCCGCTGTTGCGGTGGTGTCCTGTCTCTATCCCCTGCGCCTGGGGCGCACCGACGCCTATGCCTTTTACGTCTGGCCAGAGCGCCGCCGGCGGACGGTCAAAGTCCACCATCGCTGCTCCGTGTGGCGCTACCTGTTCCGCTACCTGATGGCCCACAAAAACTATCTGGTCAACACGGCGGCCATGTGGGGCGTGGCCTGCGTCCTGCCGGTGCTGCTGGGCCAGATGGAGGCCCGGTTCGTCCTGTCCATCGGCTTTGCCATCCTCTCGCTGAATACGCCGCTCTGTATTCTGCTGTCCTGTGACCCGGCTTTGGAACAGGCGGTGCGCTTCCTGCCGGGACAAGGAAGGGCGTTCTGCATTCCCTACTGCCTGTTTCTCTTCGGGTTTGATCTGACTGCGGACATTATTTTCCTGTGCAGCTGGCAGCTTCAAATTGGCGGGGTCATCCTGCTCCATATTTTGACAGCGGTGACCTTTGCCCTGCTGAGCGCAGCGGGTTCTGTCCTGCTGGAGTGGTACTGTCCCATCCAGGGATGGAAAATCGAAAGCGACCTCTGGCACCATCCGAGGAAATATGTTGTGCCCGCTGTCATGCTTCTGCTGGCTGGGCTGGTGAGTATGTTTTGAAATGCGTTTCTGCCTGAGTGGTCCCATTCGCTCAGGCAGAAATTTTTTAGAAAAAACAGGCCATTGTAACATTTCGCGGACATTTCTCTGCTATACTACCCTCAGTACGCAGAGGAGGACAAGCCATGAAACAGATACTGATCGTCGAGGACGACGCCCTTTTGAATAAGACGCTGGCCTACAACCTGATTTCCGACGGCTGGGAGGTCACACCGGCCCT
>CANAZG010000126.1 GCA_947365965.1 uncultured Clostridia bacterium
GCAACTCAGCATGGCGGGTTAGGATAACCTTAGAGAAGTTAGGATTTTGAATCAATTCTTGAAGTTCAGCCTCATATTTACGAACAATCTGGTCATATTCAGCCAACTCTTTCTCAAGTTTACAACATTCAACTCTCAGTTCAGCCTTGAATACAGAAGAAATTGTCTTATGAAATCCCTCTATCTCCTCTAAGTGCGCAACTGCCACATCTGGGAAAAATTGCTGCAAATCGGTAAAGGTATCTGTAGTTGCCGAAAAGGCATACGTACTATTTTCGTCAAGCATATTCAACCGCGACTGTAGTCTGCTTCTTGCACGTCTTGCTCTGGATAGCAGTTGTTTTACCCAAATCTCTATATAGATTTTGACTATCTTTTCAGAAGTTCTCAAATGCCGTCAAAGCCTTATTTATCAAGGCTTTCCGGCATTTTTGATTAAGGAAGATACTCACAAATACCCGCAAAAGTTTTTAGGTTTTCGCGGTGAAAGGTAGTACAAAAGTAGTAAAACCTTATCCCGCTTTACGCTGCCAGCCTTTCCATTTCAGCCCTTGCAGAAGCAAAAGTCGCGTGTGCGTAATAGTTCAGCGTCATAGTGATATTGGAGTGTCCCATGATATACTGCAACGCTTGGTCGCTCGGCTTTTCTCCGCAGGGGAAAAAGCGTCATGGCGCACCCGCCGTCCGGCTCGGCGCAAAAGGGACGTATCCGATTTGCCCTATGCTGCCCCGCCGTTATCTTCCTTGTAGGCGGCAAGCTCTACGTCAAAATCTTTAAGCTGGGGGACGGGCGGTAAGTGGTAGTCCCCCTGATTGATAAACCCCCGGCACTCGGCAACATAGGCTTGCATAGCGGTATGGTAGGCGGTTTCGGTCGAGGTAAGGGTTTCTCCGGCTTGCAGGGCATTGGTAGCGGCACGCTCCATTTCGGATAAGTTACAAGAGGGTCTTGGGTGGCTGTGGGGGCGGTTCTCCAGTGACTTCAACGTCCCATCGTACCCCTTGCTCGCTCCAGCTTCTCCAGCAGGTCCTCCACCGCACCCGCAGCTGCCTCGTCAAAGGTGGGGTGAGGGCGCATGACCTTGGCCAGCTGCCAGGCGGTCAGGCCGTTGGCCACCGCCTCGGTGAATTGGGAGAGCATATCCGTAGCCCGCTCACACATGAGCTGGGCCCCCAGGATGACCCCGGTCTCCGCGTCGGCCACCACCTTGATGAAACCCCGCTCGCCTCCAGCGATGAGAGTCTTGCCGTTGGCGGACATGATGGCCTTTCCCATCTTCACGGCCCGGCCCGCAGCCTTGGCCTCGTCGGCGGTGAGGCCCACGGAGGCGATTTCCGGGCTGGTGTAGATGCAGCTGGGCACCAGGCTCAGGTCCACCGGAGACTCCCGGCCCGCCAAATGCTCCACACAGGCGATGCCCTGGGCGGTGGCCACGTGGGCAAGCTGAATTTTCGCCGACACATCGCCGATAGCGCAGACGCCGGGTACGCTGGTCTGGAACGTCTCATCCACCAGGATGCGGCCCCGCTCCATGTCCACCTGGAAGCCCTCGCCGAAGAGCCCCGCCGTGTTGGGACGGCGTCCGATGGCGCAGAGCACAGCCTCGCCCCGGGCCTCACCGGGCTGGTCCTTGCAGGTGTAGCGGACCACCAGCTCCTCCCCGTCCTTCTCCACTGCGCTGACCATGCAGCCGGTGTTCACCGACACCCCCTGGCGCTTGAAGATCATGGTCATATTTTGGCAGATCTCCCGGTCCATATTGGGCAGGATGCGCTCCAGGGCCTCCACGATCGTGACCTTGCACCCTAAAGCCGTATACACGCAGGCCAATTCCACGCCGATGACCCCGCCGCCGATAATGACCAGGGACCGATAGACCCGCTCCTGGGGCGCTAACACATCATCCGAGGTGATGGCGAGCTCCAGACCTGGGATAGGGGGCCGTGCGGGCACGGAGCCCGTGGCGATGAGGATGTTGTCCGCAGCGTACTCCGTGCCGTCTACCGCCACCCGGCCCGGACCCAGGATGGTCCCCGTACCCCGGAGGAGGTCCACCTTCTTCTGCTTGAGAAGGCCCTCCACACCGGCGCGGAGCTTCTCCGTCACCTCCGCCTTCTTCCGGTGGACAGCAGCAAAGTCCACGGTGAGTTCCCCGGCGTTCACGCCCCACTCGCCGCCCCCGGACGCCTCCTTGACGATCCCGGCGGCGTGGAGGAGGCTCTTGGTTGGGATACAGCCCCGGTTGAGGCAGGTGCCGCCCACATCCCGTCTCTCCACCAGGGCGGTGCGTATGCCCAGCTGAGAGGCCCGAAGGGCAGCCTCGTACCCGCCAGGGCCCGCGCCAATAACAATCAGTCCGTACTGTTCCATGATGTGCTCCCTTTCCCTGAGGGCATACGCCTCTCTTCCTTAAAAAGCGCATGCCCTCCATGTTTCTCAAATATCCTGCCCCATCAAAAGGCAGCGAAGGTCTGTTCCCACAGTCCGCTCCAGGTCCGCGCCCTCCAGACGCCGGACCAGCTCGTCCCGGCGGAAGGGACTGCCCGTGAGGGCCCTCTCCACCGCCGGGGCCAGGGTCCAGTCCATAGCGTCGGTGTAGACTGTGACGCCCCGCACCGTGCCCGCCTTCACCTCCAGGCGGAGCTCCACCTCCCCCCAGGGGAAGCGGTCTCCACACCGGAGCTCACAGGGGATGTCCCGGCCATAGAGCCAGTCCCAGGAGCGGTTCTTCTCCGTGAGAGCGTCCACATAGGCCCCCTCCAGGGCGGAGGTCTCCAGACTCTCCGCCACTATGCCGTAGACCGACTGGAACGCCTCTTCCATCCGCACGGACATCTCCTCTATGGTGAGGTCCGGCTTCAGCTCCTTGAGGTTCACCACCCGGGAGCGGACGGAAGCCACCCCCTTGGCCGTCAGTTTTGCCCTGGAGGGACTCAGATACCGGCCCATGGCGGTCATGTCCACGTCCACCAGCAGGGTGCCGTGGTGGTAACAGCGGCCCTGGCGCTCATAGAAGGCGTTGCCGGAGAACTTCCGGCCCCCGGTGAGCACGTCATTCCGCCCGGACCGCTCCGCCGGGACGCCCAGCAGGCGGCAGGCCCCCACGATCACCCCGAGCTGCCGGTCCAGATCGTAATGGGGCTTCTGGACCAGGAAGGTGAAATTCAGATTCCCCAAGTCGTGGAACACCGCGCCGCCGCCGGAGAGCCGGCGGGCAAGAAACGCCCCATCGGCCTCCAGCTGTTCGGTGCGGCACTCCCTCCAGGCGTTCTGGTTGCGCCCGATGACCACAGTGCGCCGGTTCTGCCACAGGTAGAGGATACATTCGTCCTCCCCCACCGTCTCCAGGAGCGCCTGTTCCACAGCCAGGTTCCGGTGGGGATCCGTGCAGCCCGTGCGAACAACCCGCAGCCGATCAAGCATTGGGCGTATAACGCAGGACGGGATTCCGCGCCGCGCCCACCTCGTCCAGCCGGCGGACGGGGGTCTTTACCGGGGCGTCGTGGAGGGACTGGGAATCCTCGTGGGCCAGGTCCCAGAGGGCAAGAAATACGTCGCAGGCCTCGTCCATGGTCTCCCGGCTCTCGGTCTCCGTGGGCTCGATCATCAGCGCTTCGTGGACGATGAGGGGGAAATACATCGTCGGCGGATGGATGCCGTGGTCCAGAAGGCCCTTGGCGATATCCATGGCGGAGCAGCCCGTAGCGGCCTTCAGGTCCTGGAGGTCCATGACAAACTCGTGCATACAGGGGCCCGCGTAGGCCATGGTGTATTTCTCCGACAGGCGCTTCATCATGTAGTTGGCGTTGAGCACGGCATTCTTCGCCGCCTCAGGGATACCCTCCCGGCCCAGGGTGAGGACATAGGTCAGCGCCCGAACCACCACGCCGAAATTGCCGCAGAAGTTCTTCACCCGGCCAATGGACTGCTCGGGAGTGACGAGGCGGTAACCGTTCGCGCTCTTCTCCACCACAGGACCGGGGAGGAAGGGGGTCAGCAGGGCCTTGCACCCCACCGCTCCCGCGCCCGGACCGCCGCCGCCGTGGGGGGTGGAGAAGGTCTTGTGCAGGTTCAGGTGGATAACGTCAAAGCCCATATCGCCGGGCCGGACCACGCCCATGACTGCGTTGAGGTTGGCCCCGTCGTAGTAGCAGAGGCCTCCGGCGTCGTGGATGATCTCCGTGATTTGAAGGATGTTCCGGTCAAAGATGCCCACGGTGTTGGGGTTGGTGAGCATGAGGCCGGCGGTATCGGGCCCGACGGCGGCGCGCAGGGCCTCCACATCCACGCAGCCGTCTGGTCCGGAGGGCACGTTCACCACCGTGAACCCGGCCATCACGGCGGAGGCGGGGTTGGTGCCGTGGGCGGAGTCGGGGACGATGATCTTGGTGCGGGCCGCATCGCCCCGGCTTTTATGGTAGGCCTTGATGAGGAGCAGGCCGGTGAACTCCCCGTGGGCGCCGGCAGCAGGCTGGAAGGTCATGGCGTCCATGCCCGTGACCTCCCCCAGAAGCTTGGCGGAGGCGTGGAGTGCCTCCAGGCACCCCTGGACCGTCTCCTCCGTCTGGAGGGGATGGATGTTCGTAAAGCCCGGCAGGTTCGCCATGTCCTCATTGATCTTGGGGTTGTACTTCATGGTGCAGGAGCCTAGGGGATAGAACCCATCGTTGACGCCGTGGACCCGCTTGGCCAGGGCGGTGTAGTGGCGGGTCAGCTCCGTCTCGGATACGTGGGGCAGATCCAGGGGAGCGGTGCGGGGATTGGAGAGCTCCACTTCTGGCACGTCGCAGGCGGGCATCAGGGTCAGGTGCTGGCCGGGCGCGCCCTTCTCAAAAATCAGCTTCATTCAGCACACCTCCTTGATGATGGCCGCAGCCCGGTCCAGTTCCTCCCGGCTCACCATTTCAGTGACGCACCAGAGGATGCCGCCGTCAACGGCCAGACCGCCCAGGATGCCGTTCTCGTCCAGGGCCTTCAGCACCGCCTCGGGCTTGTCGCACCTGGTGACAAACTCGTGGAAGAACGGGCCCTCGTGGAGCCGGGGCAGGCCGATCTTCGCCAGCTCTGCGGCCAGGTAGTGGGCCTTGCTCATGGAGAGCCTGGCGGCCTGCCGGAGGCCCTCGGCCCCCATGGCGCTCAGGTACACTCCGGCGGCAAAGGCGCACAGGGCCTGGTTGGAGCAGATGTTGCTGGAGGCCTTCTCCCGGCGGATGTGCTGTTCCCGGGCGGTGAGAGTGAGCACGTAGCCCACATTGCCGTCCACGTCGTGGGTCTGCCCCACGATGCGGCCCGGGAGCTTGCGGAACATGGCCTTGTTTGCGGCCATATAGCCCAGGTACGGCCCACCGAAGGAAAGGTCCAGCCCCAGGGGCTGGGCCTCGCCCACGGCCACGTCCGCGCCGCACTCGCCGGGGGTCTCCATGATCGCCAGGGCGATGGGGTTACACCCCATGATGTACTTGGCCCCGGCGGCGTGGACGCTCTCGCCGATGGCTTTCGCATCCTCGATGCTGCCGAAGAAGTTGGGCTGCTGGATATAGACGCAGGCGATGTCCGCGCTCAGCGCGGCCTGGAGGGCCTCCATATCCGTGCGCCCGTCCCTGGCGGGGATCACCTCCAGCTCCATGCCGGAGCCGAAGCAGTAGGTGCGCATGACAGCGATGGTCTGGGGATCCGCGCAGGCGGAGACCAGGGCCTTGTTCCTTTTCCGGTCCCGGCACATGGCCAGGGCCTCGGCGGCGGCGGTGGAGCCGTCGTAGACGGAGGCGTTGGAGACCTCCATGCCCGTCAGGGCGCAAATCATGGTCTGATACTCAAAAATCGCTTGCAGAATGCCCTGGCTGACCTCCGCCTGATAGGGGGTGTAGGCGGTGACCAGCTCCTCGCGGCTGATGACGCTCTTCACCACGGAGGGGATGAAGTGGCGGTATGCCCCCGCGCCCCGGAGGACGGTGCTGTAGATCCTGTTCTTGGCGGCCATGGCCTCCAGGGCCCTGCGGACCTCCAATTCACTGAGGCCCTCCGGCAGGTCCAGGCGCTCCAAGAGCATCTCATGGGGCACCGCCGCGAAGAGGTCCTCCACCCGGCCCACGCCGATGGCGGAGAGCATCTCATCCCGCTGGGAGCGGGTGTTGGGGATGTAGCTTCCCAGGCGCTTGGGGTCGTGCTTGCGGTCCAGGCGGTTTTTCCAGTCCATGAGGGCGGAGAAGACGGCGGTGTTGCTCATCTGCCCGCTGATGGGCCGGGTCTCCACCTCCGCACACCCCAGGAACGCCTTCATCTCCTCCACCAGGAGCTGTTCCACCTGGTCGATGAATTCGGTGCCCTGGTAGTAGAAGACATCCGCGTCGTAGAAGCTCTTCACCTTCTTGTGCTCCGCATAGCGGAAGGACGGGTCGCTGGCGCACAGCAGGCGCACCGCCCGGGAGGGGGTCATCTCCGAGGGGATGAGGTTGACGCACTGCTCCTGCCGCCAGACGTGGTTCTCGACGGCCCGTCCGATGAGCTCCAGGACCTTGGGCGTCCGGTCGCCGGAGGGGATGGCGTTCTCCTCCTCGTCGGGGCGGTAGAGAATGGGCCGGGCGAAGGGGGGCGCGTCCACCCGCATGTGGTAGGGC
>CANAZG010000127.1 GCA_947365965.1 uncultured Clostridia bacterium
GGCCGTACCGCCGGTTCACCGCCAGCATCATGTCGGAGATGCACCGGCCCAGGGGCGTGCGGCGCAGAACCGGAGGCTTGCAGATCACCCCCCGGAGCTGGATGCCGTTGAGGTCCTCGTCCTCCTCCGTGTCTCCCAGGGACTGGGCGAAGACCGAGATGACCAGCCGATTCCCGCGGCCGCTCTTGTTGTTAAAGGACCGCAGCTGCCCCTCCACCGCCAGCCGCCGTCCCTCCAGGGGCAGCAGCGGCTCCAGCTGCTGGGCGGTGGCGATGACGTGGAGCAGGTCCGTCTGGCCGGACAGCCGCCGGACGGAGAGGGGGAAGCGGCAGAACCGCTGGCCGTGGTTTTCGTGGGAGAACTGGGGCTCTCCGGCCGCCGTCCCCCGCAGCTGGACAAAGTTGCGTGTTTCCTCCATATGTACGTTCACCTCATTGGTAGTCCGGTTTTGGAATCTGTGCCCCCAACCGGCTGACGCTACAGCCTATGCGCCCGCCGGAGGGGTTATGCCGGAAATACCGGCACACCCTCCGCGGCGGCGGCATAGGATGGTCGTGACCAGGAGTGTGATGACTGATGGCTTTTTCTGACAGGGAGCTGCTGGCGCGGCTGATCCAGTGCGAGGCTGGCGGGGAGGGAACCAATGGGATGAAGGCGGTGGCGGGCGTGGTGATGAACCGGGTTCACGCCCGGGGCGGGGAGTACGCACGGGTGGGCCAGGGGAGCATCCGCAATATCATCTTTCAGCCCTACCAGTTTGTCTGCGCCAGCGAGACCGAGGGCGGCGCTTACAACCCCCAGAATATTTACAACATGCGCCCCGAGGCGATCCACTACGAAATCGCCGACTGGGCCATCGCCGGCAACCGGCTGCCGGATGTGGCGGAATCCCTCTGGTTCTACAACCCCTTCAGCCCCGACTGCCGCAACCGATTCCCCTCCAACGTGGGGTACTGGCAGACCCGCATTGGGGACCACTGTTTCTACAACCCGACAAACGCCTACTACAGCACGTGAGAGACCATCCAGGAGGAGTGAATGGAGATGCCAAACAATGACCAGAGTATGCAGAGGATGACCGGCGGAGAGCTCCGCAGCCCCATGGCCGCTCCGGACGAGACCGGCGCGCGTATGCCGCCGGAGATGGCCAGCACCATCAACAACAGCTGGATCTACGGAGACCCCACCCTGGGCTACGCCGGCCAGTCCGCCGCCGGGGCAATCAGTCCGGCGGAGATCCAGGCGCCCGCCGCGCCCGCCGCCACTGCGGAGGAGGCCGGGACCGTGACCATCACAGGCCTCAACGGCACCGGGGAGCTGGGGGGGATATCCAGCGCCGCCGCCCAGAGCCAGCGGATGAAGAACCCCGTGGATATGGAGGGCACCCACATGCCCGCCGACGCCGGCGAGGCCTACCAGGCGTCCCTGCGGAGCCTGCTGAACCGGAACGTGGGCTACTTCGTGGTGGCCACCTTCATGGTGGGCACACAGCAGGCGGTGACCTGGCAGGGGATCCTCCACACCGTGGGCAGCGACTACATCGTGCTCTACCAGCCGGACTACGAGCGGTACATCTCCGGGGACCTGTACGCACTGAAGTTCGTCCAGTTCCACAACGTCAAGGGCGTGCCCTACTGCGCCGCCGCCCAGAGCTGGCAGGGCCAGGCCAGCTTTTGACCCACATATTTTCCAGCGGCAAAAGAGGGCCCCGGACAAAGTCCGGGACCCTCGGCGCGTATACGGGGATAACGCTTATTTGAGAATCAGCAGCTCCTTGGGCGCCTCCATGATGTCCTTGCAGCCGTTCTCCTGGATAATCAGCACGTCCTCAATGCGCACGCCGAACTTTCCGGGGATGTAGATGCCCGGCTCGGCGGAGATGACGGCGTTCACCGGCAGGGGCACGGAGGCCTTCTGGCCCGCGCCGGGGTTCTCGTGGACCTCGATGCCCAGGCCGTGGCCAAAGCCGTGGCCGAAGTACTCGCCGTAGCCCGCGTCGGAGATGACCTTGGCGGCGGCGGCGTGGATGTCCATGCCCTTCACCCCGGCCTTGGCGGCGGCCGCGCCGGCGGCCTGGGCGGCCAGGACGGTGTGGTAGACCTTGTCCATCTCCTCGGTGACGCGGCCGATGGCGACGGTGCGGGTCATGTCGGAGCAGTAGCCGTCCAGCATGCAGCCGAAGTCCATGGTGAGGAAGTCGCCCTCCTCCACCTTCTTATGGGAGGGCACGCCGTGGGGCATGCTGCTGTTGACGCCGCTGACCACGATGGGCTCAAAGGACATGCGGTCCGCCCCGTGGCAGAGCATCCGGTACTGGAGGAAAGCGGAGATCTCCTTCTCCGTGCGGCCGGGCTTGATGAACTCCAGAACCTCCTGGAGGGCCTTCTCCGCAATGCGCTGGGCGGCGATGAGGGTCTTGATCTCCTCCTCGTCCTTCACCGCCCGCAGATCGGTGAGCAGCTGGGTGGCGGGGACCAGCTCCTTGCACTTGAGCTTCTCCTTCCAGGTGTTGTACTCCCCCACCGTGGCGTACTGCTCCTCAAAGCCCAGACGCTGGATGTTGTGCTTCTCCAGAACCTCGTTGGCTAAATCCACCATGGATACATCGGCGGAGTTCTGGCGGATGACCGCGCCGGTGACGGCCTTACCGGCGGCCTCAATATAGCGGGTATCGGTGAAGAAGTAGCTCTCGCTCTTGGTGATGATGGCCATGCCGGCGCTGGAGCGGAACTGGGTGGCGTAGAAGCGGTTGGGCGCACTGGTGACCATCATGGCGTCCAGGTTGTGGTCCGCCAGCTTGGCGGCGATCTTCTGAAATCTGCTCATGTTTCCTCATTTCTCCTTTTTGCGATCTGCTTGAAGGGCTCCTGCAGGGCGTGGAGCACCCGGTTCCAGGTCCCCACCGGCCCCCCCAGGGGCTCCACCATCAGGGCGGTGACGCCGCTGCGCCTGGCCCCCAGCACGTCGGTGAGGAGCTTGTCGCCCAGCATGGCCGTCTCCTCCGGCCCCGCGCCGGCCTGCTCCATGGCCCGGCGGAAGCCCTTGACAGACGGCTTGCCCGCGTGGCCCACGTACCAGATGCCCAGCGCACCGCAGAAGGCCTCCACCCGCCGGGGGGAGCGGTTATTGGAGAGAATGGCCACCGTGACCCCGGCCTCCCGGCACCGGGCCAGCCAGGTGCGCAGCGCCTCGTCCGGAGCGGACACGGACCGGGGGGCCAGGGTGTAGTCCAGATCGCACAGCAGCAGCTTCACGCCCAGCTCTCCCAGCAGTTGGGGCGTCACGTCGGTATAGCGCCGGAGAACCCGGTCAGGGACAAGAGAGACAGGCATAGCGCCCTCCTTGATCGCATAATATGGCTGAAGTATAGCACATTATTTTTCGATATACAAGGGGGGACCGAACTTGCAGATTTTTTTAGCCGTCACGCCCGACAAGCAGACCGCGGCCAGCCGGTTTACTGACCGCCTGGCCCACGTGGCCTACCAGGTGGGCCGGGAGGGCCATCTCACCCGGCAGGCCCTGCTGGCCAGGACCTTCGGCGGCCTGATGGTGCTGGGGGACCGGGACTGGGGCGCTGTCCGGGACACGGCCCAGCTGTGCCGGGAGGTGTGGCGGGAGTGCGGCAACCGGAACTACGGCGGGGTGGCGGCGGACTTTGAGCACCCGCCCAGCCCGGACCGGGTCTCCTTCCTGGAGAACCTGGGCCGGGTGCTGGCCCGGAACCGGAAGCAGCTGCTGGTCCCGGAGGAGTACGGCCAGCAGGTCCGCTCCGCCCAGGTGCTCATCTGCACGGCCCTATCCGGGGGAACCCTCCGCCAGCGGCTGGAGGAGGCCGGGCAGGCCTTTGGGAAAAAGCGGCTGGCCCTGGACCTCCAGCGGCTGCGGATGAGCTTCCCCCTGCCCTGTCCCTCCGGGGAGGGGAGGCCCCTGTCCGGGGAGGAGCTGGAAGAGATGATGAGGGAGCGGCAGCCCGCCGTCTTCTACTCCGGGGACCTGTGCGCGAAATACTTCACCTCCACCCGGGAGGGGGAGAGCCGCTTCGTCCTCTTTGACGACGCGGGCACTCTCCGCCGGAAGATGCAGCTGGGCCAGGAGCTGGGCATCGCCACAGGGCTGCTGATGTACCCGGAGGTGGAGGACATCCTGCCGGAGCTGTTCGGACGGAGGTAGGGGTTACGGCTGCACGCCGGCCGCCTCCGTCCCGCCGGCGGTCACGGGCAGGCCGTTGACCACCACGTCCTCCCCCACGGGGATGAGGAGGTAGCGCCGGCCGTCGATCTCCCGGGTCTCCACCAGATAGCTGCACGCCGGATCCACGGACACGGTGACCTCCCCGGTCTTCACCTCAAAGCGCTTGCTGTCAATGAGGTTGGCCGGGTTCAGGGCCGCGCTCTCCCCGAACCGCTGGGCGCACTGGGACTGGAAGGCCTCCACACGCGCCTCCTCCACGCCGCACTGGCGCAGAATGCCCCCCACCTCTCCGGCGGTGAGGGAGAGGGGCTCCGGGTCCTTGCTGTCCCTGTGCTCCTCCAGCCGCTCCCGCAGCTGCTCGTGGACCGACTGGACCACCGACATGCTGCACGCCTCCTCCAGCCCCTCCTGAAGGGCGGTCTCAAAGGCCTCCCGCTGCTCGGCCGCAGACATGGGGGCCTCGGTGCGGAAGACGGCGTCAATGAACTCCTGGTGGAGCTGGTCCGCCTTCCGGGCGTAAAAGAGGGCGTTGTACAGATTGGCCGCCCGGTTGTCAAAGGCCGGGTACAGGAAGCCCAGCTCCGGCGCGGACACGATCTGCCCGGCCACGCAGTTGTGGAACTCGTTCTCCCCGGGGAAGTAGCCCAGCTCCGGCTTGCCGTCCTTCACCGGGCACACGCAGCAGAGGATGTACCGGAACACGTTCTCCGAATCCCCCGGCTGGCCGTCCCCGCCCCGGCGGGGCACGTCGTAGGCGTCATAGGCCATGAGGATCAGGTAGTTGCTCTCCCCCATGTCCAGGCTCTCGATGACCCGCTGGTAGAACTCCTGGCGGATCTCGCCGTTTTTCAGCTCCGACTCCCGCAGAGCCGACAGGAGCCGGTACTCGTCGCTGTCCATCACCTGCTCAGTGGTGAACACCACGTCGATGAGATTTTTGCCCAGAGCACCGGACAGGGACTTTTTCAGCAGGCCCAGGTACTTCTCCGACTCCTCCAGGGGCATCCGGCCCAGGGACTCGTCCAGGTAGGAGATCACCTCCCGCTGTGTGTTGACATAACAGCCGTAGATACGGCTCACGGCGCTCCTGTCCGGCTGGAAACGGCGGCGCAGCTCCCCCAGTTCCTTTTGATTCATCCTTTCGTTGACCTCGCCTTTCTCGTAGTTTGGATATCCTCCCCATTGTACTGTAAATAAACGGAAAATGCAAGGCTGGGGTTGCGCCCAAGGGCGGGCCGCCCTTGCCCTCGGCGAACGCCTGTGGTATGATAGAGACAACCGGCATTGAGCACAGGCGCACATTGGGATGGAAAGGGGAGGCGGCATGGGCATTTTGCATACGCTGGGTCTGGAGGACCGAAAAATCATCTCCCAGGGGCGGGAGACCGCAGGTACGGTGACAAGGGTGAAAACCTGCTGGTGGATCAAGGTGAACACGAAGCACGTCCGGATGGGTCCCCTGGACGGCGCGAAATTTCCCCACATCATCTATTTCACCTACAGCGTTGGCGGCGTTACCTACCAGGGGAGCCGGTATGTACGGTATTTTCTGAGATGCCCCGCCAAAGGCGAGAAGCTTGCCGTCTTTTACGATGAGCGGAATCCTGCCCGGTACGCCGTCAGTCCGCAGGGCGTCAGCCTGTGAGCGGCGAGCCCGGGGCATAAAAAGGAGCCGCTGTCAGAGACAGCGGCCCAGGCGGGTGGGATATTGGAAAGCTTCCGATCACTATCATACAACCCTTTTCCTCATTTGTAAATAGGAGGTTTTGCCGGTTTCAGAGAACCTTTGTCGAAAGAGGTCAGCCGGCCCCTCCGGGGGAGGAAAAGGGGGCTTCGGTCAGTCCTGAAGCCCGTCGGTCTCCAGCAGGCCGTAGCCGCCGTTCTTGCGGCGGTAGACGATGCTGACGACATTCTCAGTGCTGCGGAAGACAAAGAAGTCGTGGTCCAGCAGGTTCATCTGGAGAATGGCCTCGTCCGCGCTCATGGGCTTGACGGCAATGCGCTTGGTGCGTACCACCTGGAACTCCGTCTCCTCGCTCACGTCGAACTCGGCGGGCACGCTGGGGGCGAGAGCCTCCTGGCGCAGGCGCTTGGAGAGGCGGGTCTTGTTCTTGCGGATCTGGCGGTCAATAGTGGAGCAGGCCGCGTCGATGGCCCCCCGCATGTCTCCGTCCCTGGACTCCTCCTGGGCGCGGAACAGGGTGCTGCCGCTGACGATGGTGATTTCCACCACACAGCGGTGGCCCTTCTCCACAGAGAAGGTCACAAGTGCGTCGGCGTCATCCCGGAAGTACCGGTCCAGCTTGGAGATTTTCTTCTCCGCGTACTCCTTGATGGAGTCGTTGAGGGACACCTTTTTGCAGGTAAATGTGAACTTCATAAAATCGCTCCTTTCAATGCTTCT
>CANAZG010000128.1 GCA_947365965.1 uncultured Clostridia bacterium
GCATTTGCAAGGCACTGTGTATGTGATGCCACGCCGTACTCCGGCAGCGTCCGTAAAGTTCCCCGATTTCCTGCTGTGTGTAACGCCCAAAAAAGTATAGGTAGATGATTTCCCTCTTTTTCTCCGGCAGAGAGGACAGGGCTTCGGCAAGATTTCCATTTGTGAGGATAACCCTCTGACCACATATCGTAACAGGATATTGCTTGTAAGGGTCTATGAAATATGTGTCTGACGTACAAAATGGATAAAACTTTTCTTCTGTGAGGTATTCAAAAGATATTTCCCTTTGCCGCCGCTTGTCCCTGTCACGCCATGCGTTGATTGCTGCATAGTGTATGACAACTCTGCAAAAGGCGTTAAATGTGTATTCGATATGTTCCTTATATGCTTCTGTGCAATTCACGGAAATTCCCCCTTTCTCCCCGCATGGGGCGGTGCTTGGTTTACTGTTGCATTTTATAATTCAAGGGGTGGCGTTTTAGATTGCTTCCCCATGATTATCTTTCGGCATACCTTTAGCATTTTATTTTCAAGAAAATAGCCGACAAGCTGTAATTTCTCACAAGTCTTGTCGGCTCTGCGTCTATGCGTCTGGCTCTTTTTTATACAAATTTTTAATAACTGTTACCTGTAAATCTTTTGCGTTAATCAAGCTTTCCTGTTTACATTTCGGACAGTAAAGAGGGAAATTTTTTAATTCTGTATCTGCCCGTATCTGTAATCTTGTTTTGCTCCCGCAAACAGGACAATGTACCCATTCTATTCTTTTCATTATAGACCTCATTCCTTGCAATTACGAAAACGCAAAAAGGATAAAATACCAATAGGACAAAAATAAACGCACCAAAACTCTAATACAGCTATACCTATCCACGTCGGACTATCCGTTTTGAATACTCCGAGCATAGGAATAATCAAACAAGAGATAAAAAACACACCATGTACCATGAGCAGATATTTCAGCCATTTATCTATCTTTCTCTGTGGTTTTATCGTCAATCCGGCAAATAGTGTAGCTAATGACATAACCCCGTAACCCAACAGGTCATAGTTAAATAGCAATCCATATTGCTGAAAATCAAGAAGTGCAACAGCTTGCTGTGTTAAATCATCTAATCGTACAGTTGTTAGCTGAGCAAAATAAACTAACAAAATAATAGCTGCGTATATGACGGAAAAGGCTACTGAAACACAACCCGCTAATTTTACTTCCTTTTCAGCAAAGTGGGCATATCCACATACCATAGCTACAAAACTGAATGCAATGAACATAGAGAAAAAGTAGCTGCCATAATCAAAGTCAAATAGCATAGACATAGCAAAACAGATTACCGCAATGAAATTAACACAAGAGCTATACACGCCTATTTTCTTATTCATCAATCTGCACCGTTCCTTTATAAAGAATACCAACCAATTTATTGATATATGTTGCCCTATCCTCGGTTTTCGTAAAATCATACCCCAATAATTGTTTGATTGTCTCACTTCCTAAAAATGCCGCCTGCATTGCAACAGTAAGAATAAATACAAACATGGATTTATCCTCATTTGAAATATCATTTCTCAAAGACAGCGAAAAGCCCCGTTGTGTAAATACAGAATTACAGTTTTCCGTATAATTTTGTAAATCACCCAAAATAGAAATACGTGAAATAGCAGAATGTTCAAACAGAAAATTGAAAACATTAGTAGCACAATCCATTAAGCGTTCTTTATCCGTTTCATATTGGTTCGTCATTTGAAATTCTGTAACTACTTTTCCGATAATGCGCTG
Source organism: uncultured Clostridia bacterium (assembly GCA_947365965.1). Lineage (GTDB taxonomy): Bacteria > Bacillota > Clostridia > Oscillospirales > Oscillospiraceae > Pelethomonas. Next base: position 1,778 of record CANAZG010000128.1, read on the forward strand.
CACACATTCCGTTATCAATTTTTCTTTACTACCAAAGTGATAGTTGATTAAACCTAATCCAACATCTGCTTTTGTGGCAATCATACGGGCGGTTATGTCCTTAATGTTGCCGTTATGTTTTTCAATCAATTCCGTTGTAACCTCAATAATGCGATTTTTTACATTGGCATTTTTATCCATAGCAATATTCCTTTCTTGAACAACGTTCAAATATATTGTATTGAACATTGTTCTAAAAGTCAATAGATTTTATGAATTTACTCCATTTTTTACCATTCCGAGTAAACGGAGTAGCGATAAATTGTTCTATTTTGTCCAATAATAAAATTTTATGAAAGAAAGGAAAGAGGGATTCCGTAGCAGTCGGCATTGTGGGAATGTGTATAACTGGCTATCTCTCATGGAATTGTGGGTAACTCTGTTTGCAGGACGTGGGAAAGCTGCCCTTTAGCTTTTCCATGTGCTGTGAATAGAGTTATCCATGATTCCATAGCCTGTTATGCACATTTCCATAATGCTTGTCTTTTGGTCTTTGGTTTCTTTGGTTCGGAATAGTGTGGTGCTGGCGGTCTATCTCTTGTTTTCGGTTGCTTGCTTCTTTACCGTACATGAGCATTTACCAAGGTGTTTAAGCGTTACATGAACATGACGCCCACGGAATATCAGGCAGGTTCCGTCCGCAGATAAGCATATGACAGAGGGGGCTGGTTATGTGATCAAACCCTACGGCAGCAGGTTCCCGCACACAGGGGGAACCTGCTGCCGTGATTCTCACGGATAAATTGCACCAGTGTCTACAAAGAAGAACCCTCAACACTGCCGCATAAAAAATCCAGGTTCTTAACGCAGAGCCAATATGGGTTGCCTATGACATCCTCTTGGGCTCCCCCTCGGGGAATATGATTTTGCTGACGAAGAAGACCACCATGGATATGCCGTCCTGGCGGACGACGGTGCCGATAAAGGGCGGTATATCTTTCTCTTAGCGGTTTTAGCCGCAAAACCGCTACGTTTTGACGGGTTGAACAGCGAAGCCCACCGGAATTTCCGACGAGCTCGGACGCTCTTTATCATACGCTGATTTTGATGCTCCACGTGTTGCGATAAATTTTGTTGGAATGCAGAACGATCAAATCTGACCGCTTCTCAAAAACGGCAATCTCTCTCTTTACGGAGGGCAGAGAACACCACGGCTCAATGCATACATAGGGAGCGTCCGTCCCGGGCATATGCCAAAGCCCCAGATAGTCCATGCCGGGGAACTCTACAGAAACACTCCGCGGGTCTCCGGTTGTTTCCAGAGTGACCCGGCGGCCCGCCTCCTTCAGCACGATTGCGTCATCATCGAACAGGCTGTGCGACAGAGGAAGAAGCTGATCTCCCTCCAACGGAAATGCTTGGTCTATTCCATCCAGAAAGCAGTCATCCGTGAAACCGATACGCCGTGGGTGGCACGGGGCCTCAAAGCGCAGGCGATAGTCCTCAAACCGCTTCCCGGCCCGCAGCGGAACCCGAAAGCCAGGATGCGCACCCAGGCCGAAATACATGATCTGCTCATCGCAGTTCTTCACCTCGCAGGTGATGGACAGACCGTTGCCCTCCAGTTCGTAAATCACCCGGAATGCGAACGCTCTGAGGCACACCGCCTCCGCGACAATCATCTGCGTCAGTCCATGCCCAGAAAAGCCAACTGCTGGGACAACGCGCCGCAGGAGAGCTTCTTCGGACACATGAAGGATGAGTTGGTCTTGGCCGCCTGCAGCGATTACAACAACCTACTTGCCCATATAGACGATTGGGCAGGCCATTATAACAACGACCGTTACCAATGGAATTTGGCACTCCTGTCACCGAACTAATATGCATATTACCTGGAATCTGGAGCTTACCCCTTAAAGAGATCTACGCTTGCAGTCCCCTTTGTGAAACCGTCTCAGAACCCAGAATGACACCCTATTATTGTCCTTGACTTGTTGGGGGACACTTTACCCGATCCCCGCTCTCGTCCAGGGTTACGAAAGCCAAGGTAGTAAACACACCGCTGGACTGAACCAGCCCGCGGGTTTCAATCCCGGCTTATCCCAGTGTCTTGACCAGCAGTTTCCCGAAGGCATCCGCGCCCACTTTGCCCTGCAGGGCGGTCTTGGCGCCAAATCCGGCCAGCGCGGCCAGAAAGTTGGCGGGAGCCCCGCCGGGATGGGCGGCCATGGTGGGGCAGCCCGTTTCATCGGTACTCAGACAGGTGAAGCCAATCAGCAGTTCACCCAGAGCCGTCACATCAATCATGGCGCCGCCCTCATTTTGCCGCCGGGTACTCGTTGCACAGCAGCCGGTAGGGGGACTCGTCCTCCTCGATTTTCGGGAAACGGCCCACGGGAGGATTGAATCGGTTGTCCGTGTTGTCGTCGTTGCACTGGCTGACCTCTCCCAGCAGCACCGGGCCACCGCCCTCCTCCACGGTGAAGTCGTGGTACAGCCGCTGCTGGATGTGGATGCTCTCGCCGGGGGTGAGCCGGATTTGGGTTCCCGCCGGAACCGTGTAAGTGCGCCCATCGGTGTGGACGGTGACGTTGGAGTGGTAGTCGATCTCCTCGTCCGGCAGGGAATTGTATACCCGGATCAACACGTTCCCGCCGCCCCGGTTGATGATGTCCTCCGTCTTGTACCAGTGAAAGTGGTTTGGGGCGTACTGGCCCTCCTTTAGATAGAGCAGCTTCTCCGCATACACCTTGGGGTACTTGTCCGCCAGGGCGCGGTTGCCGTTGCGGATGGTGATGAGGGAGAAACCAAAGTGGTCGAAGTCCCCCTTGCCGTAGTCAGTAATGTCCCAGCCCAGCATACACTCCCGCACCTCATCGTACTCGTGCCCCTTGGACTGCCATTCCTCCGGGGTGAAGTGGCAAAAAGGGGGCAGGGCGAAACGGTACTGGGCGCACATGGTTTCCAGTTCCTTCAGAGCCTTGTTGATTTCAGAACGCTTCATGTTTTACCATTCCTCTCGTATTTTTGCTGAATATTTCCCCAGCTATGGGGGGATGGTCCCTGGTACAAGTCCAGCCAAGGGGCAATGAACGGGACGCATCCAAACTCCGACTGCTCATAGGGTTCGGGCGGCGCATCCTGGCGGATGCGAATCAGCCGGGATGCCAGAGAGAGGGAGTCCGCCAGGTTAATGGCCAGAATAACCAGCGCGATGCCTTTCTCCAGGACTTGCTCCAGGAGCTTCCAGATATGAATACGCATTTCCATATCCGCTCCCTGAAACGGCTGTATACAGAAAACCACCTTTGGATTTTGCAGCAGGATACGCCGGTATACCAAGTCGTATTTCTGCTGGGTCAAAAGCTTGCCCGGCGGTAAATCGAACACCTCTGTCCCCAGTTTGTTCTCGCACTCCTGCCGAAGACCCCACTGCACCCGGCGGCTGAGCCACAACTCCGGCAGGCGATGGTCCAGCGTTATCCCCAGATTGTCCAGATAACTCAGCTGGGAGAAGATCATGGAGTGATCCGGCCGCTCCACAATGACCGCAATTTGACGGTTCTGTCCCGGGCGGTAGGGCACGCCGCTCAACCGGATCGCTCCCGCCCGGATGGGGACATCTCCCATGAACAGCCCAACCAGATCGCGGAATATCCTGTTCTGCAGATCCTGGAGCACCACACATTCTCCCGGGGCCACAGAAAAGGTCAGCTTATCTATTGTTCCGCCGGAGAGTTCTTCGACCTCCAGCACCGGGGGCAGGCCCGCCCGGTCATGGTACCGCTCCAGCTGCCTGCGGACGATGTTGTCAAAGGAGGCGGGCGCCCCGATCCACTCGTGTTCCAGAATCTTGACAATCCGCCCGTTGGAGAACAGGGCCGTTTGGTCACATATCTGGGTCAGTTCCTCGCAGTGATGGCCCAAATATAAAAAAGAGAGGCCCTCCCCGGCATAATACCGCAGGATATCCTGGAGGCGGGACAGCTCCAGGTCACTGATAAAGGTACTCACTTCCCGCAGGATGATGAGGCGGCACCCCGCCACCACCGCCTTCACCAGTTCCACCACAAACCGCTGGAAATGGGTCAGATCCTCCACATACGCCCCGCCGGAAAGGTTCGGGTCGAATTTGTCCAAAATAGGCTGGAGCTGCTGGCGCAGAAGCTTGGGGCGGATCAGCCAGCTTTTGAAGGCGGGGCGAAACACGTAGATGTTGTCCTCCACCGTCAGCCCCTCCACCAGACAGCTGCTGCTCTGGATCACCCCGATTCGATTGTAGCGGGGGGCCGCCGCCCGCCAGGTATTGATCAATTCCTCCCTGTAGTAGATGTTCCCGCATTGCAGCGCCTCCGGATTTTTCACATCCCAATCGTTCAGGATACAGGGCAGCATGATTTCCACCGTGGTTCCCAGGCCCACCATGGAATAGACATGGAGCCCGTATTCCTCTCCGAACAATAGACGGATGCGGTTATCCACGTTCACCAGCGCTACGCCGCCCTGGCTCTCCTCCTTTGGCTGGGAGTTGACGATGCCGCCCTTGCCCAGGCGGTTGTTCAGCTGCTCCAGCACTGTTTCCTCCATCCCGATGCCGTCGTCGGACACGCTGATGAGCAGGCGCTTTATGAAAAGCTCTGTCCGGCAGACCCATATTGGGCAGCGCAGGCTCATCCGTACAGCTTCCGATACTGGCCCGGATTCAGATTCGTATCTTTTTTGAAGTTCTGTGTAAAGTGCTTTAGATCGCTGTAGCCCACCTGGACACAGATCTCCGATA
>CANAZG010000129.1 GCA_947365965.1 uncultured Clostridia bacterium
CAAACTCAAAAACTACCGCCGCTTTGCCACCAGATATGAGAAAAAAGCTCTTTATCTCATGGATGTTGTCTACCTTGCCGGTATCCTTGTCTGGTTGTGTCACCTCTTTGTAATACATACACCTCGCCCTGTTTCTCCAAAAATTCCCCCTTGCGCTTTCCGCTCCGGTGTGGTATACTGCATAAAGACAAATAAAGAAAGGATGTGATAGCGAACATGACGAGCCTTTTCACCGGCGTCGATATTGACGACATGATCTACGGTGAGCGCGACAGTATTATCAGCGAGCGGTAACCCCACCCCCTGGCAATATGAGAGAGACGTGCGTCCACGCTTTCACGGCGTGGCTTTTCTTTTTATAGAAAACCTCGCGCTCCCGGTCCCCTGCGCCCTGCGGCGTGGGGGGCCATGCTTTTTCCTCAGTATTTATAAAACATTTGTTAAGGAATCGGATTTCGCGTTTACATTTTTCCGCCCCTGTGATATCCTAATACTTGGCAGGGCCCGTGGGCCCCCAGCCAATGAATGATGGAGGAATTGCATATGGAGAAACCTGTTTTGCTGGTTCTGGCGGCGGGAATGGGCAGCCGCTACGGCGGTCTGAAGCAGATGGACAGCATGGGAGGCCACGGACAGAGCATTATTGACTACTCGATCTACGACGCCCGGCGGGCCGGCTTTGAGACGGTGGTATTTGTTATCAACCGGGAGCTGGAGGCGGACTTCCGGGAGACGGTGGGGAACCGCATCAGCAGGGGCATGGAGGTGCGCTACGCCTTCCAGGAGCTGGAGGACCTGCCCAAGGGCTGCCGGGTCCCCTTCGGACGCAAAAAACCCTGGGGCACCACCCACGCGGTGATGGCGGCCCGGGCTCTCATCAAAGGACCCTTCGCGGTCATCAACGCCGACGACTACTACGGCCCGGAGGCCTTCCGGGTGATCTACGACTATCTGGCCCACCACCGGGACCGGCCGGACTGCTTCCAGTACGCCATGGTGGGCTACCACCTGGGCAAAACCGTCACCGAGCACGGCGGCGTGACCCGGGGCATCTGCCACCTCAACCAGGACGGCCTGCTGGAGGAGGTGGAGGAGCGCAAGGGCATTGAGAAGGATGGGGACGGCGGCCGCTATGCCGCTGAGGACGGCTCCTGGGTCCACCTGGAGGGCAAGACCCTGGTGTCCATGAACTTCTGGGGGTTCCAGCGCAGCTTCCTGGACGAGGCCATGGCCCGGTTCCCCCTGTTCCTGGACCGCATTCTGGACCAGGACCCCATTGCCGGGGAGTGCTACCTGCCCATACTGGTCACGGACATGCTCTCCCGGGGCAGGGCCCAGGTGCGGATGCTGTCCACGGCGGACAAGTGGTACGGCGTGACCTACCGGGAGGACAAGCCGGCGGTGGTGGCGGCCCTGCGGGAGAAGACGGAGCAGGGCCTGTACCCGGAGAACCTCTGGGGCGTGTAAGACCCCCCAGAGAGGCTCCCCATCCCCTTTTGATATCATAAGGAAAAGAGGTCTTTATCCCATGATCTTTTATTTTTCCGCCACCGGCAACAGCAAGTACGCCGCCCAGCGCATCGCCGCCGCCACGGAGGACCGGCTGGTCTCCCTGCGGGACGCGGTCCGCGCCTGCAGCTACCACTTCAGCGTGGCCAGAGACGAGCGCATCGGCTTCGTAACGCCGGTGTACTTCCAGGGTCTGCCCAGCATCCTGGCCTTCTTCCTGGACAAGCTCCGGCTGGAGGGGTATGGGGAGCAGTACGTCTATCTGGTGATGACCTGCGGCCAGTGGACCGGCGGCGCGGCGGATCAGATGTCCAAGCTCCTGGCGAAAAAAGGCATCGCCCTGTCCGCCCAGTTCGCCATCCCCATGGTGGACAACTACGTGCCCGCCTTTACCGTCCCCGGAGAGGAGGAGTCGGAGCGGATTCTGGACCAGGCGGAGCCCTATCTCGACGAGGCCGGCCGGGCTGTCCGGGCCCGGGGCATCGGGGACTACAATCGCTGCAAAGGCCCCCTCCCCGCCCTCCAGACGGCGGCCATGTACGCCGCCTACGCCCGGGGACGCTCCACCCGTCCCTTTGTGGTCACCGACGGGTGCATCGGCTGCGGCCTGTGCCAGGAGATCTGCCCCTGCGGGGCCATCACCCTTGCCGGCGGGCAGCCCCTGTGGGCCAAGCCCCAGTGCGTAAGGTGTCTGGCCTGCCTCCACCGCTGCCCCACTGGGGCCATTCACTGGAAGAAGGCCGACGAGAACCGGGGCCGGTACTTCAACCCCCGGGTGGAGCTGTAAGCCGGACCCGCTTTTCCCTGTTTCTTTTCCGTAGAGGAAACAAATGTCAATTGAATTACAGAAAGGAGTCTCTCTCAACGAAAGCAAAGTGGACCAAATACCTGCCGCTGCTTCTCATGGCGGTGTTCGCGGCGGGATTTCTGCTGGCAGCGCGGGACGTGGAGGCCGCCGACATCCTCCAGCTCTCGCCCTCCAACCCCGTGATGGCAGCCCTGTTCCTCATCGCCCTGTACGCCGCCAAGAGCATGAGCGTGTTTTTCCCCCTGGTGGTGCTCTATCTGGCCGGAGCCCTCCTCTTCCCCCTGCCCATCTCCCTGGCGGTGAATGTGGCGGGCATGGCGGCCTGCCTCACCGTACCCTATCTGGTGGGCCGGTTCTCCGCTGCGGAGAGCGTGGACCGGCTGCGGGAGAAGTATCCCAAGCTGGAGAAGCTGGAGCGGGTGCAGCAGGAGAACCATTTCCTCTTCGCCCTCATCGCACGGGCCCTGGGCATCCTGCCCGGGGACGTGGTGAGCCTGTACTTCGGCTCCATGCGCCTGCCCTTCCTGCCCTATCTGGCGGGGAGTCTGGTGGGGCTGGCCCCCACCATGGTGGCGGTATGCATCATGGGGGACAACGTAGCCAATCCCTTCTCCCCGGCGGCCCTCATCGCCATTGCCATCGACGGAATCCTGGTGGCCGCCTCCTTCCTGGTCTGCCGGCGGATGATAAAGAAGAGCGCACCCCCCAAAAACGCATAGCAGAAGGAGCGCTGCGGAGAAATGCATTGTCCCGCAAAAGTTAGACAAATAATTTGAGAGAATTGTTCAAGCAGCCGAAAGGGTTTGCTGTCTGTGAGCCGCAGGCGGCAAGCCCTTTCGCTTCGCCTTGATGCGGCGGTTATTGTAGTAATCGGGATATTCAAGGAGTTCCTGTTTGAAGTGTCCCATAGAACTGAACTCTTGCAGATAACGCAAGTTCGCTCTTAAGCAAACCGAGGAAGTTCTCCATAACAGGATTGTCCAGACAATTTCTTTTTTGGCGCATGCTCTGTCGGACTCCTTTCTTCCGGAGCATCCTCTGGTACTGTTTGTGCTGGTATTGCCAGCCTTTGCATCGTCCTTTTCAGAGGGAGCGAGAGGGTCAACGGGGAGAACATACAAAATCTTGCCATTGCTGCTGATGTCGGGGAGCTTGCCATAGTCGGGGAACTGCTGCACAAACCAGCCCTTGGTGAACAGGTAGGTTTTTTCCTGCTTGGCGGCAATATCTTTGACATCCTTAAAGACGTTAGGTATTGAAAAAATCAGCTTGTATCTTATGGCAAGAACGCGGGAATTTCTAAAAATTTGTTCAATTTGTCTAAAAACTCGTTGATTAGGCGCAAAAATGCTTGATTATAGGGCGAAAAATTGAATATCCATATGTGGCAAAATATCAGTGGCGGCGGGAAACTATCCACAAAAACCACCACAACGGGACTGCGGCACACGAAAAAAGAGGAGAACAAGTTTCCCCGTTTCCCTCAAAAAGGGCTGAAATTGCGGCGAAAATCTTACTTGAAGTAACGCTCCAGCAGGCCCTTGAACGCCTTGCCGTGGCGGGCCTCGTCTTGATACTAGACTCCAAATACACAACATGCTGTATTTAATTGTGTATTATCCGTAATTGACTTATTTTATCATATTGGATCGAAAAAATCCAGAATTTTTCATCGATTTCCCAATTGTTGCATTAGTACGACTAATGGAGCGACCAAGAAAAACAGAAAAAAGTTGCAAAATTTTGAGATTGCTCAAAAATAATCTGATATTTCGCATGCAATAGTACATATCTTTAATTATAACGAGCCGGATATTCGATGTGCTTTGATATAATTCGACAAAATACTAAGGAATGAAAAATATACTGGGCGAGTGCTGCTCCAGAAAACGATCAGCACTGGCGCTGTCCAGATCGAAAACAATGGCCTCGGCCTCATGGAATGGTATCTCTATACTGGCTCTCATGAGGCCATTATTTCTGACGAGATGTTTATGGCGGTACAGCAGGAGAAACTCAGCCGCTCCAAAGAACCACAGAAACAGATTGCCATGAAACTGACTTTCTGATACAATAATAAAAACTTAGGGGGTGTGCTGATGGGAAATATCACCGAAATACCTCCCTCACAGGATACCCGTCCCATAACATTACGTCATCTTTGAGTAGCCGCCTACTGCTGGGTCAGCACAGAGTTGAAGGAACAGACCAGCAGTCTCGAATTGCAGGAGCGGCCCAAGTTCCGCCGGATGATAATACAGTGCCTCAAGAAGAAAATTGACCTGATTCTGACGAAGTCTATCAGCCGTTTTGGCCGCAATGCAGTGGATATGCTACATTCACTGCTGGATCTGAACAGCTTGGGTGTGCGATAGATTTCTTCCCGCTTCATGTAAGAGAAAAAGGATCTGTTACTGGTTAAATATAAACAGAACAACATTGAAGTGCAAAACGCATAATTAATTTGAAACCTTATGGATTTTGCTGTATATTTTTACCCCCAATTCACTTTTGTGTTCCCAATGCCTCGAATGGACGGGCCTCTGTGCCCACCCATTCGGAAAAGCCTTGCAGAACAACGGGCCGGGATAGAGCCCGGCCCCTACAAAATATCCGGGAACATGATGCCGATTGGGAGTATTTTTATATGACCGTAGCATAAGCTAAAGATAGAATCATTTAAGACTGCTATAAATAGTGCTTTCCCGATTTGTTGCCGCGCACAGAATGGAGGCTGGTAATAATGCCGCATGACGCAATACGGCAATGGAAGAGTACCGGAAAAACTTGCATTTTCAGTGAATATCTTGATCTGATCGCACCAGCACAAGAGGAATATATCCGAAAATGCACGGATGGCCTGACTGCATCCGCGGCCCACTGGGCGGTGAATCACCAGGAAACCTGGCCTTATGGCCTGCGGGATTTCACTCTGGGCGTGGTCAGTTCCTGGGATCTGGATGACGTGATGGATTCAAAAAGTTATGAGGAAATGCCGCAAAAGTGCTGGACGTCATCGGCCCCGAGGAGTATGGGACGGAGCGTCTCCGGCGGGCATTTGGGAAATCCGCTCCTCTGGAAAGCCTGGACGCAGACCTGCTTCGCGGCGGCGTTCAGAGGATCACGATACGAAAGTGCCGGGCCAGCCCCTCCCTTAAAAAACGGCAAGAGATCCAGAAGATGTTCCCTCTTTGCCGAAAGGGTGAAATCGACCTGATCCTAACACAGCCGCTCACTACCTTCTCCCAAACAGCCTGCAACGCGATTAACACAATTTGGGAACTGCAAGCCTTAAATATTCCTGTGATCTATGAAAAAGAAGTCCTGCAAACAAAAGTCAAGCCCTAAAATGGAAAAATTTTGAGTGGGTGAAAAAGGGAACAACAAACTAAGCCTGCAAAAGTGAGTTTTCCGCAGACTGAATGGATAGTGGATATCAGCGTCAGTTAATCCTTGGAAAGTTCCTTGGCATCGGCGGCAATGAGGCACTCCTTGACCCTGGCGTAGTAAATGCGTAGGAACTTGTTCTGAGCAGCGGTCATGTAGACGAAATAAGGCTTGCCCTCGGCCCGCTTCTTGTCCAAGAACTGGTACACCGGCTCGTCAAAGGGAGCCTTGCGGAGATAGGTGCAAACGATCTGGTACAGTGTCTTGCGCAGGTGAGGAGAGCCTCTCTTCGTTGTGGGATTGCTCTTGGAGATGTGTTTTCCAGAGTCATCCACCGCCGGATCAACGCCGGCAAAGCTCACGATGGAACTGCGGCGAGGGAACCGGCGCACATCACCAATCTCCGCCATCAGCTGGACAGCAGTGGTTTCGCCCACACCGTATATGGCCCGGACCGTTTCATACTCTGGGAGCTGCCGGGCCAGCCTGGTCATCTCAGCGCGCAGGACGGCCAGCGTGGCCTTGGCGGAGGCCAGCTCCCTTGCCGCGGTCGTAATGAGCAGTTTGGTGTTGCTGTTCCTGAGCAGAGTTGTAATATGACCCATGCTGTCCATATACAGTTCCGCCGCTTTCCTCTCGCTGAAATGGTAGCCTTTCCGTTTGCACCACTTGCGGTAACGCTCCGTAAAGGCCGCTTCGCTGACCAAATTGATGCACTCGCAATGCCAGAACGTCGTAACAAAATCAATCCACTTCTGGCTGCCATCCGCACGATCCGGGCTGGAGAACAGCTCGTTCACCCCTGGAAAG
>CANAZG010000130.1 GCA_947365965.1 uncultured Clostridia bacterium
GGCAAATCGACATTTCTCTGGAAGGGGACTCCTATACCCTGACTTCGGAGGAAAAAGGAAAGGAGCGCACGTGGTCCTGCCAAGAGGAGGAATTGGAAATTGATGACCTCAAAGAGACTTTGGAGGCTCTGCGCGCGGACGAGTTCACCAGCGAAAAGCCCTCTCAGAAAGAAGAAATCGACCTGACCGTCCACCTTGACAATGAGCATTTTCCGACAGTTTCGATTCGGCTGTACCGGTATGATGGAACCCATTGCCTCGTGGTGGTAGATGGAGAGAGCGTGGCTTTGGTGAACCGTGGAGAGGTCGTTGATCTGATCGAGGCGACTCATGAAATTGTGTTAAACTGATAGACAATCAAGCAGCGGCGGCATTGAATCTGGCGATTCAATGCCGCTGTTATTTTTTTACATCTCATGTTATCATTTATGCAGAATCTTTGAAAAATCAAGAATTTTCAGCATTCTCTATCGCAGACATTGCGTGTTTGCATCAGGAATGCCTGACTGTTTTGGGAGCGGGAAACACGGGGGGCTGAACTCCGACCATTTAAGGCCGGTTATTCTGATACTTAATGAGTACCGAGATAACCGGCCTTGATTTTTGCCAAAACCCGCTAAACATGACCATTTTGCATAGGGAAACACATATCAAGCATTGAGTTCCCGGAAGACCTACCAGTAAGATACCCTTGGGCATGAAGGCACCAATTTCCCGATACTTATCCGGATTGTGAAGGTAATCCACAATTTCGGTCAAATTTTCCTTGGCCTCATCTTCCCCCGCAACATCGGAGAACTTGATGCCTTCGGAGGATTTCACATAGACTTTAGCGTTGGACTTTCCGAACATCATGGAATTAGGACCTCCGGCCTTTTCCATCATCTTCCGGGGCGCAAACTGTCCCAAACAGACGAATATCGCAATTGGCAGAACCCAGGACAGCAGAAAACTGGCAAACGGCGACATCTGCTCTATGATCTCGCCGGAAAAATTTGCTCCAGAGTCTTTTAGCCGGTAAATTAAATCCGGATCGACCATAAGTCCGGTTTTATAAATCCGGGTTCCTTCCTGATTGGTAAACAGAATCTGGTTATCCTGAACCTCAACCTGTCCTATTTGTTTCTGCTCCGTCATCTCCATAAAGGTCCCGTAGTCCACTTTGAGAATCTGCCTCTGGACGAACCAGGGCATGGCCGGGAAATTAAACAGCATCAGCACCAGCATAACGATACCGTAATAATAAATCAAAGGCTTTTTCGGTGTTTTCACTTCGTTCATGTTTAATTCTCTTCCGTTTTTGATTATCAGAATAAGAAATGCGGTGCCGCAATTTTTATGCGGCACCGCATTCTTTTGCACTCAGCCCTCAATGGCAATCAGGTTTTTCTGCTCTACTTGAACCATCTGGCTCACCTTGGGGATGAACAGGCGCAGGATACCGTCCTCGAACTTGGCGTGAATGTCCTCCTGCTTGACCTTGTCCCCCACATAAAAGCTGCGGCGGCAGGAGCCGATGAAGCGTTCCCGACGCAGATACCGCTCGTTCTGGGCGTTGTCGTTGTGTGTCTGCTCCACCGTGGCGCTGATACAGAGGTAGCCGTCCTTCAACTCGGCGGAGAGGTTTTCCTTGTGGACGCCGGGCAGGTCGATGTCCAACTCGTAGCCCTGATCGCTCTCCTTGATGTCCGTGTTCATCATACCCCGCAGGGTATTCGCGCTGAAAGCGGACTCGGCCAGTTCATCGAACATATTCTTTGCCATCAGATAAGGGGTCAGCATAAAAATTTCTCCTTTCAGACTTGCGGTTTTTACACCGCGCTTGGTTTGCGGTTATGCTCATAGTATAGCCGCCGAGATTAGCACTGTCAATAATAGAGTGCCAATTTATTATAAAATTGCTTTTATATATTATAAAATAATTTTATCAATCTTTCTGCCAGTGAGATTTGACGTTTTGGAAAGCATCCGTGCCAGCAGAAGCGTTAGCATTTCCGCAGCGAGTGGAGCAAGCCAAATCGTATCGCCGCCCCAAAGGACAGGCAAACAGAAAATAGCCGCCGCTTTTAGGACAACGCCCCGACTGAAGGAAACGGCATCGGCTTGGAGCGTCCGTTTGGTAGAGTATAGAAACGCCGTGTAAATCAGGTTTAACGCCATGGGGATAAAGGACAAACTGAACAGCGGCAAGGCTGTGGATGCGTTTTGAACCAGTTCCGGGTCCTGATTAAAAATGCGAATTACTGATTTTGTGAAGAAAAGAAGCAATCCATAGATGGCTACAGATAGTATGGCATTGATGCGGATTCCCCAGCGGAAATACTCGTTCATCCCATCTGTATCCCGCTCTCCGTAGCAGTTCCCCCAAAGGGGCTGTAAGCCCTGTGCCACGCCCGACAAAATGGCATTTGCCAACGAGTAGATAAAACTCAGAATACTGAACGTAGACACACCGATGTCACCCACCAGTTTTGCCAGCATGAGGTTATAGCAGAGTGCGGTAACTGGTGTTGTCAATTGTGAAACGGCCTCCGGTACACCCCGCTTGCAGATTTTTACTGCCAACGTTCCGTTGAAATGGAACCGCCGAAAATGCAAGCTACCCCGCCTTCTCACAAAATGAGAGAGGAGGACAGCCACAGAAAACACCTGGCCCAGCCCGGAGGCGATGGCCGCGCCGATCACACCCATGTCCATTGGAAAGATGAACAGCCAGTCCAGGAAGATATTTGCTCCCGCTCCCACGCACATTCCCACAAAAGACAGCGCCGGAGAGCCGTCATTCCGCACAAAAACAGACAGGCAGGTACTCATCAGCATGGGAGTAAAAAAAGCGCAGTAATAGAACAGGTAATCAACCGCCATATCCTGCATGGCTCCGCTGAGGGTGCGTCCGCCGCTCATGCCGATAATTTGTTCACAGAACACCATCCCCGCTACTGTGAGCAACACCGATACCAGCAGTGTCAGCGCAACCGAGGTCATAAACGCATGGTTCGCGCCTTCCCTGTCTCCACGGCCCATTCGGATAGCGGCCACCGTTGCTCCGCCCATGGGAAACATCGCTGCGACAGCGACAGCAAAGGTAATAAACGGAACGCCGACATTGACCGCGCCTAACGCCGCCGGCCCCACGCCTTGGCCCACGAATATGCCGTCTACCACATTGTAGAGGTAGGTCACGAACAGCCCGCCCATAGCCGGGAAGATGTACCGCCACAGATTTTTCAGTTTGTCATTCACAAAAATACCTCCAGACAAAACAAGAAGTGGGACAAACCCGATACGGGCTTATCCCACTTCAACGATTTTTGATCGCAAGTCCTCTGACAAGCGAGGCTATTGTAGCACAGGCAGTTTTCAAAGTCAACCGCCAGCTGTTGTGACTCTTGCCATGGCGGATAGAGAGACGAAACATATAGATAAAAAATAGAACCCCTATTGACTATCCCATTATAGGATAGTTTATAATGCTTCTCCGCAAGGAACCGTTTCATGAATATTTTCAGTCCAATCTCCTGTCAGGGAGCGAGGTTATTGGGGAGTGAGCAGCAAAGTTCAAAAGGAGGTGCTGCACAGTCATAATCCCCAAGAGATAGTTCAGATTCTATAACATACCTTTCATAATCCAGCGCAAATTGCTCCGGGAAAATATTTTCGGCATTTTCAATCGCAGGCGCTGCCTGTTTGCAGCAGAGATACTCGCCCGCCGGAAGCCGCAAAAGATTTCCGGGCAGCTTCTGTACTCCCTCTGGAATGTCTACGCCGATGTAAAAAAGCAATTCTCTCTGGCTTCCCTGGCAATGAAGCAGCCGCCCGGAAAAATAATTGATCGTCAGACCGATGCTTTCAGCGGTCCGCACTAAGCTGTGGAACAGGGCGAGAACCTTCATTTCCGCACCATTTTCTGGATATGGTGCAAGCAAAAGATCCATGCCAGGAAAGCTGCACCGTACCATGCCATCGCTCCTTTGAATCAGCTCACCGCGCTCGATTTCAGAGCGCATTTTTTCCAGCTTAACCAGCCGCTCTTGTATGGCTTGAATTTTCTCTTTGGCCAGTATTGTGCCGTGCTCAATCAGCTTGCCATAGTGAATCTGGCTGCCGCTGTCCACATAATAATCCGTAAAATGTTTGAGGGGAATATCCAAATCAACACATAGCTGGATAGCATCTACCACAGGGATTTGCTGCAAGCTGTAGTAGCGATAGCCGCTGTTGGGATCAATATAGGAGGGGCGGAGAATGCCCAAAGAATCATAGTAACGGAGGGATTTGATGTGAACACCAGTCTGCTTTGACAGAGCGCCAATGGACAACAGATTTTCTTTCTTCATGGTGAAAACTCTCCCAAAATAGGATGTTTCATTCTATCATCATCTAAAAAACTTGTCAAATAAGAAACCCTGCGAAAGACGCGGGGAGGAGGTAATCAAATGCACAACGCAAAACTTCGGACTGTGGCCCGGTATGTAATTCCCGCGATATGCAGCAATGTCTGCTTCTTCCTGTTCACCATTGTCGACGCGATTTTTGTAGGAAGGGGGGTCGGGACAAACGCGCTGGGGGCAATCAATCTGGCCGGTCCCGCCATACTGATGGTAGGCGCGGTGAATATGCTCATCAGCATTGGAGGCGTTGCGATCTATGCCGTCCGCATCGGCCAGGGGGACGTGGATGGCGCAAACGATGTGTTCCGCCACGGGATACTCCTTCAGCTCTGCGCCTCCGCCGTATTCTCGCTCGCAGGCATATTTTTCGCGGATGGAATCTGCGCGCTGCTGGGCGCCAACGAAACCTTCCATCATTTTGCGGTGGATTATTTGTTCTGGTACTCCATTTTTATCATCCCCTCGGGTCTGTCAACCGGATTGCAGAACTATTGCCGCAATGACAATGCGCCCGGACTGGTGAGCATGGTAGTCATTGTTACAACGATATGCAATATTTTTGGCGACTGGCTGTTGGTCTTTCCCTTGGCAATGGGGACAAAAGGTGCGGCAATTGCTACTGGCATCTCCCAGACCATCGGCCTACTGATCATGCTGACGCATTTCGCCCGCAAAAACGGAAATCTCCGTTTCGGCAAAATTACGCTGAATATGGGCCTGCTCCGGGAAATCATCGTTCACAGTCTGCCAGAGGGAGTCAGCCAGTTGGCTACTCCGATGATGAAGTTCTGCATGAATCATGTTCTGATTGAACGAATCGGTGATCTTGGCGTGAATGCGTTTTCGGTTGTCAGCAACATAGCAATCCTTTCAATGGGAATTTTTACTGGCGCAAGTGAGGGCTTGCAGCCCTTGTTTGGGCAGAGCTACGGAGCAAAAAGCGAAAAAGATTTGAAATTCTACTTTAAGTCGGGACTGATGATCAGCTTTGGCGGCAGCGTCATTATTACGATACTGTCTGTTCTACTTAGAGAAAATGTCTGTGTTCTGTTTGGCTCTGACGTTGCGACAACGGAATACGTTGTGCAAATCTATCCCATGTTTTCCCTTGGCTTTATTGTTATGGCAATCAATGTCATGATCTCGGCCTATCTGTATTCCACAGAACGGTCTGCCCTGTCCACAGGTATCAGCTTTTTAAGGAGTGTAGTCCTTAATTCGGCAATCATTTTAATTCTGCCTCGTATCTTTGGGAATGGGGCGATCTGGCTTTCGATGTTTACCTACGAAACAATCGTATTGGTGATTGCAGCAGTATTGCTAAAGCACTCTGAACGGAATGGCATCCAGTTTAAGTGAGGAGGAAGCGAATATGATTATCACGATCAGCCGGGAATTTGGCAGCGGAGGCCGGGAGTTGGGAAAGCGTCTGGCGGAGGCGCTTCACATTCCCTGCTATGACAATGAAATTATAGCGATGATTTCTGACGAACAGGGGCTTGCCCCGGACTATGTAGCCCGTGTCTCGGAGAGCAGCCTGCGGGCAGAGTATCCGCTGACGATAGGACGGCGCTTTTCCATTCCCTACAAGGTGATGGAGCAGTCTATCATGGTGGCTGTTACCCAGCAAAAGGTCGTTGAGAAACTGGCGCAGCAGGGTGACTGTGTAATTGTCGGGCGTTGTGCAGACACGATGCTGGCCCATCTGCATCCGCTCCGCATTTTCGTCTATGCTGACCGGGCGTCCAAGCTCAAGCGTTGTCAGGAGCGGGCCACGGAGCAGGAGAACTTTACTCTGACGGAGATGGAGCGCCGGATGCGGCAGATCGACAAGAACCGGGCCAAAAAACATGAGCTGACGGCAAGTATCCCCTGGGGAGCAAAAGAAGGGTATGACCTCTGTATCAACACATCCGGCAGAGAAATCAAAACGCTGGTTCCTGC
>CANAZG010000131.1 GCA_947365965.1 uncultured Clostridia bacterium
TGGAGGGCGGCGTGCTCACGAAATACTGTTTAAGCCCCGCCCAATGTTCCAAGTTTCTCCGCCTCGCGGAGAAGGCGGGATGCCCGCCGCCGAAGATCATCGAGGCCCTGTTATTGAAGCAGGGGGGCGAGTACCCGTATCCCTCTATCAAAGAGCGGCCCCGAACCTCCGCCATTCTGAAAGAGAAGACCCAGGGCTGGACAATCACCCCCAGGACCCACCGGAGCGCGGAACAGGCCGCCGGGAGTACAGCAGTTCCTCCGAAAGCTCCTACCCCCGCAGGAGCGAAAACCACCACAAAGCATTTCATGGATCAAGCACGCCAGAAGGCAAAAAAAGAGGCCCAGCAAGCCATGGCCCAAGGCTCAAAAAAGACGGCCAAGGCCGCCGTGGACTTCTCCCGGAAAGCGGCAACAGCCACCGCCAACGCGGTGAAATCCCTGATTGGCGCTCTCTCCGCCCTGGTAGGCGGGGCCACTCTCGCCGCCGCCCTCTGTGTGATCTTCCTAATTGCCGCCGTGATTGCCTCGCCCTTCGGACTTCTCTTTTCCAACGAGCCATCCCCCGGAGCGGTCCCGCTGAACGCCGCCGTGACGCAGATCAACGTGGAACTGACGGACAAGCTGTCCCTGCTGCAAGCCGGAGACTATGACAGCATCGACATCCAGGGAACCGGCCCCGATTGGCGGGAGGTGGCGGCGGTGTTTGCCTGTAAGACCTCTCTGGGCGCGGACGGCGTGGACGTGGCCGCGCTGACCCCTGACCGGGTGGACCGGCTGAAAGCTGTCTTTTGGGATATGTGCGAAATCGCCTCCAGCGTGGAAACCATAGACCACCCCGCCAGCGGAACGGCGGAGGCGTGGACAGAAAAGATTCTACATATCACCATCACAGCCAGGACCGCCGATGAAATGCGGACGGTCTATCTTTTTACCCCCGAGCAGAACAGCGCCTTGACGGAGCTCCTGGCGGAGCTGAACGGGATCGGTACACTGCTGGGAGACCTAGGTATCACCCAGGAGGACGCCGCCGAACTGCTGCGCCGCTTGCCGGAGGACCTTTCCCCGGAGCGCCGGGCCGTGGTGGAGACGGCCTGCAAGCTGGTGGGCAAGGTAAATTATTTTTGGGGCGGGAAGTCCCTGGTCCTTGGCTGGGACTCCCGCTGGGGGACCATCCAAAAGGTTTGGGCCGCTGGCAGCCCCTCCACGGGGACCTACCGGCCCTACGGCATGGATTGTTCCGGTTTTGTGGACTGGGTATTTTACAATATGTCCGGCGGCAGCTACGTCATAGGCCACGGCGGAGGGGCCCGGATGCAGCATAGCTACTGCACGCCCATTTCCTGGTCCCAGGCCCAGCCCGGCGATTTGGTATTCTACCCGGAGGACACCCATGTTGGTATCGTGGGCGGCTGGGACGAGGACGGCAATATCCAGATCATCCACTGTGCCAGCGGGCAAAACAACGTGGTCATTACCGGAAAGGCCGGGTTTACCACCATAGGCAGGCCGGACTACTACGGCTAAAAATGAATCTCACGGTGAGACGCGATTCTTGTCGAGAATCAAATCCCACCGTGAGATTTATTTTTGTGCCCCAAATAAACAGAGACACTCTTTTATCATAACGAATTATTTAGCAGTTGCGGATACAGAATTTTAATTTAGGATAAAGTGCCATCTGATGAACATGCGATAGAAAGGGATAACCGCTTATCAATACCATCAAATTTAAAATATGCAGTACCAAAAGCTGTATTGCCAGAACAGCTGCCAACACCTCGGACATAGGTTCCTCCCTCATATCCTGTACCTTCGACAGTAGCTCTTATGGCACGGGCATCGGAACCGGAAATATCAAAAATTGCAGTTAACGTTGCAGTTCCTACTAATGATGATCCGTGAAACACGCTGCCAGTTTTGTTCGCTGAAACAGTATCATTTGCGCGGTGTATAGAATATTGCGTGATTGTCTCCACCATATAAAAGCCATCGCCTAAATCAACAACATTCTTTTCAGGTTCAGCGGCATACGCCAAAGTTGCTATTGTGGACAAAATTGCTATAGTCAGGCACAAAGCACAAATTTTTTTCATTTTTCTGTTCCTCCGTCAGAATGGGCGTCTACAGGGGTTCGTTCAAAGGCTGCCTCTGCTTCTTCCTCGGTTATTCGGGTTGCTGGTCCTATCACCACAACTGTATCCTCGTTAAAGTAAAGTGATTGATAGTACTTATAATACAAAAGAGATGATATAAGAACAAATACGACCAAAATTGCTACATATATGCTGCGGCGGGCCAAAAGACGTTTCTTGCGGATAGCTTTAAATTTTGACTCTCCCAAACTCGAAAGCAATTCTGTGGCACACGTAGCAGGTTCACCAAAGGTAGCTACATACTCGGTGTAATCCGCTTCCGGCTTTGCTTGCTGAAAGTCGTCCAGCATGTCTGTGAGTTGGTTAAGAAGATGATTTTTGTCAGCTCTGCCGCAGAAAAGGAAGCGTTTCACGCGCAATTTATATTGGTCAGCGGCTCTATTCATTATTTGCCCCCCCTTCCGTCAATAATAATGTGACCCCCTCTATAAAGTCGTTATAACGCGCAATTAACTCCATCAAATAGCGCCGTCCCGCTTCGGTGATTTGATAATACTGCCGCCTCCGCCCGTCTGGAGCGGTTGACTTATGCAGGTCCTGAACATAGTTATTTTCCATAAGCCGGTAGAGAAGCATATATGGAGGCACGATGTTCAATCTGTTCCCAGAACCCTCATACAGATTTTGCGAAATCTGATGGGCATACATATCTTCCCTGTTCAGCATAGCAAGAACAAGCATTTCCGCAACGGCCCGCTTCAAATTTTCCTCAATTCCCTGTGGGGGATTGTTTTTGGGCAGAGATAATCACATCCTCTCTAACTCTCTAAAAAACGGTAAAAGACTCAAAACTTACAGCAACATTATACCTCTTTTTCGTGTTTCGTCAATATGCGTTTGCCACAAAATTATTTGCATTTATTTTTTAACGACATTAAAAATTCTTGTTGACAAATTTTCTCTGCGGTACTACACTGCATATAGGATTTTGGAAAAGAGAGGGGGGGGGATATAAGAACTATATTGCGAGGGGAGGAGATATACAAATAGAGTTCTTGCATTATATAGTAGCAAAACCACACTATATACACTAACAATATTTGTAATTAAGGAGAAAAGACATGAAAAGACGTATTATTTCTTTGCTCATGGCTGCCCTTATGTCCATGACCCTGCTGGGCACGACAGCATTTGCTTTGGATACGGTGGACAACGAAAGTCAGGGAACTATTGTCAACAAGGGCGGCGACTGGGAGCTTATCCCCATTAACCCTTCCGACGATATTGCTTCTCAAGGCGCAATCAACGAACACACCCCTCAGCCCGCCGCAATCGGATTGAACCATATGGTGCCTATCTACTGCCATGTGCATCCAGTCGTTTTGTATGACGGTAATCCTACCTATATTCGCGACTACTACTGGAATCCTTCTTTGGAGCCTGCAAATGCGTATTTCAGGGAAACTATGAGCCTCGCTACACAGAATGTAATGAAGCAGACTCTTATAAGTCGTGGATATGAGCCCATCGGCTGGCTCCTCGATACTGGCTACAATATGGACGCAGATAAACCGATCCGCTTTGACTTCTACGTGTGGAGGGCGGACGGAAAGAGCACGATGCAGACGGCACCGGCTTACTATGGGGATAACTACTTCCAGATACTGACCGGCTACCCGGCTACCGTGCGGGAATACAAGATGGGTATCACGGGAACCTATTACTATCAAACAGGCGTTCAAACGGGAGTTACCGCCGGTACTCGTAGTGCACCCATTGAGCTGACCGTGACTTTTGCGGCATCCTAAACTGAGGGGTCTCAGCATGGATTACATTGTTAACAACACAGGTATTCCTTCATCTGAATGGTGGAAATACAAGCCCGCAGGGACTAGTTCTACTATGGACTTTTCTGCTCTAGCAAAAACAGCGGAGGGCGGTGAAGGAGGCTTAACAAAAGATGATATCGTTGCTAAACTTTCCGACGGTTCAAAGGCTACCCTACGACGGCTGAAATCCAATCCGAATTTTATTTCCAAAAGGGAATGGATGGACTTGACAAGCGAATTGAATCGAATGGGTGTAATCAGCGACACAGACTATATGGGTTCAGACGCCCTTTTCCATCTTTTTCCACTCGGGGATATGGATAATCCCTATACGCTGACGGGCGACATGCGTACAGCATTGGACAAGATTAACCAGTGGCCAGGAAACCCGTTTGAGAATTATGACATGTGGGCATTTTCTTTGAAGAAATGGGCCACGGTTTTGTCAATGGAGCGGAATCCGGACGGGACTCCTAAGTATCAGTCTGTTGCCCCAATTCAAAAGCAAGCCTCCTCCTGTTCTCTGGTTTCAGGTTTGGTGAAGGATTTACTGAAAGTGGTCTAATCAAACCATATTTTCTTAAAAATGGTTGAATTGATGAAAGTCTCTGCAAAATTTGATTAAAGGTTTCCTGCATAGCACTTCCGTAGTTACTCTTTCAAAGTTTAATTGCGGAAGTGTTGTGCCCTATAAAAATACCGAAAAGGAGTTTACCATGAAAAAGTTTTCTGCTCTGCTGTTAGCAGTCCTTATGTCCCTGTCTCTTTTATCTGTTTCGGCCTCTGCTGCGGAATCCGGCATGAAAATTGACATTGGCAATTTGAGCGCTGAAGCTGCTCTTGCCGATGATACGGTCCAGCCGCTTATGTGGAGTGGCCCAGCTCCCCAGGTTACTAAAATTGAAGCGGTCGATTGTGACTGGATGCCTGACAACTCTGGCCGCATATACATTAAGTTAAAGGTGACAGGTATTGGGCACGATAAGGCGACATTTAATGGCCAGCCAATCGACGATGGGGAAGTCGTGGACTACTTCATCAATTATGGCAATGCTGTTGATGGGTTTTACTACCGCTATATCATGGGGCCGATTACAGAGGTCGGTGTCTATAGGTTTTCTGTAACCTTTACATCTGTTAATGCCCCGTATAGCAAACTCACATATTCGACAGATATTACGATTTCTTAAAGATAAAGGTGAGTGATTCATGAATATCAGCACGCTCTTTAGCAGAGCAAATTTTATGCCGAACCATACCCCGGTTTTCAAACGAGGAAATATCCCGTCTAATATATCTACTTTGGTAGGCGGATTATCAACGGAGCCGCATACAGGAACGCACCAGCTTATCCAGGGGCCTAATATCCATTTACGGATGAAAGGAGAGAACTGCATATACTCTGGTGGGCGGTTCAGCGATTCGGCTACTTTTCAAAATATTTATGCGGAATATACCTCTGATTCCACCGCTGAAGACCCTGTTGTAAGAATCAGCGGGACAGCGGAAAGCGGAAAGTTTGACTTTATCTGTCATATTCGCGACATTGATCCTTCCAACGCATCCTATGCGGAGTTGTCTGCTTTGTATGGCTACCTCTGCCACAGCGGCGCATACCAGACCAAATTCGGAAGCCAAGCAATCGGTGTACTTCCTTGTGGAATGGAGTGCGGTGATATACTACAAAAGCAGGATTTCATTAGAGGACTCAATAACTTTGCCGCATCGTCAACTCAAAGTAATTTTGGACCGAAATTTGGTCCTGCTATCTATGCGCACGCAAAGGAATTGTTAGAATTGTATCAAGGCTTCGCCCAAAACAAATGACGTGCTCAAATAAAAGAACATTTTGAAAGGAGACTCCTATGAAAAAGATATTCAGTTTTATTATGACGCTGTGCGTTATGCTTAGCATGGCTCTGCCTGCGTCTGCGGCTGGCATTTCCGAATCGACCATGACGGTCCATGGCGGAATTTCCGTGCAGGAAAAATCGGCGACAGTTAGCCCGAGGGCTATTGTCTACCGAGGGTCTTATGCCGTCCCCATCCGAACAACCCTGTTTCCTGGGTATCTTAATCCTGAAACAGGTGAAGTTACAATCAACCAATATGTATATCGGACCGTCTATACCCCGGATACTTCTACCAGTGCTACGATAAACTCCAGCCTTTACCTTAGTTCAGCAGAAACAGCCAAGTTAGTTTCCGAGTTCAAGCAGAAAAATGGCGCTCATAAAGAACCGGATGTCTGGATGATTGAAAGCTCGGTTGAAATAACTAACGATCAAAAGGGCTCCTACGGGGAATACTTCAAATTTAAACCTGTGGGAAACTTTGCCGAACCTGTAGCCGCAGATGGCACCGTAACGTACAGTATTCCCAGGGATACCTCAAAGACATATATTGTGAC
>CANAZG010000132.1 GCA_947365965.1 uncultured Clostridia bacterium
AAACGGGAGCGGAGCCGGTTGCAACGTCAAAAACTGCTTCCCTCCGGCAAAGTGGACATTTGTCCACCCATAGACCCGGTGGACAAATGTCCCCCTATATTAGAGATTAGAGATAAAGAGTATAGAGATAAGAGTTTAGAGAATAGAGAGGGGGAACGCGCCCTCGCCGTTCACGGTCGTTACCAAAATGTTTTCCTGTCTGCTGGTGAATTGTCTGAACTGCAAGCCGACTTCCCCACCGTCTGGCAGGAGTACATCGAGCGTCTATCCGAGTATATGGCATCCACTGGCAGGACGTATAAAAGCCATGCCGCCACCATTCGCCGCTGGATAGCCGATGATCGGCGCAAGGCCGCTCCCCCTGCCCGTGACCGGGATTATAGCGTGAAGGACGGTGACACGGTATGACGGAGATCCGCGAGGACGAGTATCTTGACCCCGCTGACGGACTTATCCATTGCCGCAAGTGCGGAGGCCCCCGGCAGGCAGTCATACCCGCCCCGTTCAAGCGCGGCACCTTCAAGCCCCGGTGTGTCTGCCCCTGCCAGTAGGAGACAGAACGCCGCCGCAGAGAAGCCGAGGAACGCCGCCAACGCATGGAGCGCATCAGGCGGCGCAAGACCCAGGGCTTACAAGACCGCTACCTCTATGGCTACACTTTCGCCAACGACAACGGCGGGAATCCTGTTATGGCAAAAGCCCACGCCTATGTCGATCACTGGCCCCAGGCGTTCAAGCGCAACATCGGCCTGCTGCTGTTCGGTGATGTTGGTACAGGTAAGTCCTTCCTGGCCGGGTGCATTGCAAACGCCCTTCTCGACCGGGACGTACCTGTACTCATGACCAACTTTCCGAGTATTCTCAGCCGCCTGTGCGGGACGTTCGGAGAGGATAGAACGGCGTTTCTGGACAGCCTGGGGACTATGACCTGTTAATCATAGACGATTTAGGCGTGGAGCGCAACACCGAATATGCCCTTGAGCAGATGTTCAGCATCATCGACAGCCGCTACCGCTGTAACAAGCCGTTGATCGTGACCACCAACCTGAAGCTGGGCGAGTTGAAGCATCCGCCCGACCTCGCCCATGCCCGTATCTATGACCGCATTTTAGAACGCTGCGCCCCCATCCTTTTTGCCGGGAAGAACTTCCGGGAGGACAACGCCGCCAGCACCAAGGCGGCAGCGCGGCAGATCATCACATCACCCACGGCCAGCCATCGGCAGGCCGTCACCGAGAAAGGAGAACCATGAATAACGAACCGACCACCACCGAAACCATCACCTACCCCAAGCCCACGCCGCAGACCCCGCCCACACTGGTGAAAAAAATCGGCAAGACCACCTACCGGATGTGGGTGCATTTCAGCACCACTAGCACCGAGACAATGGAGGATAAAATCAAGCGTCTGCTCCGTGAGGAAGTCCGACAGGCAATGGAAAACGAATAATAGTGCTTTCGTGCTGGAAATTATGATAGATTTCCAGCACGAAAGCACTTTATATTGCCTATTCTCTCATTTCACCATAGGCGGGATTCGAATTCTTTTGGCCTTTTTGGTATGTGGCTTTTGAGAGTTTTTTTGTGGAGAGAGACTTATTTGAGAAGTAATACGTTTAATCTCAGGAAATCTTGTTTCATCAATATTTTGGGCTGCTTGAATTTGTCCTTTAAGTCTAAGAAGCAACTTTTCTTCATCAATAGAAATAACCGTTTCGCCTTGCCGGTGTTTTATGTCCTGAAAATTTGTGTAGATTTTCATTTGTAGGTTATTAGGGACGTCAAGTGTATGCTCAGGGGTCACAATTGTTCCTGTAATCGGTTTAGGATCATGTTTAGAATAATATTTGACCTTTCGGTACTTAGGCTTATGTCCATATTTCCGTAAAATCTTGTCAACTTCACGTGCAAGTATCTTGGGATTGAATGGTGTTATACTTGAAAAAGTCATATCGTCTACATACAACGTGAATTTGCAATTGGAAGCAAGAGCAACATCATTTATTTCTGTAAACATTTTTTGATAGGCGTAGAAAGCCAGCAATTGACTTGTTGGACAGCCTGTTGGAATACCGTCACTAAAGGTGACTATATCAGTCAACTTTGCCGCAACATCGTTTGAAGTTTGAAGGGTATCGACAAAAAAGCGGTAAACAGGTTCGCGTTTGCAATTATCATAAAATTTTTTAATATCTACAGTTAGCACATACGTCCCCAATAGATGGGCCTTCCCGTTATCAATATAGCACTTCCCTTTTTCGCCAGAGATGAGCCAATCAGGTCGTTCCACTTTTTGTAGTAAATACAGAATTCTTGCTTGTATCTGTTTGAGAATAGCATTGGGAGCAGTAATTTTTCGCTTTTCTGCCACTTGGCCTTTTTTAGTGCATTTCTTATCCGTGTTAAATGAATGATATGAAATGATGTTTTCAATTTCTTTCAACCCACCAGCTTCAATGCAAAGTAACTGTTCTAGCCTTCTTTTACTACGACATTTATAAAGTGCACACTGATTAATACTATATCGTTTAATTTCCTTACCCATCAGAAATCTCCAAGTCCTTTTGACATATTGTTTATCAATTGCAACATCATGGAACGAATAAAGGAGTTGCCTTTACCAGATTTTTCTGCCTCTTCTAGTGTTTCAGATAAAAGGATAAGCGATGATAATTTTATGCCATAAGTTTTAGAATATCGCTCTAAAATTTCAAGAGATGGTTGCTTTTTGTTGTTTTCAATTTCAGAAAGATAGCTTGGAGAAATTTCTAATAATCTACTAAGTTCGGTAGCTGTGTAACCGTATATCTTACGTGTTCGTTTCAGTGTATCCCCAATCATAACACAGCCTCCTTACCAAGCCTTTATGTAAATGCATTAAGCAAAGAATACAGAAATTAGATGGGTTTCCCGTTTGCTGTACGACCTCACATCACTACTTGAAAATCTCACAGAGGTACTGAATGATTTGGACAATCATCCAGATGGCCTCGATCCCTTTGAATAGCGCCTTGAAAATAAATTTCCGGCCAAAGGGGGTGATATGGTGAGAAGTTTCGGGGGTCTGTGAGGTGTCGGTTTTGTCCTGCATGAACAACGACTTAGTTTTCTTTTGCATGACTTACTCCTTCGAGAACCACAAGTATTGTTTGCGTGGTTCCCCCCCAGCGAGGGAGCAGGTGCATACAGGACAACCCATCTAATTCTTTTTGGCCATGCCCAAGCCCCCAGCTTGGGCATGGCCGGCGGGTCGGGCAGCTGGTCGGTCAGTCCAGTGCCGCCCCCGGGGATAGAGCACCACTAGGATGCTCCACAAGTACAAAATGTACTCCAATTTAGGGGAGGTGACCAGCAGGAAAATTTTCTCTGCTCGTCGTTGTATTTTGATATTACCATATCTACGTCTTTCTGTCAAGAAATTTTTTCGTTATATGCGAAAAAATTTCTGCATATAAAGTGTACAAATTAGAAATAGAATATTCGCTGCTATAACCAGGGATAACTGGGTAATTTGTTTTCTATCCTTTTTCCAATATCCTTGCAAAGCACAGGAATCTATGGTAATATAATTATTAAGTAGAAGTATGATTGATCGATTAAAGGGAGTAGGTGGTAACTTTGGACACGGCAGAGCAAAAGCGCCAGAAAGATTTGGAGCGGCTACACAGTCTTAGGCCGATGGATGATGATTTTATGCGATGCCTTTTCAAAGACAATACTCCTTTGGCTGAAATGGTGCTTCGCATTATCACTGGTAAACCTGACTTAGTGATTACTGACTGTCAGACACAAAAGGATATGAAACGGCTGGCCGGGGCGCGCTCCATCTGCTTGGACGCATACGGAACTGATTCTGTCGGGAAAAAATATGATTTAGAAATCCAGAGAGAGGATAAAGGGGCAAATCCTCGTCGTGCAAGATTTCATTCCAGTGTATTGGACATTGAGAACCTGGATGCAGGTCAAGAGTTTAGCGAATTACCAGAGACATTTACCATTTTTATCACCGAAAAAGATTTTTACGGAATGGGTGAACCCCTCTATCCAATCGAGCGTATGAATCTTGTGATAGGTAAGCCTTTTGAGGATGAAGAGCATATCCTTTATGTGAATGGCGAGTATCGCGGAGATTCTGACATTGGTAAACTGATGCACGACTTTAACTGCACCGATGCTGCCGATATGAACTTCGCGTTGCTGGCAGAACGCACCAGATATTTGAAGGAAAACCCGAAAGGAGTGGGTGAAATGTGTCGAGCGATGGAAGATATGAGAAAAGAATCTTTAGTTGAGGTTGCCAAGCGAATGTTGGCAGATGGAACCCTCGCCCTCGAAAAGATTGCTGAATATGTTGGATTGTCTGTGGAGGAAATCAAGAAGTTGCAGGCAGGACAAAACGCCTAAGTAGATATAACATATTAAAGCTGGGAATCTGACAACAGATTCCCAGCTTTATTTCTTTGCCTAAATATGAATAATTTGTAAATAAGATGAAAAAGTCCTTGACAACAAGCAACAGGCAAAACTGCGAAGTCGATCCTGATTTCCTGCGGCGCTCGTATGGCTCCCTTTGATATTAAAGAGGTCCGTCAGCTCATGGAGGGTGACGACCTGGAGCTGGACAAGATCGGGGACCGGAAAACGGCGCTGTTCTGTATCGTCTCCGATACGGATATGACCTTTAATTTCACCTCTGCCATGGTCTATACGCAGATGTTTAACGTCCTGTGTGACAAGGCTTTAGAGAATGGCGGCGCACTGAAAACCCACGTCACCTGCCTTCTGGACGAGTTCGCCAACCAGAAGATTCCCAACTTCCAGCATCTTATCAGCGTGATTCGCTCCCGCGAAATTTCTGCCCATATCGTGGTCCAGACGCAGAGCCAGCTCAAGGCGGTCTACAAGGACCAGGCGGAGACGATCATCGGCAACTGTTCCTGCGTTTTGTTCCTTGGAGGCAAGGAAAGAAGCACCTTCGTACCCTGACGGAGATCATCCAATCTTCCAGCATTGACGCCCTGGCCCGTGATGGAGCGATGCTCCACATCTTCTCCAACAGGGAGATCACTACCGCAGCGCTGAATCAGACGATCAATGAGCAGACCTCGCTTCCGTCCTTTACGGAGTTTGTCCATACCGCCCAGGCCATCCAGGGCTTCATGCTGATCTTGCAGAACGCTTTTAGCGGGCTTTTGATTGCATTGTCAGTTGTGCTTCTGGCTGCGGTGCTGGTGGTTCTGAACCACAGCATTGGCAGCACAATTGAAGCAGACTACAAAAACATGGGGATTCTCAAGACCGTAGGCTTCACCAGCGCCGCCCTCCGCCGCCTCCAACTGCTGCAATACGGTGCGGCGATACTGGCCGGCATGGCGCTGGGCCTGTTTCTGACGGTTCCCGCCAGCAGGTTTGTAAGCCACATTACGCTGACCACCACCGGCATCCGGGTCCCGTCCCGCTTCCCAATCTTTTGGTGTGCGGGAGCGTTTGCCGCGATCCTGCTTCTGCTTGGCCTGTTCATCCTCTGGAAAACCGGCAAAATCGGGAGCGTTTCTCCGATGCGGGCGATTCGTGGAGAAACAGAAAGCGTAGCTCTCCAAAAGGAAAAGCTGCCGCCCATCGGCGGGAACGGTCTGTGCTTCCAGTTGGCACTGCGCCAGCTCCTCACAGCAAAGAGGCGGTATCTCAGCGCCTGCGCTGTGGCGGTGCTGCTGGTGTTCTTCGCCTCCCAGATCCGCAGCTACACCGAGCTGATCAGCCAGCATGAGGGCTGGGAGCTGGTGGACATTTACGCGGACGAAGCGGCCAGCGGCACGAAAACGGACAAGCGGGAGGACTTCAACCGTCTTCTGGCCGACTGCCGGAAGGGCAAAATCGACCGGGTGCTGGTCAAGTCCATCTCCCGCTTCTCCCGGAACACCAAGGACTGCCTTGCCGCTCTGCGGGAGCTGATGCGGCTGGGCGTGACCGTTCAGTTTGAAAAAGAGAATATCGACACCGGAACGCTCACCACAGAATTGATGGTGAGCGTTTCCGGTTCTCTGGCCCAGCAGGAGTCCATGTCCATCTCGCAGAATATCCGCATGGGGTATCGCCGGAGAATGGAACGGGGTGAATTCATAGCAAGCAACAAGCTGCGGCTCCATGAGGGCATCATCCTGCGGCCCGCTCTCGACCAGATG
>CANAZG010000133.1 GCA_947365965.1 uncultured Clostridia bacterium
ACTACACCCTTGCGGGGCTGTCACAGATCAACCGGGAAAGTATCGACGCTATCCGTACCGCTGTATGGGAGCTTGAAAAAGCCGGATATATCAAGCGGCGGCAGGGACGGGACGAGAAAGGCAAAATGACCGCCATTGAATACACCATTTATGAACAGCCCCAGCCGCCGGACGACACCCCGCCGGGATTGGATAACCCGACATTGGAAAATCCAACACCGGGCAATCCGATATTGGAAAATCCGACACCGGGTAAACCGACGACGGAAAATCCAATGCAATTAAATAAAGATATACAAAGAACTGACTTACCAACAAAAGAAAAAATAAATACGGATTTACAAAGTACCCATTGCTAGTTCCTATTATATGATAGCAAAACTCAAAATGCAATAGTGCCTGTAACATTATTCCGTAGACCGCTGAACATATGGGGAAAATGCGGGGGAATGTGACGCGATAGGGACGAAATAAGCCTTGCTATATGCGGCTTTGCGGGCGGGAAAATAAGGCGGCAAGGGATTTATACCTTTACCCTCGGAAATGCCGTTCTATTGCGTCACAAACCAATCTCTGCACCCATGAAAAACCGGGGCGCGGTGGCTATCTGATAGCTGCCGCGTCCCGGCTCTTTTTTTGTGCTTTTATCCGCGCTCTGTCTGCCGTTCCCGTTCCGGCTGTTTCTCTGCCTGTAAAATGCGGTCTATGTTCCGCTTGATTCCTTCTGTAGATAAAAAAGATGCAGCTGCAAACCGTTACTATAGAACAGTTTGCAGCGCTTCTTGGATGGGCATTTTGTTAACACAATTAATATAGGAAAATCTGTAGGGCTTAACATCAGTTATTTCTGTAAAAGGTATCAAATATTTTTATAAGTCAACTCAGTAGGACAGTTTTACATATTAAAGAGTCAATAGACGATTGAAATTTTTGTAAACAATATTTTCAATATCTTGCACACCAATTGTAGTTGCAAGAATTGAGTATATGTCCTGAAGATTTGCTGGGCTATATTTATGCGTTCCGACTTTTGTAAACGGGCCATCACTTTCTACAAGTATTTTATCTAATGGAATTTCTGAAATTATGCGTTTTCCTTTGGATGTTGCACACATATTGGGATTAACCGAGAAATAGTAACCGGCCCTAATAAATTTCTGCATATTTTCTAAATCACCAGTATACCAATGAATTATTGCACGCTTTATTTCATTTCGAGCCATAATATCAAAAACATCTTTTTCCGCATTTCTTGAATGAACTGTGAGAAGTTTGCTGCTACCAGCAACGCTTCGGCATATGAACTCAAATGCGTCAACTTGTTTTATTTTTGTGCCAATATGTTTTGGCGAGAAATCCAATCCAACTTCCCCTATATATTTCGCTTTGGCCAATTCGGAAAGGAATGCTTGCCTGCTTAACACCATTTCTGAACATACCTGTGGATTATATCCCAGTGCAAATTTGACATATCGGGTTTCTGAATATATTTTTTTACATGCACAGTATATTTCAGGTGAATTGGTAACACATAACGTGTATTGTTTCATCGCATTAATTTGATCATACCAATATCTGTGTTCACGATAAAAATCCAAATGAAAATGCGTGTCAATTAGTCGCATAATGTACTCCAGCTATTCGAAGTAGTTCTGGATCTACAGATAGCATTCGAATCAAGTCTGCAATCGTTTCTTTATATAGCCTTAAGAAAGAATGTGTTTCTTCTTGCGTTAGTCTACCTGTTGCCTTTATTCTCTTCATAAGATCTTCGTCCGTTGATAAGCATGCCTCATTAATTGAACTGAGAAGATCGACAAAATCAGAACGCTTAGCATTGGTAGCATTCATAAGATAGTCTAACGACAACACATCATAGCTATAATGCTCATTAGGGGGAAGAAAACCAACAAGGGAGGATTGTCGGATAAGACATGGATAACAGTAACCACAATTCTCTGGCTCGGTTTTACCCTGCCACCGTCCATTACATGGATGAGAACAAGAAATGGTCTTATGTATATTCTCTAAGAATCCAGGGGCCGCAATGAACTGTTGTACCATTTCACGTTTTGTTTGAAAAGCAAATGGATTTATCACCTTATGGGCAATGCGCATAAAGAAGTTTTGCCTATTGGGAGCGCAACCGCATGATGCTGTGGTGTCATGCGGTTGTCGTTTTGCTGTACCGGCTAAATTCCGGGGAAAAATCAACCTCCCCGATAAAGTTATAGTGTACGTCAATGCGCTGGGTGCGATGGCCGCTGGATTTATCCGGGGCGTGGACAACTACCTTTTCCACAAACTCACGTAAAAGGGCCGGGGTCAGCTCGGTGGGTTCGGTGTACTTCTTTACAATCTTCAGAAAATTCTGGACATTGACAGTCTGGGCCTCCGCCTCGGCTACAACGCCTCGCAATTCCTCCGCAGACTGTTTCAGATCCGCCTGTTCCTTTTCGTATCCCTCGGACAACCGGGTAAACCGCTCTACACTCAACGCACCCGCCACACGATCCTCATAAAGCTGTTGAATAATGCGGTCAAGCTCACTGATGCGCCACTCCTGTTTTTCCAGCTTGCGTCTGGCCTGTTCCCGTTCCGTTTTCTGTACGGCGGTCTTGTTCTCCATAACACATCGTACAAACTCGTCCTCGTCATCCTGTGCGTAGGCTACCACCCTCTGCAAATTTTGAAGTACAAGCTGCGGTGACAGTCTTTAATTAAATCCTTGAACATGGCGATTGGCTTGTCCCGGCCATGCAGGCCGGTGTAAACCTAGAGCAGTCTGGCCCTTTCCGTTTCCTCTGACTTAAGTTTCGCCAGGGATTTCTGTTGGGTGGCCTGCTTCTCCCCCTCCACGAGTCTTTTGCCCTCCGTAAAGATACGATGAAGTTTCTTCTCATCCGCGTGAGTAAGATGATGCGCGCTTACAATCGCCTTCAGGCGTTCACGCTTTTCCGGCGAGTTAATCCGGGACAAATCTGTAATGCCATGTTTTTTGCAGTCCGTATAAAAAGTTTTTTTATTCTCACGCTTTTGGTCCACTTTTATCCATATCATGAGAAAAGACATTACGCACAACGTTATGCAAAGGCCCATAAAAACTGATGTCATATATTGTGTCCTCCTGTTCCGCTACTTCACTTGCTGGTTGTGAGCTTCTACAAAACTATGCGCTTGTTCATCGGGCTTCAGGCGGCGATTGCAGCAACTCACCTTCTTCGGGTAGCCCTCCAGCACTTCGTCGATCCGAAATGCCTTTTTCGAATGAAACGCTTCTTTTACAAGGAAGCAGGTTTCCTTGTGCAGTTTTCCGCTGCCGTGATTCAGAGCATATTTTCCCATTGCAGCATACACTCCTTTCTTTGTCTACAGAAAAGCGTACGTTCCTGTAAATTGCCCCCCTTGCCTAGTCTATGGAAAGGATAGCATAAAATCTAGCTGTTTTCAATACCTTCTGAGAAAAATTCCCGGCTAAAATATCCTTGCAGGAACGTACACGTTCCTGTAAAAACACCCCACTTACAACAACTTGGCCTTTTCGTAAATCTCCGCACGGTAGCGGAAGGTGGACAGCGGCATCCCACACTCTTTCGCCGCAGCTGTGCCAGTGATTGCCCCTAACTTCCATCGCTGGTAGGCACTGTGATAGTTCTCCGGGAGCGGCCTGGGCGGTCTGCCGAACCTCACGCCCCTGGCCTTTGCCGCCGCGATGCCCTCCGCCTGCCGCTGGCGGATGTTAGTGCGCTCGTTCTCCGCCACAAAGGACAGCACTTGCAGGACAATATCGCTGAGAAAGGTCCCCATCAGGTCCTTGCCCCTGCGGGTATCCAAAAGCGGCATGTCCAGCACCACAATGTCGATCTTCTTTTCCTTCGTGAGAATCCGCCATTGATTTTGAATTTCTTCATAGTTACGTCCCAGCCGGTCGATGCTCTTGATGTAAAGCAAATCGTCCGGTTTTAACTTTTTGACCAGCTTCTTGTACTGAGGCCGCTCAAAATCCTTGCCGGACTGCTTATCCATGAAGATGTTTCCCTCCGGAACAGCCATTTCCCGCAGAGCGATGAACTGCCGGTCCTCGTTCTGATCGCGGGTACTCACCCGGATGTAGCCGTATGTATTGGGAATGGTTATCGTACCTCCCTCCGGCGCTGCCAGACAATATCATATCCCAGCGCGTCAGCCAGCTCCACGGCCTCCCGGTAGCGCAGGGAATCCCGGCGTAGTTTGCCGGAGAGATTGGGGACGCTGGCGCTCCATCCGTACTGGTCGGCCAGCTTCTCTACAAGGTCGGCCATGGTCATACCCTCCCGGACAATGTACGACTTGATTTGGTTTCTGGTGTCCATATTCATCCTCCTTCAAATTGAAATATTTTGGTATTCGCCCGTCAGTGTATCCTGTTTTCAAAACAGCGGATATGATGCGCTGGCGGGTGCGATTGATTGATGTGCGTCCATCCGACAGAGCCGCCTCCTGTGAAGCCCTGTCCACGGGGACGTACTTCGCATTTCACGGTTTGGCGGAACTTCATACTGAACCGTGAAAACTCAAACGGAACTGCGTACTGTGTTCGCCGTTGGGCGCGTCGCTGTTTCGTATGAATTGCAATACAAAAAGTTCCGTTTGTTCGTTGTTTTCACATGGATTGAAAACAAGTCTCGATTTTAAGGCTGATTCTTCTGCCGTTCTCCCCGAAAGCCGTTCCTGCCCCCATTTCCGGCGGCGTGCGGTCCCCTCTGGTGCGCTCGTGCCTTGCGGCAGTCGCGGCGCACTTCGTCGGGGGACATATCCCATTCGGACGGTCATGCACTTGTCAATGTTCACGTCTCTACCAGACACTTAAAATTATAGCGGTTTTATGCGCCCTTTCCCGTATATCCAAGAGGTAGGAAATCGGCCCCGAAACGGGCAAATTTCCGCGCTCTTGGAAATGCCGCCTTTCTTCGACAGAATATTGCTGTAAACTGTTGTAAAATGACGAAAGAGACGGTATGATTGCAGGGGAGGGAATGATATGGATGACGCAAAGCAGATCATGCACGAGCGTTTTTGGGAATTGCGGAAGGATTGGAAGCTGACGCTGGAACAGCTTGAGAAGCAGACCGGCATTTCAAAATCCGCGCTGGGCAGCTATGAAGCAGAAAGCACAAAAGATATTAGTCACTGGACTGTTGTCAGACTGGCGGAGTTCTATGGTGTGACTACGGACTATCTGCTGGGCTTGTCAGTTATGAAAAATCACCCAAACGCAGATTTGAATGATCTGCGTTTGAGTGATGAAATGATCGAGCTATTAAAAAGCGGCAGGATTAACAACCGGCTGCTCTGTGAGCTTGCCGCCCACGGTGACTTCCGGCGGTTTATGCTTGACTTGGAAATATATGTTGACCGGATTGCCAGCATGCACATCCGCAATAACAACACAGTTCTCAAAACCGAGCGCAAAGTATTGATGGAACGTGCGGGGCTGGATGACAATGATTTGAATATGCGCACGTTGGTGCTGGCCCAGATAGATGAGGATGATTACTTCGCCCATGTGATTTTTGAGGATTTGCGGCCCATCATTCGGGATATTCGGGAGGCGCACAAATCCGATGCCACCACCGCTGACGCTGATATGGAGTCACCGGCAGAGAAAGCAGTACGCCAACTGGAAGCGGCATTCAACTGTGAAGGGAGTAAGGAAGAAAACCTTGAAAACAGAATATTTCTGGCCGCCATATATGCACCGTTCACTCGGAAAGCGAGGGTATATATGGCAGAGCAAACGATTCAGGTTATCAACGATATGGGACAGAACGCCAAAAAACGCATTGTTTGTTTGTACCGGGTGTCTACTATCGGACAGGTAGACAAGGATGACATTCCCATGCAGAAACAGTCTTGCCGGGGATTTTGCCGGCAGCACCCTGGTTGGGAGATCGTCAAGGAATTTTCAGAAAAAGGCGTTTCCGGATTTAAGGTTTCTGCCAAGGACAGGGACGCGATCCAGGAGATACAAAAGATGGCCCTGCAAGGTGAATTTGATATTCTGCTGGTGTTCATGTTTGACCGGCTGGGCCGCAAGGACGATGAAACACCCTTTGTAGTGGAATGGTTTGTCAAGCAGAATATTGAAGTATGGAGCGCCATGGAGGGCCAGC
>CANAZG010000134.1 GCA_947365965.1 uncultured Clostridia bacterium
GGAGCAGAGGACGGTATAATAAAAAAGACCGGAGCCTCCGTTGGTTCGGATGCTCCGGTCAGCGATCAGGGTTTGAACAAATTCTCGGTAGATGCGGCAGCGTGGATAATCCACGACTTGTTTGATTTCAAGTTGATAGTCTGACATATACAATTCTCCTTGCAGTAACTTGCTTGATAAAATCTATCGGGGCCTGATTTTCATTACTTGCAGGGGTGCAGCAATAAGCTGCACCCCTGCCATATTTGTCACCTCTTTCTGTTATGTATTAGACGTACTCTGCCCCGGAAGCAAAATGTCTATACCGGCGAAATTAGCCGTTGAACGCCTGCGCTTGACGTTCCGCCCTGTTTTCCTGGTCAACGGAATTTAGGGTAGGCACCAGAAAGCCTTGCAAATCAAGGGTTTCCTGTGTTGTCCCTATTATAACTCACTACCATCCCCTGCACGATGCCTCCGGTGCGCTCAATGAGCCGCTCATCGGTCACCTGGAGCAGCAGGTTCTGCACCTGGGAGCCCTCCAGCACCTTGGCAATCCGGATGCGGTACTCCTCCACCCCGTCCCCGGCCACGTTGGCCAGGATGGAGGCCGCGCCCTCCCGGACCTCTCCAGGTCTGGCCACAGGCACTGCGTCCGCCTGGGTGTATTCGGCGTTCTCCAGCACCCCGAACACACCCCGGTCCGTGTTGGCGTACAGCTGGCCCGTGTCCCGGGTCAGATCAAAATTGCCCTTCAGCTCCCCCGGCGCGCCGGCGCTGCCCCGCTTCACCGCCTTTACTGTGGCGTCCATCACCGCGCCGTCCCCCAGGGGCATCAGCATCCCTGTATCCGTGTCCGTGATGCCGTGGCCCAGTGCGCCGAAGGTGCCGGTCACCGGGTCATAGAAGGTGACCGTGCCGATGCCCGCCATGCTGTCCCGGATCCAGGCTCCCAGGCGGTAGGTGCCGTCGTCACCCAGCACCGGCTGGGCCGCCAGGATCAGATCCTCTCCGTCCCGGCTCACGTCCAGCTTCACCACGCCGCCGCACTGGATCAGGGACGCGAACTGCTCCGAGGAGCCCACCGGCTGGCCATTGGCCGCCTCGATCACGTCCCCCACCTGCAGGCCGCAGTCCGCCCCCGGGGTCAGCACGCCGGAGGCCGTGTCCACCTCCGCCAGACCGATGACCACCACGCCCTCCGCGAACAGCTTGATGCCTACGGTGTGTCCCACCGGCACCAGGCGCTCCGCCTCCAGCGCGGCGGCATGGGCGGTCTGCCCCAGCAGGGAGGAGACGCACAGGAGACTGCTAAGAAAAAAAATCGTCCCCGCTCTCCAGCTGTGTCCAATCATCCATTTCACCACCCCTTTCCAAAAATTCGCTGCCTTTTTTCTCTGACAGCGCCTTTACTTTGTGTGATACGGGCAAGAATACTCTCCATATCAATTTCTAAAAAGCGGCTCCTCTGTCATGGAAAAAACCGGAACTCCCCCTGTTTTCACAAAAAAACAAACACCACAGGCAAAAGTCTGTGGTGTTTGTCAAATTTTTATGTACTCCGCTGCCAAGGCCTCTTATTTACAGATCATTATTGAAGATACGCATAATATCGTCAAAGGGGTCCTTCTCCTCGGCCTTGCGCTCCTCATCCGTCCTGGGCTTGAGGAACAGATTGTCAAACTTGTCCTTGGAGCTGTCGCCGGGGCGGCTGATGACCGCCGTAACCGGATCCAGAGTCCGCTTCTCGTCAAAGCCGGTGGCAATGACGGTGACCCGGATCTCGTCGCCCAGGGAGTCGTCGAAGGTGGCGCCGAAGATGGTGTTCGCGTCGGGATGGACCAGCTCCTTGACCATGTTGGCCGCCTCGTACACCTCGTCCAGGCCGATGTCGGACGCGCCGGTAACATTGACCAGAATGCCCTGGGCGCCCTGGATGCTGGTCTCCAGCAGGGGGCTGGAGATGGCCAGCCGGGCGGCCTCCTCCGCCTTCCCCTTGCCTGCAGAGCGGCCCACGCCCATGTGGGCAAGGCCCGCGTCCTTCATGATGGCTGTCACATCGGCGAAGTCCAGGTTGATGAACCCGGTCTCCCGGATCAGATCGGATATGGACATAACGGCCTGCTTGAGCACATCGTCGGCAATCTCAAAGGCATTGGCAAAGGTGATCTTCTGGTCCGTGGCGTGCTTGAGGCGGTCATTGGGGATGATGACCAGGGAGTCCACCTTGCCCCGCAGATCCTCAATGCCCTTCTCCGCCTGCATCATCCGGCGGCGGCCCTCAAAGCCAAAGGGCTTGGTCACCACGCCCACGGTGAGGATCCCCTGCTCCTTGGCAGCCTCCGCCACAATGGGGGCCGCGCCGGTGCCGGTGCCGCCGCCCATGCCGGCGGTGATGAACACCATGTCCGTGTCCTCCAGGGCCTTGCTGATCTGGCTGCGGCTCTCCTCCGCAGACTTGCGGCCCACCTCCGGGTCGGAGCCCGCGCCCTGTCCGTGGGTCAGCTTCTCGCCGATCTGAATCTTATACTCCGCGCTGGAGATGTTCAGCGCCTGCTTGTCCGTATTCACCGCCACAAAGTCCACGCCCGTTACACCGGCGCGTACCATGCGGTTAACCACGTTATTTCCACCGCCGCCCACGCCGATCACCTTGATCTTCACTACGCTCTCGGGGGCGGTCACCAGTTCAAATGCCATAATTGGAATCCTCCTACCAATCGTATCTTGCGTACAGAAACAGGGCTGGGAGCCCTGGAGTAAACTGTCTGCTTTTTATAATCCATTGTATGCTTTTTTCCCCGGCAGGTCAATAGGGGATTCTCTGTTTTTTTGAAATTTTGGAGCAAATTGCGGCGAGTGGGAAAAATTACCGCTCTCCTCACTCTTTCGAGGGGATGAAATGGGCCTTATTCGCCTCCTTCATGTTCAGGCGAATGGTGCCCCGCTCGTTGGGCTCCAGCTGCTTCACCGTCTCCAGCAGGCAGAGGAGCTTGTAGTCAAAGTCCGCGTCGTAGCTGATGACCACCTGGAACCGGCCGTCGTAGCCCAGAATCAGATCGGAGCGATCGCTGAAGTCCAGCCCGTCCGCCCGGCCCAGCATTTCCCGGCTCTCCAGGGCCGAGAGCAGCTGCCCCAGACGCTCCAGGGAGATGGGGCTGTCCTCCGGCAGCTCCAGCCGGGCGCTCACCGCCGGGTTCACCGCCTCCAGGCCCGTGATCCGCAGGTAGTCCTGGGCCCCGGTCTCGTCCACCACCTCCAGCAGCTTCTCCCCCGCGTTGAGCAGCCAGTAGCCCCCCGCCCCCTGAATGGACGCCACGGCGCTGGTCTCCGTCACGTCCAGGACCAGGGTGGAGGGAAATTTCCGGTTGATCCTGGCCTCGGTGACGTAGGGCAGCTCGGTGTAGATGCGCTGGGCGATGTGGTACTTGTCCAGCAGCACCAGATTGTCCCCCAGCTCCACGCCGGAGGCGGCGGCTACCTCCCCGGCCTGGTAGCGGCTGCTGCCGGTGACCTCCACAGTGCTGACCTTGAAGAACATGGTCAGCGCCGCCACCACGGCCACCGCCGTCAGCAGAACCGACAGGGGGCGCAGGAGACGCCCCAGTCCGCCTCTTCGCCGCCTGCGGCGGGTTTTGCGCTTTTTGGGCATCGCGCCCCCTCCCTTCCTCTCTCATTCTTAAAAAGAGGTATTTTTCGCAGTATGCGCCGCCTTCAGAGGCCCTATTCCTCCTCCAGGGCAATGCGGGCCCCCAGCAGGCCCAGGTCCCGGACCGGGTCCTCGTAGCCCCGCTGGATGTGCTGGATGTCTCCGATCCTGGTGACGCCCTCCGCCGCCAGACCGGCCACCAGAAGCGCCGCCCCTCCCCGGAGGTCCGTGGCCCGGACGCTGGCCCCGCACAGGCGGGGCACGCCGGTGACCACCGCCACCCGGTCCGCCACGCTGATGTCCGCGCCCATGCGGCGCAGCTCATCCACATGGCGGTAGCGGTTCTCAAAGATGTTCTCCACGAACACCGTGGCCCCCCGGCTGCGCAGCAGCGCCGCCATGAGCACCGCCTGGGCGTCCGTGGGAAACCCGGGATAGGGGGCCGTGCGCACGGTGGGTACGGACCGAAGGCTGCCGTTGGAGCGCAGGGTCAGCGTCCCCTCGCCGCCGGCGATCTGGCACCCCGCCTCGTGGAGGGCGGCGGTGACCGTGGACAGGTGGCGGTAGTTGATCCGCCGCAGCTCCACCTCGCCGCCGGCGGCCGCCGCAGCGGCCAGATAGGTGGCGGCTGCGATCCGGTCCGGCATGACGGTATGTACAGCGTCCCTGGTCTGCCGCCGGCCCAGGACGCAGATGGTGGAGCTGCCCGCCCCCCGCACCCGGCACCCCATGGCGCACAGGAAGTCCTGGAGGTCTGTGATCTCCGGCTCCCGGGCGGCGTTGAGCAGGACCGTCTCCCCCTCCGCGCCGCAGGCGGCCAGAATGGCGTTCTCCGTGGCTCCCACGCTGGGCATGCTCAGGGCGATCTCCCGACCCGTCAGACGGCGGGCCGAGCAGTGGAGGGCTCCCCCCTCCTCCGTCAGCTCCGCCCCCAGCTGCCGCAGGGCGGTCAGGTGCAGGTCAATGGGCCGGGGGCCCAGCTCGCACCCGCCGGGATAGGACATCTCCGCCCAGCCCAGGCGGGCCAGAATGGCCCCCAGGAAGATGACCGAGGAGCGCATCTCCCGCATCAGATGGTCGGGCACATCCCCACGGCTCATGGCGCTGGCGTCCACCGTCAGCGCCTCCCCCTCCCACCGGGCCTCACAGCCCAGGTGGCGGAGAATACGGATGCTGGCCTCCACGTCGCTGAGGTGGGGACAGCCCCGGAGCACTGTCCGCCCCGGGTGCAGGATGGTGGCCGCCAGAATGGGCAGGACGCTGTTTTTCGCCCCCTGGACGGTCAGCGTCCCCTCCAGCCTTCGGCCCCCTTCGATAACGATATGGCTCATAACTACCCCTCCGCACATGGATTTTTCCAGACTAATCCATGGTATGCGGATGGGCGGAAACTGCTACTTTCTCCCCGCCAGGGCTGTGACGGCGGCGTAGATCCGCTCCGCAGCGTCGATGGATCCCAGCTCCGACATGGCCCGGCTCATCTCCCGCCGCCGATCCGGACTGTTGAGAATCTGGCAGGCGGCGTCGTAGAGGAGCCGGCCGCTGCTGTCCTTCTCCAGCACCACCACCGCCCCCCCGGCCCGCTCCAGCACCCGGGCGTTGGACTCCTGGTGGTTGTTGGTGACATTAGGCGAGGGGATGATGATGGCCGGCACGCCCAGGGCGGTGAGCTCGCTGATGGTGCTGGCCCCGGCCCGGCAGATCACCAGATCCGCCGCCCGCATGAGGACCCCCATGTCCTGGATGTACTCCCGCACCTCCAGGGCCCCGGTCCCCTCC
Organism: uncultured Clostridia bacterium; assembly: GCA_947365965.1. Taxonomy (GTDB): domain Bacteria; phylum Bacillota; class Clostridia; order Oscillospirales; family Oscillospiraceae; genus Pelethomonas. Next base: position 5,408 of record CANAZG010000134.1, read on the forward strand.
AGGTCCACCCCGGCCTCGGACAGATACTCCCCCATGCGCCGGCAGCCCACGGCCCCGGCCCCGTGCACGTGGTGGAAGGGCAGGCCTTCCTTCCTCTCCAGGGCCAAAAACCGGGCCATCTCCCGGTTCATCTCCGAGGCCCCCAGGCTGCCGAAGAAGGAGACGATGAGGGGACGGCCGTCGTCCATGCCCAGCTTCTCCTTGGCCGCCTTTTTGGTCAGCTGGAAGAAGTCCCCCCGGACCGGCGTGCCGGTGACCAGCACCTTCTCCGGGTTTTTGTAGTTCTTCCGGCACTCCTCAAAGCCCACCATGATGAGGTCCGTGTGGCGCTCCAGCAGCCGGGTGGTGAGGCCCGGAATGGCGTTGGACTCGTGGATGGCCGTGGGGATCCCCAGCTTGGAGGCCGCCTGGATCATGGGATAGCTGGCGTAGCCCCCGGTGCCCACCACCAGATCTGCGGGAAATTCCCCCAGCAGGCGGCGGGCCTCCCCGGGGGAGCGGAGGAAGTTGCGCAGGGACACCAGATTGTGCCGGATCTCCCGGGGCCGGAGGGAGCGGTGGAAATTAGACACCTCCACCGCCCGGAAGGGCCACCCGGCGTCCTCGATAAGCTTTTTTTCAATCCCCCG
>CANAZG010000135.1 GCA_947365965.1 uncultured Clostridia bacterium
ATGAAATTTTATGAAATCATAGGTACTCACCAAGGCGGCTGTTGTGCCGGCTTGGGGACCGGCGGTCCGGACGCGGATGCGGCCGAAGGGCGGGTCCTTCACCTTGGCGTTCTGCCTGCCAAAGAGGTCACAGTTTATTTTGAAAAAACTATGTCAACCTTTTCGGCAAAGCGCTGAGACCCGTGCAGGTCCAGCCTCCGTCCCTATGGGCGGAGATTACTTGGACTTGGGGCGCTTGGCGCCGTACTTGGACCGGGCCTGCATACGCCCCTGAACGCCCTGGGTGTCCAGAGTGCCGCGGATGATGTGGTAACGCACGCCGGGCAGGTCCTTGACACGGCCGCCGCGGATCATCACCACGGAGTGCTCCTGCAGGTTGTGGCCCACGCCGGGGATATAGGCGGTGACCTCGTAGCCGTTGGTCAGGCGCACACGGGCGATCTTCCGCAGAGCGGAGTTAGGCTTCTTGGGGGTTTGGGTACGCACCGCAGTGCACACACCCCGCTTCTGGGGAGAGGGCAGATCGGTCTCCTTGTTCTTGAGGGTGTTGAGCCCGTACTGCATGGCAGGACTGTTGGACTTGTAGGTCGCTTGCTCTCTTCCCTTGCGAACCAGCTGGTTGAAAGTAGGCATAGTTTTCTCCTTTCTTGAAAGAATGGGAGCGAAGGGCTCCGATTTATTTTTTACAGGATACCGGCAAAATATCCCGAAAAAACCAAATTTTATGGCAGGCGTTACAGCAGGGCCGCCACAGCGGCTCCCACCTGAATGCCCGCAGCCTGTCCCAGTTCCCGCATGGTATACTGGGTAGTGACGGGAATGTCCCCCCGCCGACACATGGCCAGCAGGGGCGCTATCAGCTCAGGGTCCGCATCGGAGGCCAGAAACACCTCCTTGGCAAGTCCGTCCCGGATAGCGCGCCGGGACTGCTTGACGCCGATCACGCGAGCCGTTGTGGAAAGCCTTTTGAGCTGCAAGTGGACTCCTCCTGTTTGACACGCCAAAATTCGCGGACTTTTCCACGCAGTTGCTGATTATACCATAGAAATGGATGGGAGTCAAGGATTATTTTTGGCAGGCGCTCCCAAGGAGGGCGAAGGGATCAAATGCACAATAGAATACCCGGTTTACAAAGGCCGACGGACCTCAATGTGGAGCCTGATTCCTCAAAAACTTATGCCGCCGACGCGGGCTGTCCGTTATTGTTGTTCCATTTTATAAAGAGCATGGAGGAACAGGGCGGTTTATTGTAACAGGGGTGCGGTGGGCAGAGTCTGTAAAATGAAAGAATGGTCGGGGCATTTATGAAACAGTGCCGAGAGACAGGGCAAATTGGTTCGGAATAGCGTGGGACTGGCAGTCCATCCCCTGTTTTTGGTTTGCTTGCTTCTTTGCCGTACATGAGCATTTGTAACCACACTGTAACTTGCGTTTTATATTATACGGTTGTATAATAAAGTTAAGTTATACAATCGTATAACATACACATAAAGGAGGGACAGCCATGAAGCGGTTGGGAGAGGCGGAGCTGGAGATCATGCTCCACATCTGGGAAGCGGGGGAGCCGGTGCAGTCGGCCTATGTACACCAGCGTCTGCGAGGGAGCCGGGACTGGACCCTGCCGGCGGTGCTCACGGCCCTGAACCGGCTGACAGACAAGGGATTTTTAGCCTGCGAGAAGCAGGGACGGACCAACTGGTACCGGCCTCTGGTCTCCGAGGGGGCCTACAAGGCCGCCGAGGGGCGGGGCATCATGGACCGGCTCTACGGCAGCAGCCTCCCCAACATGGTGGCCGCCCTCTACGACGGCCGGGCCATCGGGGAGAAGGACCTGGAGGATCTGCGCCGGTATCTGGACGAATTGGAGGGGAAGTAGACATGGAACTGCTGTTGGATACCGTAAAATGGAGCGCGGTGGTGGGGGCGGCAGCCCTGCTCCTGACGGCTCTGAAGCCGGCCCTGGACCGGCGCTACAGCGCCCGGTGGCGGTACTGGGTGTGGCTGGTCATGGCGGCCCTGCTCCTGCTGGCCCCGGTCCAGTGGGAAAAGCTGGCCCCCCGGACCGCGGCGGTCCTGCCGGCGGCGGAGCCCCCGGTGGTTGTCGAGGTGCCCCGGATGTCTATCAGCCGGGAGGAGGGCCTTGTCCTCCGCCGGAGCGGAGCTGCGCCATCGGTCCCGGCGGAGACGGTCCGGCGGGTGGACCTGGACGCGGTCCTGCCCCGGGTGTGGCTGGCCGGCGGGGCGGTCTGGGGGCTGTGGCGGCTTCTGGGCACGGCGCTGTTTCTCCATCGGGCCCGGCGTTGGAGCCGGAGCCCCTCCCAGGACACGGCCCGGATCTACGCCGGCCTGTGCCGGGATCTGGGGATCAAGCGGCCCCCCGCTCTGCGGATATCCTCCGCCGCCGGATCCCCTCTGCTGGCGGGTCTCCTCCGTCCCCGGCTCCTGCTGCCCGGGGAGGACTGGGGGGAGCGGGAGCTGGGGTTCATCCTCCGCCACGAGCTCACCCATTACAGGCGGCGGGACCTGTGGTATAAGCTGGTCCTGCTGGGGGCGGTGAGCCTCCACTGGTTCAATCCCCTGGTCCACCTGCTGGTCCGGGAGGCGGAGGCGGATCTGGAGCTGACGTGCGACGATCTGGTGATGGCCGGTGCGGAGCCCGCAGACCGCCAGGCCTACAGCGAGACCCTTCTGGCCAGTCTCCGGCGGCAGAAGGGCCTCCTCGGCCGCTCCTCCCTGTCCACCCACTTCTACGGCGGGGCGGGGGTCATGCGGGAGCGGTTCCGCAATATTCTGGGCGTTCGAGGCCGCCGGTGGGGCGCGGCGGCCCTGGCCCTGGCGCTGACGGCTACCCTGGCCGCCGCCTGCACCTTCGGCCTGCGGCAGGCTCCGCCGGAGAGCCGCGCACCGGCGGATACCAGCGCGCCAACGGACCCCGGCGGCCCGGAGCTCCCGGACGAGGAGCGCTGGGCCCGGAGCATCATGGAGAGGGACGCGGCGCGTCTTTCCCAGGAGCAGGGGGCGGAGGTCACGGGCCAGACCCTGGACTACCTCACCGCTCAGGGGTCCTGGACCGTGGACGGCACAGCCTACAGCGCCTGGCGGCTGGGCTACCGGCTGGAGCTTGCCGGCGGGGAGCCGGTGGTCCGGGAGGGCTGGGGCATTCTGGGCCAGGAGCCCGGCGGCGACAGCGGGGGCATGTGGCACGAGGGGGAGACCCGCCCCTGGGCCGTGGAGACCGCCGGATACACCTGGGAGGAGTACGTGGTGTGCTATTCCTACGGAATGCAGCTCTCCGACGCGGAGGGCTGGCCCTACCGGACGGAGGCGTTCGTCTCCGCCTATCTGGACGGCCACAACACCTGGGCCGCCGATCCCCAAAATGCGGCCTTGGAGTACCTGTCCAAAGAGTTTGGCCTCACCGCCCAGGGCGGGGTGAACACCCTGTACGCCTTTGAAAATGGGACAAGCCTCCTGCTGGAGACCACCTGCGAGGACCAGTCCGTCCGGCTGCTGGCACGGCAGGAGCGGGTGGAGGGCAGCGAGGCCCCCATCTGGCAGATCCGGAGCGTACAGTGGTCCGGGGACGCCCTGCTCTACACGGACCGGGCGGAGCTGGGCCGGGGGGTGACCGGACTTATCGAGCTCTACGGCCGCCGTCCCTCCACCGGCGGCAGCTGGGGGATCAGCAGGATCCTGTGGACCCCCTACGGCGGCACGCCCCAGGAGCTCTCCGTCCTGGAGGCCGCCACCCTCATCCATCCGGCCTGGGATACATCGGAGCCCAGCGCCTGCACCGACAGCTGGACCCCAGACGGCGGCCTCGTCCTGGAGGACGTGAACTTTGACGGGTATCTGGACCTGGGCCTCCAGGCCGCGGTCACCGCCTACAACCTGCCCTACTACTACTGGACCTATAACCCGGACACGGGGGGCTTTGACTTCGCCTTCTGGCTCCTGGGGCCCATGATCGTGGACGGGGAGAACCGGCAGCTGATATGCGAGACCCATTCGGGGCCCGAGTACTATACGGAGTACTACGCCTATGACCATACCGGCCAGCTGTACCTGGCCCGGCGGGACACCCAGGACCTGAGCCTGGCCAGCGGCCCGGTCTATTCCGAATCCTTTGACCATCCGGCCAACGACTGGCGGGGCGGCAGCTATGCGGTGCTGACGGCGGACGAGCTGGCGGCCTTTGCGGACTACTTCAACGCCCCGGAGCGCAACGGCCTCCTCCGCTTCCCCTACGCTCAGGAGAACTTCCAGGATTTGGCGGACTATCTGCCCATCCTCTTCTATGACCACAGCGGGTCCTTCGCGGACATGACGGAGGCCGAGGGGGCAACCCTGGGCCCCATGGAGCTGGACGGCCGGAAGCTGACCACGGACTACATGGCGGACTACCTCTTTGACAGCTATCTCCTGGTCCGGGAGGAGGCGGAGGGCGTGATCGCACAGGCGGGGGAGGGCCTGGGCCGCTACCTCCCGGAGTACGACGCCTACTACAGCCAGCGGGGGGACACGGAGCTGCGGACCTACGCCTTTGACAGCGGCCTCCGGTTCTCCGACGGCTCCGTGACCCTCTGGTACACCGCCGATATCTGGAACAAAGCGGACGGCGAACTGACGATTCAGTGGGACCAGTCCATGTGCGTCAATCTCTCCTTCCTGGAGGACGGCTGGTACGTGACCCGCAATTCCGTCAACGAGTGAAATTGATTCAGGAGAGGGCGTAGACCCGGTCCGCCAGCAGCCGCCGCAGACTCTCCAGGGTGTCCGCCGGGGCCTGACAGGCCCCCTCCCGGCACAGGTACAGCCGGATCCCCTCCGCCGGGATGGGATAGTCCGCCGTGTAGGGAGCCACCCGGGCCAGCCCCCGGGCCTTGTCCGCCGTCTTGGCCAGGGCGGTGAGGTGGTAGGCCTCCCCCACCCCGGCCAGCCAGTCCGGAACCTCCCCGGCGGACACGCACACCAGCTCCAGGCCCGGGTACAGGGCCTCCGCCATGGCCAGCAGGGCAAAGCACTGCTCCGAGGGGTAGTCCCCCGCCTGACCGGCCAGCCAGTTGAGCTGCCGGCCGGCCAGGGCCCGGAAGCGGCTCTCCCCGGTGAGCCGGGCCAGCCCCACCAGCGCCAGGGCGGCCGCAGCGTTGCCGGAGGGCATGGCGGCGTCAAAGACCTCCTTCTGACGGGCGATGAGCACCTCGCCGTCCTGGCCCACCCGGTAGAAGCCCCCCGCATCCCGGTCCAAAAACAGCTCCGCCATCCGGTCCCCCAGGCCCGCCGCCTCCCGCAGGCAGGACACGGAGAAATTGGCCCCGTACAGCTCCAGCAGAGCCCAGCAGTACAGCGCGTAGTCCTCCAGCTGGCCCTCCACCGCCGGCTCACGGTCCAGCCAGCGGAGATAGAGCCGTCCGTCGGGCCGGGTCAGCCGGGTCTTGAGGAACAGCCGGGCGTCCTCCGCCGCCCGGAGGTATCGGGTCTCCCCCAGCACCCGCCCGGCCTTGGCCAGGGCGGCGATGGCCAGGGCGTTCCAGGCGGTGAGGACCTTCTCGTCCCGGTGGAGCCGGTGACGGCGGCGGCGGAAGGCCGCCAGCCGGGCGCAGGCGGAGGCGTTCTCCCGCCACGCGCTCTCAAACCGCCCGTCGTCCAGCAGCTGGGGCATGCTCTCCTCTGTCCCGATGCCGAACCGGCGGCAGAAGGCCGCAGCTTCCCCCACCCCCAGGACCTCCTCCACGTCCCGGGCCGTGAGGAGGTAGAAGGCCCCCTCACGGCCGCCGCTGTCCGCGTCCAGGGCGGCGGCAAAGCCGCCCCCGGGCAGGCGCAGCTCCAGCAGCATAAAGTCCAGCGTGCGGCAGGCCGTCTCCCGGTACAGGGGGCGGCCTGTCTGGGCGTAGGCCTCCAGGTAGACGTAGGCCAGCAGGGCGTTGTCGTAGAGCATCTTCTCAAAGTGGGGCAGCCGCCAGGCGGCGTCCGTGCTGTAGCGGCAGAAGCCGCCCCCCAGCTGGT
>CANAZG010000136.1 GCA_947365965.1 uncultured Clostridia bacterium
TCTGTAAAGCATGAATTTTCTTTCTCAGGAAGTTATGTTATCTAACTTTAGCTTTCGCAAGGCCGGCTTTCATGGAGATCATGGAGTTGGCAGAACAGGGCCTTATGGCAAATTTGGTGGTGCAAGACCATTCCCGGCTGGGCCGCAACCGCCTTGTGGTTGGCCAGCTTCTGGAAGAAGATTTTGTCCGGCTGAATATCCGCTATATCGCCATCATGGACAATATCGACACCGCCAATGGAGTAAGCGACATTGTGCCCATGCAAGACCTGTTTAATGAATGGCACGCAAAGAATACGAGCGACAAGGTACGCCGTGTTATGCAAAGCCGTGGCAACGCCGGGATACCGCTGACCACCAGCGCCCCCTACGGTTACAAAAAAGCCCTGGAGGACAAGAACAAGTGGATCGTGGACGAGCCGGCGGCAGAGGTAGTGCGGCAAATCTTCCAGTTGTCGATCAGCGGCCTGGGGCCTACTCAAATCGCCAAGAAACTGCGCTCTGAGGGCGTGATGACCCCCAGCGAGTATCTGCATAGCATTGGCGTAAACTGCCCCACCAAGCCCCCAGCATACCCGTATAACTGGTGTTCCGCAACCGTTGCGAACATTCTGGACAGACAGGAGTATACTGGGGACACAGTGACTTTCGCTCTTTCAGCCAGTCATTCAAAAATAAAAAGCGACTGGACAAACCACAAGAGGAATGGAAGGTATTTCCCGATACCCACCCCGCCATCATTGACCGGGAGACCTTTGCCCTCGTCCAAAATCTCCGCCAGCACCGTCGCAGACCGAATCGAACCGGCATTGTGAGTATGTTCTCCGGGCTTCTCTACTGCGCTGACTGTGGGGAGAAGCTGTATTACGGGAGCAGTAAGAGCAGCAAACAGCCACAAGCATATTTCTTTTGTTCCAGCTATCGCAAAAATTCCAGCGTATGCTCCGCACACTACATCCGGGAACGCATTGTAGAACAGTTGGTATTGGAGGGTTTACAGCGGTTGTTGTGGTACATCCAGGTCTATGAAAAACGGTTCGCCCAAGAGCAGATGGAACGGTTTGGCCTGCAAGAGAAGAAAGCGTTGGCAGAGAAGCGGCGGGAACTGGACAGGACCAAACAGCGGGTAGCGGAGATTGACCAGCTTATTCAGAAAAGCTATGAGGACATGACCAAGGGCCTACTGTCCGAGGAGCGCTTCGCCACGCTGACGGTATCGCTGGAAAATGAACAGCGGCAGTTAAAGGTGGATATTCCAGCATTGGAGGACAGCTTGAACGCCGCCGCCGATAAAGCCGATGATTTACAGAAGTTCATCCAACGGGCCAGATAGGTGACCCGGCTGACGGAGTTAATGCCTGAGATCGTCCACGAGTTCATTGACAAGATCGTGGTATCCAAGCCGGAGAAGATAGACGGCAAACGCCATCAGAGGGTGGACATCCACTACAACACCATTGGCCCGTGGGTAGCCCCGGAGCCGGAAACATTGGAACAGGAGTATATGGCTTACTATCAGGCCATGCAGAAGCGTAAGAAAAGGACGGCATAGCCACCCAATAGAGAAATGCCTTACAAGTTGCCGAAGGGTGGCACTTCTTTACGAAGTTCCTCCCAAGGGGAGGCTCTTTTTCCACCATACTTTGCCAACTTTCCTTGGAATACACAAAGTATTCCTGTGTCAAACTGGCTTCGTCTGGCGAAAAAATCTCTCCCTGCTGGGCATATTTCCAATTTTCAAACAGCTACTAAGTCCTGTTCACTATTTTTGGGGCGTTTCATTTTTGATAGCATAAAAATGCGGCTCATCCCTCTGCCTCCCGCAACCGCTCCACAATGGTGCGGCGGTTAACGGAACGGTATACCAACAGAGGGATCAGAATCCCCAGAATCAGAAACAGCGGTATTACCGTTAAAACCGGCAGGACGGTAGATCGATAGGTGAAAAACCAAAAGGCAGAGCAGAGTGATCCCACCAGCGGCTCCAGCGCGGCGCTCAGGACCAAAGAGAGGGCGGCGGACAGCATTGTGTAGTACAGCCCTTCGTACACTATCATGGTATTCATCTGCTTTCCCGTCATACTCACAGATTGGAGCATTGCCAGCTCCCGCTTCCGGGCAAGTATGCCCGTCAGCACGGCGTTGATGAAGTTGAGCACGCCCACCAGACCGATAATCCCTGCCAGTGTGCCGCCCATGGTCAGGAACATATTCCGAAAGCCCTCGAACTCGGCAGTCTTGCTCTGTTTGCTCTCGTAGTCGCAGGTGGGCTGGACGGACTTCGTGTATTCCTTTAGGAAATCCTCCATAGCGGCATTGGACGCCTCGCCGGTGTTGAACGCGTAGGCCATGACGGAGCTTGTGCCGGTATCCTGCTTGAACAGCTCCGCTCCCATCGCCAGTTCGCTGGCTCCAAGGGTGGAGTAGCGGTAAGTGAGGGCGCTGGGAATCGAGATCCGGGCACAGACGGTGTACTCCTTTTCCTCATAGACCTTGGCCTGGGGAACATAGTTCATTTCACCCCGTGCCCAGCGTGCGTCTGTCTCCTCTGCGGAGAGTTCCTCCCCGGTGTCCATATCAACGTTCACCCACTTCTCCACATAGCGCAGGGTCACGGTATCCCCTACCTTGAAGCAGTTGACATTCTCATCAATCACCCCATACTCATCGGCGGAATAGACGGCGGCAATGGCGTTCTGGCTGGGGTCGGACAAAAGCGTGGTATCTCCTTCCAGCACGGTTATCTCGCCGAGAATGAAGTCCTCCAGGCCATAGAGTTGGGTGATGCCCACGACAGCGCCCTCGCTCGTATGCTCCTGGGAGGCGACGACGCTGTCCAGCGCCTCTTCGGGATAGTGCCTGCTGTAGTCCTGGCGGAAATACTCCTCCGGCAGAAGGGCCTGGATAGACTGCTCCTGGCCATAGACCCGGCCTCCCTCGGTGATACCGTCCCGAGCGCTGACCTGGGCAATAATCTCCTACAAAAGCGCCTGGTCCGCCGAGCGGAAGTTGGCGCCGGTCTGGAAATAGTCGGCGTGGCCCAGGACAAAGTCGGTGACGACTTGACCGGAGAGATATTTCTCCATATCGAAGCCGTTGGCAAACGTATACACCAGATTCATCAGCACCACCGATAGGGCCAGAGAGATGATGGTAACTACCGTTTTACTTCGGCTCCTCCCCAAGTTGGCCCAGGCCATTTTCGGTAGGGATGCGCCGGCGGCGCCGGCCCTGACTGTCCGTTTGCCGCTTTTCTTCCCGGACTGCTGTCCGATTTCGGCATAGCGCACCGCCTCCACCGGGGAAACCCTGGCGGCAATCCGCCCAGGCCGCGCGCAGGAGAGAAACGCCGTCAGCAGGGAAAACGCCGCCGCGCCGATAAAAATCAGAGGATTGAAGGACACGAAGGCGTGGGTGTAAGAGAGCTGGGCCATGATGAGCGGCGTCAGCTTGTTTGCCGATCACGAAGCCAAGGAGCAGGCCGGCAGGGATGCCCACCAGACTGAGCAGGAGCGTCTGCCGGCGGATCACGCGCTTGAGCTGTTTTCCGGTGGTGCCGATGGTTTTCAGCAGGCCGTAAAACCGGATATCATTGGTGACGGAGATCTGGAACACATTGTAGATGATGAGGTACCCGGTGAAGATGATAAGCAGGAGGATAGCCACAATGGCGGCGAACGTCATGGGATCAAAATTCCCGGAGATCCGCTCCCCAGTGTAGCCCCAGTTTACGCCGATGTCCAGGTAATTTTCCGCCCCTGCCTCGGTGTGCTGATAGCCGTAATTTCCCAGCACCGCGCCCAGGTTTTCCCGGATGCCCACCGCGCTCTGAAACATCACATCCAGGTTCCATGCGCCCGTCATGGAGTTCTGCCCCCTGTTGGACAGGGCGCAAATCTCCTCGGCGGCGGATCGGGGCAGAAGCACGTTGCTGGCGGGCACGGCGCTGTCGTACTCCCACCAGCCGGAGAGGGTGAACGTCCGCTGGATTGCGTGGGGCCGGGCGGTTCCATTGTCCAGGGTAACCGGCATGGTAAATTGTGCGCCCACCCTGGGCTCGACGCCCAGCAGGGCCAGGACGTGGGTATCCGTCGCGGCCTCGACGGTGCTCTCCCGGGGAAGCGCGCCCTCCACGGGGGCGCAGAAGTAGTGGGGCGCGCCGTTGGGTTCCATGTAGCTGACCTCCACATGGGACTTGTTGAAAGGCGGGTCGTGGGGTATTCCCACAAAAAGACGGCAATAGGAATTCTGAATCAGAGGGTCCCGGCGGAACTGCTCCGCCTGCTCCCAGGTAATATTTTTCACGGTGCCGTGGGCGTCGCCTTCGGCCCGGCGGAAGTTCTCCTGCTGGTAGGAATAGTTGATGGATGCGGTGATGGTAAACAGGGAGGTGAACAGCACCGTGGTCAGGGCAATCGCCAGCGCCGCGACGGCGTTTCGGGCCTGGGCCGCTTTTGTGGAACGAACGCCAAGCCGCCGGACACAGCTTCCGTTGGATACATTGATCATGCCGCTCACCCCCGTACCACAATGTGGCCGTCCTCAATGCGGATGACGCGGTCAGCCATCTGGGCAATCTCCTCATTGTGGGTAATCATCATAATGGTCTGGGCAAACCGCTGGCTGGTGACCTTCAGCAGGCTCATGACATCCTGGCTGGTGCGGCTGTCCAGATTCCTGGTGGGCTCGTTCGTCAGGATGATAGCGGGCTCCGCCTCCGGGATGCTGGGGCCGTTGTCCGTGACGTTGACGCGGCAGAACATCTGGGAGGGGATGATCTCGCCCGCAACCGTCCCGCTGGCGGGCGTGTGTTTTACCGCGTTGTCCAGCAGATTGCACAGGGCCTCCGCCGTCCACTTGGGGTCAAAGACCGCTTGAGTGTCCGTGGATGCCAGCGTCAGGGTGATCCCCTTGTCCGCCGCTTTGGGGAGAACCTGAGCGACTGCGTCTTCCGGCATGGGCGTCAGCGGCCCCGCCTTGGGGTGCAGGGTCAGGATGCCCGCCTCCAGCCGGGAGGTCTTCACCAGTGCGTCCACCAGAGCGCGCAGCTTTTCCACCTGACCCTCCAGGGCCGCGGCGCAGTTCCGGCCCTTCGGGGAAAGCTCCTGCTCCGACAGAAGCTGGGTATACAGCAGAATATTGGCCACCGGGGTCTTCGTCTGGTGGGAGATGTCGGCGATTAGGGCCTTGATCTTGTCCTTTTCCCCCTGGAGCTTCTGGGCGGAGACAGCGTTGGCGGCCAGATAGTGGGCAAACCGGGACTCCACGGCGGAAAGCAGGCTTTCGTCGAAGTCCTGTTCCAGAAAGGTCCCCGCCATGGCCCCGTCCAGCATACGGTTCAGATTTTTCATGACGCGCTTGGCGTGGAGGCGGTTCCATACCGCCGCCGCCAGCGCGGCCGCCGCGAAAATAGCGATGACAGCGGTGCTCCATGTCATGTCAATTCACCGCCCAGGTGTAGCCGATGCCATAGACCGTTTTCAGAAAGCGGGGCCTGGCGGGAGTATCCTCCAGCTTGTTCCGTAGACGTTTGACGATGACAGACAGGGCGTTTTCCTCCATGTACTCCGCGCCGTCCGGCCACACACGCTCCAGCAGCGTCTCACGTGACAGAACACGGCCCCGGTTTTCCACTAGTATCCGCAGCAGCCGCTGTTCCGTTTTGCTCAGTTCTAATGAGCTGACCGTTTTTGCGGAACTCCATCCATTCAAAATCAAAGGAGAAACCCTCTAACTCTACTGTGACCGTCTGCACTGGAGTACCGCGCCGCAGTTGGGCGTTGACCCTGGTCCGCAGTACATCTGAGTGGCAAAAGTACCCTCGCACCAGATTTGCCGCTTTTTGAGCGCATCTCTGCAATCAGCGTCATATCTGTGAGCCAGATGCCGCTGCCGCTCTGGCGCGAAGTAGCTGTGCTCCAGTTTCCGTGCGCCCCGTCTGTCATTCTCACTCAAAC
>CANAZG010000137.1 GCA_947365965.1 uncultured Clostridia bacterium
TCTAGCCAGTTTTTTGCTTGTACTGCTGGTGCACCTCTATATGTTCACCAATAAATTTATTAATCATGATGATATCAACGGACTTTTTTCGACATGGGCAGGTGGCACCGCTTATGGCCGCTGGCTCTTGTATCCGGTTACAGCTATCGCCGGTTATTTTAGCAGTCCGTGGCTGGATGGCATTGTTGGGGCTCTTTTTTTGGCGCTTTCCTGCTCCCTGATGGCGGCTCTTTTCCGCGTCCGACAACTGCTCGCGGCCCTTCTCCTGTCTGTGTGTATGGTATCCTTTCCTGTAGTTACAGCGACCTATACCTACATGTTTTCCGCATCTCAGTACTTTTTGTCCATGGCGATGGCTCTGTTAGCGTGCCTTTTGATTCGCCGGGAAAGCGTTTTTTCCTCTTTTCTAGGTGTGATTGTCCTTGCGCTTGCCACAGGAATCTATCAAGCATATTTCGCGTTAGCTGCCGCTGTGCTAGTGTTGGCAATGCTTTTGGATGCCTGCCACGGCCGCTGGAAGGATGACTTCAAGGGCTTTTTCCGCATTGGACTGGGCTATGTCGGCTGGCTGGCATTGTCTATGGGGCTGTATTTTTTGATTCTTAAAGTATGTCTCTGGAAAACGGGATTGGAGCTGGTGGATTATCAGGGGATCGCCAATATGGGACAGTTATCTCTATCCGTCTTGTTGACGCGTCTTGGGGATGCTTATTATGGCCTATGGGACTATTATTTCCATAATCCGGTTTATAGCCGATTTTTTTCGCAGCTGACCACCGTTAGTTTTTGGGCGGATGGGGTTGTATTAACGCTTGTTCTTTGGGGGCGCCGCCTTTACAAGCATTTAGCTGTGTTGGCTGAAATACTGCTGTTGATAACGATTTTACCACTGGCTTGCAATCTGGTCTATGTGATGAGCGGAAAGGAATCGGTGTACATTTTAATGACCTATTCGGCCATTCTTCCTCTTCTTTTCCCAGTTCTTCTAGGGGATTCGCTTACCTACTGGGACTTTGCGCCACTATTTTCCTCATACCACCCCACTCTTGCCCCTCGGCTGGCGGCCTTTGCAGCAGGGATGCTTCTAATGCTTCAAGCTGCGTTTGCATATGAGTTTATTATTATAACCAACCGTACCTATGTAATTATGGATCTCACCTATGAGAATACCTATGCGTACTTTAGCCGCCTCACCACCAAGATAGAGCTTCAGAATAATTATACGCCTGATACGCCGGTGGCTATGATAGGTTATGCTTCGTCGCCTGCCCCTTTTCCGCCCACCCATATGACAGGGGCCTTGACCACGGAAGAGGCGCTGAATATGTGGTCGCGAAAACAGTTTTTAGCCTATTTTCTTAATAGCCCTTACAATTGGGCGACAGAGGAGCAGATAGCGGATGTAGTGACAACTCCAGCGTATCAGGAGATGCCCTGCTACCCGTCAGAAGGATCGATTGCCACAATCAACGATATAGTGGTTGTAAAATTGAGTTAATACAATGACAGCTCATAATACAAGGCTTCTTTGAAAGCAGGAAGCCTCTCAAAGAAAAGAGTGAGAATGGAGAGAGTATAGGGATGAAAACCGTAAAAATATATCTAAAGCTGATGCGGGTACATCATTATATCAAAAATGGACTCGTTTTTGCGGCTTTAGCCTGTAGTGGACTGCTATTTCAGAGAGGGAAGCTTCTCGCTGGAATTGCGGGCTTTACCGCATTTTGCTTTGTGTCTTCCGCTGTTTATATTATCAATGATATTCGGGATCTGGAAAAGGATCGACACCACCCCACCAAATGCAATCGTCCTATCGCTTCTGGGGCAGTTTCTGTAGCCAGCGCATGGCTCTTGACGGTAATTCTGCTGAGTATTGCAGCAGTATGTAACGCAGTTGTCTTTTATCCCGGCTCCAGCTTGTTGCTGCTTTTTTATTTGTTGATGAACCTTGCATATAGCTGGGGATTAAAAAATATTCCCCTGGTGGATGTAGCAATCCTGACCTCCGGATTTCTGCTCCGGGTCCTGTACGGTGCGGTTGTGACGGAAATATCTGTTTCTAATTGGCTTTACCTAACCGTCATTACGCTGGCGCTTTATTTCTCATTAGGGAAAAGGCGCAACGAGCTTCAACGTATAGGCGGAAAAGAGACGAGAACCGTGCTGAAATTTTACAATCCGGAATTTCTGAACAAAAATATGTATATGTGTCTTGGTTTGGCAAATGCCTTTTATGCGTTGTGGTGCATGGATGATCGCACCACACAGCATTATGGAGGCAACAGTCTGATTCTTACGATTCCCATTGTTTTGTTTATTACCATGCGCTACAGCATGGACATAGAAGGCAATTCAGACGGTGATCCGGTGGAGGTCCTAATTCATGATAGAGGATTGCTGATTCTTTGTACATCCTATCTGGCGGTAATGTTCTTTATTTTGTATTTTTTATGATGAACGTATACGATTTTGACAAAACCATCTATGACGGAGACAGCACAATAGACTTTTACCTGTACTGCTTATTGCGGCATCCAGAGCTGTCCGTATATATATTCGGACAGATGTGGGGTGTTTTCCTCCACAAAATTGGCAGGATTGATACCAAGGAGCTAAAAGAGCGTTTTTTTGCCTTCATGATAGGAGTCCGGGATCTGGACAGATTGGTAGAGTCCTTCTGGGACTCGCAGGAGTCAAAGATAAAAGGGTGGTATTTGAAGCAGAGACAGGACGATGATGTAGTGATATCCGCATCCCCTGGGTTTCTGCTTGCGCCGATTTGCCGGCGGTTGGGGATTGCTTCTCCTATTGCCACGGAGTTGGATATGGCTTCCGGTAAGATTTTGGGGGCAAACTGTAAGGGGAAGGAAAAAGTACGGCGCTTCTTTGAGCGGTATCCAGGAGCGGTCATTCGGCGCTTCTATTCAGACTCCTTGACAGATACGCCCCTTGCGGCCCTGGCAGAGGAGGCGTTTCTTGTCCAGGGCGACAGAGTAATACCTTGGATGTGATTTCATTTATATTAGAGGAAGAAATGCTTTGAGTGATGTCGGTTAACAAACTCAGGAGGAATGCTATGAAATCAAAAGCGAGAGACATATATCTTGATTTTTATCGGGGAATAGCCACAATCAGTGTTGTTTTTATTCATACCGTCTATTGGTCAGGAGAAAACTACCTGACGGACAATATGGGGATTCTATACACACTGGTTTTGCTGGTTGACGTGCCATTGTTTGTATTTCTGTCAGGATGGAGCGCATTTTATACTGATAATATAAAGAGGACCTTTGATAATCTCTTAAAAATCTGGATGCAGTATATTGTATTTATTATCATTACGGATATTGTCTGTCATGTGATACTACATCCTGGTACCTTTTCTGTTCAGGACCTGCTCTACCAGATGGTCTTTGCAGGGAACACACCATATGTGCCGGCTGTTGCGGGATCGCTGTGGTTTATGCCCATGTGGATTCCTGTTACACTCGTTGGAAGCATTTTGACTGTACTCTTAAGGAGAAGTGCTGAAAAAAGTGACCAATATATATATATCAGGATCATAACTTTTTTGCTGGTTGGCGTTGCTTGGTTTTCGGTAACAAATCAATCGACCTATTTCGGGCTTAGTAGAAATTTCTGTTTTTATATATCATTTTTTCTTCTGGGCTACCTTCTCGCCGATTGTCGCTTCAAGGGGAGACTGTGGCAGTATTTAGCGCTATGTGCCGCGATAATTATCCTATGGTTTCTTGTCAGTCGTGCATTTCAAATTCCAGCAAAGGGCTTGCAAAATGCAAAATTTCCACCACATCTGATGTATTTTGTTGCGTCGCTCCTTTCTGTTGTGACGGCCGTTTATTTCCGCGGGAAGATAGACGCTATTGTACAATATTGCTCCGCCATTCGTTTTGTTGGAAAGAATGCGCTGCCATTTTATTTCTCGCAGGGAATTGGTTCGTCTATTATTTATTATGTATATCCTCATTTCCTTCCGTATGGCCCCAGTGTAACTCTGGCGATATGCTTTGCGGTGAACTTGGTCATTACATTAGTTTGCGGGACGGGACTGATCCTGATTTATAAGGGCGTATTTTGGGTTGTGGATAGCACCAAAAGATGTATGGTGAAGAATAGATACAGTAAATAGGAGAGATAGGCGCGAAGGCGGGGTAGAAGATGGATATTAAGAAAATATATAACCAGTACAAAGATATTATCGCATATGGAATATTCGGTGTGCTGACCACAATTCTTAATATTGCGGCCTATTGGATGATGGCGCATCTCATTGGATTGGGCACTATGAACAGCACATGGATTGCGTGGATTGCCGCTGTTCTCTTTGCGTATATTACAAACAAAAAATGGGTTTTTCACAGCGAAGTTCACACGGGAAAGGGAGTGGCGAAGGAGGCCGGCTCCTTTTTCCTATGTCGCTTTGGTACTGGAATCATGGACTGGTGCTTTATGTATGTTTTTGTGGACCTTTTATGTTGGAATGACGTGGCGGTTAAAACGGTATCCAATGTGGCAGTAATTATCTTAAATTATGCGGCGTCCAAGATAATGATTTTCAAAAGTGGGAAGTGAGCGGGAAGAGAACGCTGCAAGAAAGATTTGCGAATATATTTTGCAAAAAAGATTGTAAGTTTGTCAAACAACTTGGAAGTCAAGGGGAGAAAGCTAGCGGAGCGGCTTCATCGGCAAGTTGTTGGAGCATCGGTTATGAATAGCGAGTTATTTCTCAAAGTCATCCGGAGAGAAGAAAAAATGAATAGCATAAAAGTGTTTCTGCTCTTCCTGGAGACTGCGCTCCATCTTGCCATTATGCCTGGGCGTGTAGGGGCGAATAAGCTTATGCTGAACACCCAACTCAGCGGCAGTTTTCTCAAAAAGGGTCTGGATATCCCGCGTACTGTTGGAAAAACACTTTGTAATGAAAAAATGTTCTCGGCCTGGACACACTCCACATAGGCACCTCTTCAGGCATACTATTTTACCAGCCGTTTCAGGAAATCGGCGGAGGAGTAGGTGGACTGCTCCGGATAGGCGGCCAGGAAGCGGAGCCTGTAGAATTCGTCAATGGCGGTATACTGAAACAGGCGCAGTTCCGGATCAGTTTCGACCACGCTTCTGTCCCCAATGTATTGTACTCCTACATTGCTGTAGCTGCCCTCTCCCCACAATCCTCTTGCCATCCGGCCTTGAAAGGGGTATGATAGAAGAAAAATTTTTCAACCCCCTCATCCCAATAAACGGAGGCGCATTCATGTACAAGATTTTCCTGGTGGAGGACGACGACGCCATCGCCGGCGCGGTGGTCAAGCATATCGGCTCCTGGGGGTGGGAGGCCCGGCGGGCCGGGGATCTGACCCGGGTGATGGAGGAGTTCTCCGCCTTTGGGCCTCATCTGGTCCTGCTGGACATCGGTCTGCCCTACCGCAACGGCTACCACTGGTGCACGGAGATTCGTAAGCTCAGCCGCATCCCCATCATCTTTCTCTCCTCCGCCTCCGACAACATGAACATTGTCATGGCCATGAACATGGGCGGGGATGACTTCATCCCCAAGCCCTTTGACCTGGAGGTACTCTCCGCCAAGGTCCAGGCCCTGCTGCGCCGGACCTACGACTTCGGCAGCGCACCGCCCCTGCTGGAGAGCCGAGGGGCTGTGCTGGATACAGGGGACAACACCCTGGCCTACCAGGGACAGAAGCTGGAGCTGACCCGCAACGAGTACCGCATCCTCCAGGTGCTGCTGGAGCAGAAGGGCCGCACCGTGTCCCGGGACACCCTCATGCGTAAGCTGTGGGAGACGGACAGCTTTGTGGACGAGAACACCCTGACCGTGAACATGGCCCGGCTGCGGCG
>CANAZG010000138.1 GCA_947365965.1 uncultured Clostridia bacterium
CGATCAAAGTTGGACGTTCCGCATTTGGTGTGCTGGGTTCTTCTGTCACCGGATTTGTCGCAAAGCACGCCGTCACCACCCCACAGGCGACAACCGCCACAGCAATGAGCCAAAACGCCGGTTTTTTGTAATTCAGCACATTTTTCACCCGTTCTTTTACGCCAACCTCTCCAAAGGCCAGCGGGCAAATGGTCACCAGCCGCCGTCCAGTATTGCACTCCAGCAGAGCGGTGGAGTACTGCTTCTTCCCATCCAAATCCATCTGCCGGATAACCTTTTCGTCACAGGCCAGCTCAATGTCCCGGCACAGCAGCACATAGGAAATCCAGCACAGGGGATTGAACCAGTGAACCGTCAGGATCAGAAAGCCCAGCGGCTTCCACCAGTGGTCGTGCCTTGCCAGGTGCGCCTTTTCGTGGGCAATTACCGGCCCCATAGCCGCCTCGTCCATACTGGAAGGCAGATAGATTTTGGGCCTGACCAGCCCCAGGATAAACGGAGACTTCACATAGTCGCACAGAAAGATGTTTCCCTCATAGGGCACTCTTTCCGCAACGCTCTGACGCACCCGCACATAGCTGATGACTGCATAGAGCAGCATGGCGGCGATGCCAACGAGCCAGATTGCCGACACAACAAGTGTCCAGATATAGAGCGGGTTGATGCTACCAACAGAGTTGGGAGCAAATGTTTCGCCCAGAACGGGATTGACCGCATTGTTGACGGCGGGGATGCCGCTGCTGATGGCGGGCGTCTCATACTGGATGTTATGGGCGTTGAAGGTCTCGGCGCTGGGAATCAGGCTCAATGCGCTCTCAAAGGAGAAGGGAACCACTAGCCGCAGAGCAACGATTCCCCACAAAAGGACGGCAATCCACTTCGGTGCCTTCTTCAACAGGAACCGTAGCAGCACCACCGCCAGAATCAGCCAGCTTGCGGCAATGCTCATGTTCAGAATGTTCAGGAATAGATCGCTCATATCATTCACCTGCCCTGTCGATCAGCGCACGAATCTCGGTGATTTCCTCGGCTGTCAGCTTCTTTTCACTGGTAAATGCGGCTAGAAAAGCGGGGAGTGAGCCCGCAAAGGTCTCGTCCACATACTTTTTGCTGTGAAGGGCATAGAACTCCAGCCGGGACAAAAGAGAAGTCACCACACCGTTATTGTTTTGAAACAGGCCCTTGTCGCAGAGCCGGCGCAGTACCGTATGTGTGGTTGTCCGCTTCCAGGTGAGTTCCGCTGCGGCCAGTTTAATCAGTTCGGCGGATGTCACGGGCTCCCTCTCCCAGATGATGTCCGCAAAGCGGGCCTCCACAGCCCCTAATTGAATTTCTGCCATAAGTACAGCCTCCTGTCTACGCGGTGTAGTCTCTTGTATAGATTACATCGTGTAGACGAATTTGTCAAGGACTTTTTCAAAATATGAGATCGCACATCAAGAATGGGAGCTCCTTTTATAATCCTTTGTGGCTGATAAAAGGGTTTAATTCCTTGTTTACTGGTACGCAATATCTGAGCAGTAAATCTGCTCCCCGGTGTTGTATTTTCCTGTCTATACTCTGTGCCGCCACGTGGAAGGGCCGTCCAGTTTCCTGGATGGCCCTTCCTGGTTGCTATTTGGTTCATGCATAGAAGTTGACGCTGTTGGGTATCCCGACGAACATGTAACAGTAGGTGATGCCATCGTACTGGGTCACGCCTACGCCGATGCAGTCGCATCTCGGGTCGATCATCGTCTGAAAATGGCCAGGAGAGTTGATCCAGTTGTCGACAGCGCGTTGGGCTGCGTCGGCTGTGCCGGTGAACACGGTGAGGTTGTCACCGAAGCCATAGGGGTAACCGGCGTCAACAGCGGCTTGGCTTTCCTCCAGGGCGTGATGCCATGTGTAGCGCCGGTCGGAGCAGGCTTGGGCGGCATTCATTAGGGCCTCGCTGACCGGCAGTTCCGACACTCCGTTGTCCTTTCGGGTCTGGTTGATGAGCCAGATCATCTCCTGCCGTATCTCCAGGTTGTCTGTCAGGCCGGCGCTGTCCCCGCTGGCGGGGGCTTCCGGCGCAGCGGGGGCTGCGGAGCCAACCGTCAGTATTACGGTCCCACGTTCTCCAGCGCTGTTGGAGACGGTGATCTCTGCGATCCCCTCCGCTTTGGCAATGGCAACCCAGAAGGTCAGCACCTGTTCCACCGCTACCGTGTCTGGGTTGCTGGAAGTCACAGTGTAGTTTGCACCGCTGGGACCGATGATGAGTCCGCTACGGTCTCCTACCTCCAGGGTACTTCCCTTGTAACTGCTCACCCGGACGGATTTGTCGGGCGTTTCCGTTGCCATGGCGGGGACAGTGAGGACAGTTGTGAGGATAGCTGCTGTCAGTGTGGCGGCAATGCGCTTTTTCATGTTGGTCATACATTTTCCTCCTAATTTTCAGTGTTTTGTGGGGCTTTTGCAAGCAACACAATACCGAAATAGGAGGCGAAAGTCGATAGAAAATTGCAATCTAAAACGGAGAAATACAGAGGTAAAAATCGAGCGGATTACACAGCGTTTCGTTGTGTTTATAGGGTGCCTCTTCCGGAGCGTCGATCCTCCTGACCACATAAACAGCCACAGACAGATGTGGAACACGTGGAAACACTGTTTTCAAAGAGTGCCGGAGAGTAAATGAAAAGGAGTAGAAACGGCTATAAACTATCAAAATTTGTCTAAAAAATCTTTGCAGACCTCTTTGTAGACAGTGGTGCAATTTGGATGTACTTCCTTATGATGTTGCCCCTGCGAGATTATGCATAAAGGAGGCGGAGGTGCCTGCTGGCACACCCTTGAACGCTGTGCGCTGACCATCAGCGCGAGTCATATTCTGTTCTGATAAATTTACGGTTTTTGAACACATCTAAAACCTCCAGGTAGTAGTCCCCGTCCTGGCAGGAGTGCAGTACCTCAGGTACAGCTTCCTCCTGCCAGGGCCGGAAAGGTGTGCCGATCATCTCCTCCGGCAGCGTCAGGTGGATGTGTGTGCCATTCCCAACCATCAAACTCCGTCATTAAGGAACCGTACATATCAAAAATTGGAACATCATCCTTTATCTTAACGATTCCCATAATGGTTTCCTTTCCGAGATGATTCATTGGTTATATATTTTTTCGTACTCGTCCTGCTTGTGCGATCCTCTCGGAAACGCTCTATCTATCAGCGCCACGATTATGTCCTTGATGCTGTGGACAATTTCAATCAGGACATCGTTACTAATTCCAGTTTTCTCACTTATTGCCGTTACCTCCATCCGCGTACTTTTCAGACAAGTATTTCTTTTTCTCTTGTTGGAGTTCCGTTTGGTACTTCGCAATGTGATCCTTAGAAGCTCCTGTTTCTGTCAGCCTGCGCACCATATTCTGAAGACGGCATAAATTGTTGTGGTGCTTCCGTTCCACAGGATCACGACGTCTTTTCACCGTCTGGCGAAAATTGGCACCGACTTCGCTGCATGGTTTTTCAGGATTCTGTGGAGACGGCGCAGGACAGTATATACCGTCACTCCGTTTAGACGGGATAAAATACCTGCCGCAGTTCTCGCAGATTTTCAGCGGTTTACTTTCTTTCTTCATGCGGCAATACTCAAACGTGAGCACCTGCAGGAAGTTTTTCATCTGCACAGTATCAACTGTGACTTTTCCGTTCTTGTGATGGACGCTGCACTTGCGGGTATAAAGACCGTACAGTTCTTCTGCCGAAGACATGAAGTCATTAGCCATCTCGCTCTGGAAATCATCGGCTGAGCCACTGTTGTACGCTGCGATAGCGTCCACATACACGGAGAATGCTTCTATGCGGGAAAGGTATTCTTCATAACACTTTACGAAGAAATCACCCACACACTCGTATGATTCTGGTCTGCCTACCACATCAAGGTAGACAACAGCCTGGAAATAAAGAGCTTTTTTCTCATATCTGGTGGTAAAGCGGCGGTAGTTTTTGAGTTTGAGGAAGAGATTTTCCACCAGATGGCGTTCTTTGTAAGTATGCCAGTCAGTCTTACCACGAAGGTTGAGAACATGATTAAGGTCTTCCCCAACTATAATGCTGAGGCATCTGTGGATAACGTAACCGATGGTTTCAAATGGCTATATGGAACAATTGAAGATGAGGAACTGCCATTGGCAACGGAGTTATTTCGCGGATGCTTCAACGAAGTCATACTTGCCGGTATCCTTGTCTGGTTACTTTGACGGTTTTAAAACAGACTCTAGGCTCGAATGGTATTAGGACTGCTTTTTCTCTCTTTTGGAAGATATACCAGCAGATAATCATGAATAGCCAAAAACAACGGATTTAGTGCTGCCATATACTTCCCTCCAAACCAATGCTGTCAATATGCTGCCAGTTTATACCCTGAGATGCCGAAAAGCGTCTTGCGGCGGTCCAGCTCATTCTCCCATTCAGCCAGGGTTTCCAGCGTTGTGTCCATATCATAGCTCATATAGCAGTTCTCCCGGAACCACGATTTGAAGTCCACGCCGCCCTTGCCTGTTTTCAGGGAATATAAGCCCTTGACATTCGCCTTGCCAGATTTTAAGAGGGCGGCGGCAATCTTCGGGGTAAAGGAGTTTTACATTATGGCTGCAAACAAATATTTCAAGTGAAAACGCGCAAAAGTAGTTTTCGAAAAATACGCTTGACTTTTCCCCTTCCGCCCTGTAGCCTAAAGATTGATATATTTGTCGGAGGTGTGTCATGGCAAATTTTACCCGGACAGCCATCAAAGAAACATTCCTGAAACTACTTAACCAGCAGCCATTGAATCAAATTACTGTGAAAAACATTGTGGAGGACTGCGGCATAAACCGCAACTCCTTCTATTACCATTTCGAAGATTTGCCCTCTTTGGTAGAGGAAATCGTGGGGGAACAGGTGCGGAACCTTGTCCAGAAGCACCCTACCGTGTCCTCTGTGGAGGAATGCGCCGACGCGGTGATTGAACTGGTGATGGAGAACCGGCGGGCCATCTACCACATCTACAATTCCGTAAGCCGAGACGTGTTCGAGCGGCACCTCATGGACGGCTGCGGACATATCGTGTCCACCTACTTAAAGGCGGAATTTGCGGAAAAACCTATAGACCCAGCGGATCTGGATGCCCTCATCCGGCTGCACAAGTGCGCCTGCTTCGGCTCGGTGATCGATTGGCTCAACAGCGGTATGAAGGACGATATCGCCGATTATTTCCGCCGTGTGTGCGTATTGCAGAAAAGCGGATTAGAACGCTTGGAACGCTGAACAATATGCTTCCCCAACGCGGGACAGCTTTGTGTTCAGTTTTTAGACACGGGGCTGTCCCGTGTCTGAATTTCAGATAATGCGGCCCCCGTGCCTGATTTTCAGGCACGGGGGCTTTTTCTGCCCATGGTAAGGGCGCTGCCTCCCTGCTATACTTACCATCACAAAGAAACACAAGGAGGTGTAAATCTTGAAAACCCGTTCAACCATTCCCATGTGGGTGGCCAAGGTCGGCTACATCGTCATGTCCCTGGTGTTCTGTGCCGCCGGAGCTGCTTGTATCGTAAATCCCAGCCTATCCGCCGCAGTCATCGGCCGGGTGCTGGGTGTGTCCATGATTCTGTTCGGAGCCGTCAAGCTGGTGGGCTACTGCTCCCGGGACCTGTACCGGCTGGCCTTCCAGTACGACCTGGGCTTCGGGCTGCTGCTGATCGCTCTGGGGGCACTGGTGCTGCTCCGGCCGGCGGAGGTGCGGGACTTCCTGCTCACTGCCCTGGGGATCGCCATCCTCACCGATGGGCTGTACAAGGTGCAGATCGC
>CANAZG010000139.1 GCA_947365965.1 uncultured Clostridia bacterium
TCAATGATCTTCATGATTTTGCCGATCTCGCTGGAGCAGCTGCTGATATCCCCCATTGCATGTGTCATCTGCTGCATTTTTTCTTTGCTCACGTTCATCTTTACGCTGACACTGTCTGCCGCTTTACTGGCCTGCCGCGCACTGTCTGCGTTCTGATTTACCTTGTTGGAGATTTCATCAACAGTGGCAGCGAGTTCCTGCACAGAACTGGCCTGCTCAGTCGCCCCCTGGGCAAGCGCCTGGGCGCCGTTCGATACTTGGCCCGCTCCGCCCGCGACCTGAGCGGAACTTTGGCTGATTTGCAGCATTGTGTCATTGAGCTTGCCTGCAATACCCCGGAACGAGACAAGCAGAGGATAAAAACCGCCTGTATACGCTTCCTCGCAGGTCGAATCCACCGTAAAATCTCCCTCTGCCATTTTAGCAAGGAATTGATTCTCATCCTCAATAATAAGCTGAAGCTTATGGATCAATCTGCCTACCTGAACGGCGAGAACACCCAGCTCATCCTTCGAGGTATAGGAAATCTTTACATCCAAATCCCCTTCCGCCATTTTTATGGCGGCATTCTGGATTTCAGAAATAGGGGTTTTGATCAGGCGTATAATCACAAATGAGAAGAAGACGCCTACGAGGATGATGGCAATGACAACTGCCGCCATGGTCAAGGTGGCGGTTCTGTAAAGGGAAGCGCTTTCCTCCGCAGCATCGTCGCTTCCCTTTGTATTGTAGTCGATAATATCATCAAAAGCGCTGTTCAAAGAGTTGAAAAGCGCCGCACATTCTCCGTCCAGAATCGCACGGGCACTCTCAGAGCGGCCCTGTTTGGCGAAAGCCATCATTTCTTCTTCCGCCGTCTGATACTGTGTCCAGAGATTGTTTGCGTTGTCATAGAAATTTCGTTCTTCCTCATCGATCATGTCCCCATATGCGGCTAAGAGGGCGTCCATGGTTTTGATCCCATCCTGGAGAGACTGAAGGCTGGCCTCCTCTTTGTTATCAGAGTCTGCGGTAAGGTACCCCAGCTCATTCAGCCGGATATCAGAAATAGTAGCGCTCAGCTCCCTCGCTACATCTACACTGGGAAGCCAGCTTGTTGCAATGTCGCTTGTCATGTCGTTCATTCGGCCCATGAGAAAAAATGACATCCCGCTGATAATGAGCATCCCGAACAGCGCAACTCCTATGAGAACATAAAGTTTCAGTCTGATTGTTAAATTTTTTATGTAGTGAATCATCTTTGCAATCTCCTCTTAATACTTCATTATCCGCTGTTGACAGCTATTAAATTATATCGGAAGATTTTCTCTGTTTGATAAGTGGATTGATGAGAATATGATGGATATGCTCTTTCGAATAGCTGTAAAACTGCATTTTTTCATTGAGGGCTCCAACTGCGAAGGCAAACCAGCAGCTCCCAAAAGGGGCTGCTGGTTTTTAGCCCTTATAGGGCTTTATCAAGCCTCCGGCAAAGCCGGTGGTTTGACTTTTGGAGGGAAATTGCGGTGAATGTGATTCAAAAAAGTAAAGCAATTAAAGCTAAACCGCGGAAAGGTCCCAGAATGGCAACTCCAAAATGGCAAAGCGCAAGTGCTATGGCTCCGACATTGGTCTGAACAATGAGTTGACGATCGTTCCCCATGAAGCAGCTGTCATCTGCGCCGACTCCCATGAGTCCATCATTTCTGATAAAGTATTTGAAACCGTACGGCAAGAGAACTATCAGCATCCAGCACCTCGCCGACGCCAACATTTGCTTTGGCGCGAACATTAGTACTTCCATTGTCTGTGGCTTGGCTCAATAACTTGTGTTGATTTTTCAAACTTTCCTCCTACAACTAATTTAAGCGGACTTGTTCCAGAAAATGTAAAGCCAAACAAAACAAAACAAAACAAAACAAAACAAAACCGTATGCGATTAACCCTTGATTTTCTCAAGTCCATCATTTAGAATAGGGCCAAGGGTTGGAAAATACCTGACTATGAACTGGGAGGACATTGTAATGTTGAAACGCGTGTTGGCAGTTGACGATGACGATATGAATCTGATGCGGATCAAGAAAATCCTGAGGACTGAGTACGACGTGTTTTTCGCCAGCTCCGGGGTAGAAGCACTGGATACGCTGAAGCGCGAAAAGATGGATTTGGTACTTTTGGATATCGAGATGCCGAGAATGAACGGATTCGAGACCTTTGAGCGCATGAAGGAGTTTGCCGCAGACACGCCCGTGATTTTTCTGACAGCGTCGGGCCAGGAGGACGACGTGGTCAGTGCCATTCGGCTGGGCGCGGTGAATTACCTGAAAAAGCCCTTCCCGCCCCAGGAGCTGATACTGCGGATCTCGCAGGTGCTGGAAAAGTGATGCGGGCGGAGGAGCAGACAAGCAGACACTTGCTGCTTGCCGTGATCACGACAACGTTCAGCGGGACGCTGGCGCTGATCACGGCGTTGATGGCTTGGGAGTTCTGGACAGTCCCACTGATGGCGATCGGCTGCTTCAGCGTGTGGCTGCTGCACATCGCCAAGATCGGTTCCAACGCGCTTTATGAAAACCTGTGCGTCGGACTGGTGCTGGTGGAGTTCTTTTTCTTCAGTGTCCACGAGGTCAGCCTTTACGACATACCCGCCCTGGCCTGCGTCATCATTCTGGCTCTGTTTATGCTGAACAAAGCGTGGATCTTGTATGTGGTTCAGGCGATGTACGTGCTGGCTCTGTTATACCACGCCCTGATCCTCCATACGTTCTCTCACAATATCGAGTTCCAGGATGTCTTTCGCCTGGGACTTGGTGCTGTTATGACCTTTGGCGGGGCGGCTCTGGCGGGGTACTGGATCAGGCGGCGGGCTGCGCAGCGGAAATGGTACGACCATATGCTCAACCAACTGGAGACGGCGGGAAAGCAGAACGCCGTCTTTTTGTCCACTGTGTCCCACGAGCTCCGCACGCCAATCAATATGGTGATCGGCATCAGCGAGGTGGCCTTGGGACGGGAGATCTCCCCGGATATCTGGGAGGACATGACCTCCATCAAGATGGCGGGAAAACGCCTGTCCAGCCAGATCAACAATATGCTGGACTACACGGAGATCGTGGAGGGCACGATGACGTCGGCCAAGGAGGAGTACATGATCACCTCGGTGCTGAACGACGTCATCACCATGACAGCCCTGCAAAGCAATTTGCAGCATTTGGAGATTGTGTTTGACATCGACCCCAAAGTGCCGTCGGTTCTGGTGGGGGACGCGGAAAAAGTCTCCCATGTGCTGAAGATTTTGGTGGAGAACTCCATCAAATTTACGGAGGAGGGCGGCGTCAACGTCCGCATCGGTTACCGGCCGGAGGAGTACGGCATCAATTTGATTATCGACATACGGGACACGGGGATCGGCATGACGGACTCCCAAATGCTCCAGATGTATGACGATTTTTACCAGGCCGACTCCGGAAACAACCGCTTTGTGGGCGGGTTAGGGCTGGGGCTGCCCATCGCCCGGGGTCTGCTGAACGCCATGGGCGGCTTTATCCATTTTGAGAGCAAGGAGTGCCGGGGCTTGAACGCCCACATCGTGATTCCCCAGGGCGTGGTGGACAAAGGGCCCTGTATCGCGGTCAAACACCCGGAGCAGCTGCGCATTGCGTGCTATTTCCGTCCGGAGCGGTACAGCTGCGATGAGGTTCGGGGATATTATGACGGCTTGATTTGGAATCTGGTAGAGGGACTGGGCCTCACGGGATACCAGACCCACAATTTTGAGGGACTGCTCAAACTGCAGCGCGACTACGCACTGACCCACGTATTCATTGCCCAGTCGGAATACGAGGAAAACCGGGCGTATTACGAGGAGATGGCGGCGACGCTTCAGGTTGTCGTGATCGCGGAAAAAAAGTTTATGCTGGACAGCGAGAGCAACCTGTTCCTGATCCACAAGCCATTCTCGGCCCTGTCCGTGGCCAACCTGCTCAACGGGGAGCTGGGGGCCCGCGGTTTCGCGGAGGCCCAGGCCGCGGGCCGGAAGCCCTTCACCTGTTCCGGCATTCGGGCATTGGTGGTGGACGACGAGGAAATGAACCTGGTCGTGGCAAAGGGTGTTCTGGGCCGCTATGGGATTATGGTGGATACCTGCCTCAGCGGCCGGGGCGCGGTGACGCTGTGTGACAGCGTTCCCTATGACATTGTGTTCCTGGATCACATGATGCCGGGATTTGACGGCGTTCAAACCCTGAAAAAAATTCGGGAGCTCCAAAACGGCGCCTATAAGGATCTTCCGGTGATCGCCCTGACGGCCAACACCGTCAGCGGCGCGCGGGAGATGTTCCGGAGCGAGGGATTTACGGAATTTGTCCCCAAACCCATTGAGCGCACCGTTCTGGAGCGGGTGCTGCGGCGAGTGCTGCCCACGCGCAGCGTCCAATATGTGGAGGGAAGCCCGGAGGAGAACGCCAGCCAGGTGGCCGCAGGACAGGCGGAGCCGCCCGCGGAATCGGGGATGCCCCCAGCCCCGCCCATGGCAGACGCGCCGGCGGCCTCCTATGACCGGCTGACCTGGGCCGGCGTCAATGTAGAGCTGGGCTTGAACTACTGCGGCGGCGATGAGGACTTTTTCAAGGATATGCTGCGAATGTTCCAGGCGCAGGGCGGCGGAAAAAGGGCGGAGATTGAGGCCCTCTTTGATGCGGCCGACTGGGCGGAGTACGCCGTGAAGGTTCACGCGCTGAAAAGCACCTCGCTGACCATTGGCGCGGAGGCCCTCTCCGCCCAGGCGAAAGAGCTGGAGCTGGCGGGAAAACGAGGGGACGGGGACTTCATCCAGGCGCATCACGCGGCACTGATGAACGCGTACGACGAGCTCTGCGGGCAGCTGGCCGGAATATAGCCCATGGCCCTGGGAGAATCGCGGGCACTGAAAGGAGCGGGAGACCGCGTGATAAAAAAATGGTTTGAAATTATCTTAGACCACCGGATCAGTATGCGCGAGCGTATGTTCCGCATTGTCACTGTGGTTTGTATGATCGCGCTGGTATTCACCCTGCCGATGGGCAGACGGCTTTTGAATATCGCGATCCTGGTGGTCAGCCTGTTGGCCATGGCGATGATCGTGAAGATCAGCATCCGGAAGGGACGGGTTGAGGCGGGGGCCACAGCCATTGTGGTGCTGCTGCTGGCCCTGTTCCCCTTCACCTTCTTTTCCGCAGGCGGATTCTATAGCGGCGTGCCGGAGTGGTTTGTGCTCTGCTTCATCTATGTGTGCATCACCCTCCAAGGGAGGCGCATGGTCATATTTTTCGGACTGTGCACGGCGGAGACGCTGGTTTGCTACAGCATCGCCCTCTATTATCCGGATATCGTCGCCATAAACTCCCAACAGCGATCCTTCTTTGACTCTGCGTTCTCCATGATTATGGTGGGGATGCTCATCAGCGTGCTGCTCATGTTCCTGAACCGGATGTATGAGGAGGAAAACGCCCTTTCCCAGCAGCAGAAAAAGGAGATCGAGGAGCTGAACCAGGCGGAGAACAATTTCTTTTCCAGCATGAGCCACGAGATCCGCACCCCCATCAACACCATCATCGGGTTGAACGAGATCACGCTGCGGGGCGA
>CANAZG010000140.1 GCA_947365965.1 uncultured Clostridia bacterium
GCGTCCTGGGGCCTGCGGAATGGTATCACAGCTCAGATCCCGGCCGGTGTCTGGGATAAGACAGATTTTATTTGGAGGTACAGCTTATGAATACATGTCTGAATAGTCGCCTGCGGGTGTCCGACGAGGTCCGGCAGGCGGTTGCCGGCAACCAGCCGGTGGTGGCTCTGGAGTCTACCATCATCTCCCACGGGATGCCCTACCCGCAAAATGTGGAAACAGCCCGGAACGTGGAGCGGATCATCCGGGAGGAGGGGGCTCTCCCCGCCACGGTCTGTCTGCTGGACGGCAAGCTGGTAGTGGGCGCATCGGATTCTGAGATCAATTTTTTCGCCAGAGAGGGGCAAAATGTCCGAAAGGCCTCCCGCAGGGATTTGGCGGTTCTTCTGTCCAAGGGGCAGTGCGGTGCGACCACGGTGGCGAGCACGATGATCGGCGCGGCCATGGCGGGCATCAGCGTGTTCGCCACCGGAGGCATCGGCGGCGTTCACAGGGGAGCGGAGACCACAATGGATATCTCCGCCGATCTGGAGGAGCTGGCGCGGACGGGGGTGCTGGTGGTCTGCGCGGGAGCTAAGGCCATTTTGGATCTGGGACTGACGCTGGAGTATCTGGAGACCAAGGGCGTGCCGGTTATCGGGTACGGTACAGAGGAGCTCCCGGCGTTCTTTACCCGAAAAAGCGGCTTTGGGGTGGACTACCGGCTGGATACGCCGGAGGAGGTTGCCGCCGCCTTCGCGGCCAGGGAGGAGCTGGGACTGCAGGGCGGCATGCTGGTGGCCAATCCTATCCCGGAGGAGTACTCCATGGATGAGGCGCTTATCAGCCGTGGGATCGATCAGGCCGTGGCGGACTGCCGGAGGCTGGGCATCAAGGGCAAGGCTGCCACGCCGTATCTGCTCCAGCGGGTCAACGAGCTGACCGCCGGCAAGAGCCTGAGCAGCAACATCCAGCTGGTCTATAACAATGCCCGCATTGCGGCCCGGATTGCAAAGGCGCTGTGCGCGGAGAGAACGTAGGCCCTGAGGCGGCAGAAAATGGAGAGATGAAGAAAGTGTCGGAAGAAGTTTATAAGGCGCTGTCAGCAGAGGGCGCCGCTGTTCAGAAGGTCAGGGATTTGTCCATCATACTGCTCTCGGATTCCAGAATGCTGGTTATTGCCTGTGACTCCAACGCATCCATAGGGGAGAAGCCGGCAGATTACCGGAGGAATACATATGAGGAGGTGGCTGTCAGCGCCCTGAAGGTCCCGTTTATGGAGGTACTGGCCACCGGGGCGGAGCCGCTGGTGGTTGTGGACAACCTGTGCGTGGAGATGGACGGCGCGGGAAAACGGATTATTGCGAACATGCGCCAGGAGCTGCGCCGCCACGGCTTTGGCGAGAGGGTGCAGCTGACTGGGAGCACGGAGGACAACATGTCCACCACCCAGACCGCTCTGGGTGTTACGGTCATTGGTATGTTGGAGGCGGAGCGTTCCCGCATTGGAAAGACCCGTCCCGGGGATCTGGTGGTCTGTATCGGCGTGCCCCGGAGCGGCATTCAGGAGTCCTACAGCGAATTTCAGCGGGACGTGGCCAACATCGGCACCGTCAAGCGCCTGGTGGAGACGGCGTTTGTCCATGAGCTGCTGCCCATCGGCTCCAAGGGCGCCGCTTACGAGGCGGAACAGCTGTGCAAAACAGCGGGCCTCCGTTTTCAGGAGGAGGCCGCTCCCCGAATTGATACGCGGGTCTCCGCCGGCTCGTCCACGGCGGTTCTGTGCAGCGTCTGCCCGGAGGACTATCCGGCGCTGGAGGCGGCAGCGGGCTGTCCCTGCTGTATTATCGGCAAAGCCCAGCCGGAGAGGCAGGGCTCCACAAAATAATTGAAGGAGGAAAAAGCATTGCGAGTCACAGATATTGTCTTTCAGTCCCCTGAGCACGTCATTGAGGAGGTCCGCGCGATGAACGTGAAGGGCGGCAGTCCCTTCGGGCGGGCGGCGGCCTGGGCGTTCCGTCTGGCCTGTGAGCAGGAGCGCTTTGACAGCGTTCAGGCCCTGCGCGGCCGCCTGGACGACATTGCCGGACAGCTGAAGGCCCTCAAGCCCACGATGGCGACCATCGCCAACAGCAAGCTGCTGGTGGACAAGCGGCTGGAAAGCCTGGGGGAGGGGATCTCCCCGGCGCAGGCCGCCGCCGAAATCGCCCGGCTGTGCGGGAAGATGGTCGAGCACTCCTTCGACGCGGTGGACAGGCTGGGGGCGCTGGGAGCGAATCTGATTGCGGACCATATGACGGTGATGATGCACAGCTACTCCAGCACCCTGATGAGCGTATTTGAGCAGGCCGCCGCCAGAGGGACCCAGTTCCAGGTCATCTGCACCGAGTCCAGGCCGCTGCGGGAGTCCCGGCTGGCGGCCAAAATGCTCAGCGGCTGGGGCGTCCCTGTGCGCTACATCACCGATGCGGAGATCTGGGAGTTCATGCCGGAGGCGGATCTGATCGTCATGGGTGCGGACACCATCGCCTGGAACGGCAGCGTGGCCAACAAGATGGGCACGGCCATGATCAGCCAGTTGGCCCTCGGATGCAAAAAGAGCGTGTACATCGCCTCGGAGCTGTTCAAGCTGGACTGCCGGACCGCCGACGGATTTCCTGTGACGCTGGAGCGCCGGACCGCAGCGGAGGTGGTCTCCCCCGAGGACTTTGACGGCAGAACGGGCATTGAGGTGATTAACCAGTTCTTTGATCTGACGCCTGCCTGGCAGATTACCGGCCTGATTACAGAATATGGCGTGATTCCGCCCGTATCAGTGGGCGCCTACTGGGCCAAGTTTGAAGAGGAGCTGTTTTCTTAACAGAGGAATGGGGGGAACGAATGCTTCCAATGATCCAAATGAAAGGAGTCACCAAGCGGTTTGGCACACTGCTGGCCAACGACCAGATCGACTTTGACCTGTACCCTGGCGAGACCCATGCGCTGGTGGGCGAAAACGGGGCGGGAAAAACCACCCTGATGCGGATCCTCTACGGGCAGTACACCCCGGACGAGGGGGAGATCTCCATTGACGGGAAGCCGTGCTCCTACAGGATCGCCGGCGCGATGAAGCATGGAATCGCCATGGTCCACCAGAATTTTATGCAGATTGAGCGCATGTCCATTCTGGAGAACATCATCATGGCCGCTCCCCCGGCAAAGGGGGGCTTCATCCAATACCGCCGCGCGGAGGCGGAGGTGAAGGAGCTACTGGACCGATTCCTCCTGTCCGCCTCGCCGGGGACCCAGATTGGCGCACTGTGCGTGGGGGAGCGGCAGAAGGTGGAGATCATCAAGGCCCTCTACCTGGGCGCACGGGTCCTTATTCTGGACGAGCCCACCGCCGTGCTCACGCCCCAGGAGACCGCTGAGCTGTTTGGCATCATAGCGGAACTCAAAAAGAGCGGCAAGAGCTTCATCTTTATCTCTCACAAGCTGCGGGAGGTCATGGAGGTGGGGGACCGGATCACCGTTATGCGCGGGGGGCGCATCTCCCAGAACTTTCGGCGCGGAGAGGTGGACGAGACGGACATTGCCCGGGCGATGATCGGGAAAAAGGAGATTTCCCTGTTGAAAAACACGATCCACGACAAGCCCGGGCCGGCGATTTGCAGCGCGAAAAATCTGTGGTACGTGGATGGCAGCGGGGTGGCGCGCCTGCAGGATTTCTCGATGGACATCCATGCGGGTGAGATCCTGGGCATTGGCGGCGTGGAGGGGAACGGCCAGACAGAGCTCATCGACCTGCTGGTGGGCATGAAGCGCGCCAGCTCCGGACAGGTTTCTTTGGACGGACAGGATATCACCCGCGCGGACATCCGGACCCGGCGGGAGGCCGGCATCGGCTATGTGTCGGAGGACCGGATGAACGTGGGCCTCTGCCTGGACGCGGATCTGAATGAAAACATGATCTGCGGCCGGGAGCAGGCCAGGCCCTTCAGCCATCGCGGACTGCTGCGCCCCTCGCAGATTGCAGCTTATGTTCGGGAGACGGCCGCCCACTTCGACATTCGAGGCGTAGGGGAAAAGGGCCGGATCAAGGGCATGTCCGGGGGCAACCTGCAAAAGATCGTTCTGGCCCGGGAGATCAGCCGTGGGCCAAAGCTGCTCATTGCCGCGCAGCCTACCCGGGGTCTGGACATCGGAGCCATCAACTTTGTTCGGGCCCGCCTGCTGGAGGAAAAGAAGCGGGGAACGGCCATCCTGCTGGTCAGCGCAGACATGGAGGAGCTGATGAGCCTCAGCGACCGCATCCTCATTATGTGCGCGGGCGCCTGTACCGGGGAGGTCACGGACATCGCCTCCGCTACGGAGGAGATGCTGGGACTGATGATGGGCGGCATTACGAACTCCGCAAAAAAGGAGGCTGATCATGCGTAATCAACTCTCAAAGCTCAAGCCGGAAAAGCTGGGGAGCATCTGCGATCCGATCGTGGCTGTGTTCATCGCCTTTGTTGTCTCCGGGCTGGTTGTGGTCATCTCCGGCGGCAACCCCCTGGAGGCCTACGCCGCGATTGCGAAGGGAGCTTTCGGCAGCGCCACCAGCTTCCGCAACACCCTGCGCTACACCTTCCCGATCCTGCTGCTGGCGCTGTCGTTCAACCTATGCGACAAGTGCGGCTACTTCAACATCGGGCAGGAGGGGCAGATGTATGCCTCCGCGCTGACGATCTGCTGGATTCAGCGTCTGCTGGGGGGACTGCCCCAGCCGCTGCTGGTGGTACTGATGATTCTTGGCGCGATGGCGGCCGGAGGGATCGTGTCCCTCATTCCCGCTGCGCTCAAGTTCCTGCTGAACATCAACGAGGTTGTGGTGGCAATCCTGCTGAACAATCTGTTGATCTCTCTATCCACCTACATGCTGCTCTACAGCGGCATCGCCGCGCCCAAGTCCTCGGTGGCGAAATCTCTGAGCATTGTGCCCCGGCTGCCTCTCTGGGCCGTCCTGACGGCTGCCGTGGGCGTTCTGGCGGCCTACGCTTTGATTCTGCGCAGCACGGTCCCTGGCTTCCGGCTGCGGATGATCGGCATGAACCCGGCCTTTGCACGGTCCAACGGACTGCGCACGGTGAAGAGCATGCTGATCGTCGCCGTGCTGGGCGGCGCGCTGGCCGGGCTGGCCGCCTCCGGCGAGATCCTCAGCGTCTACCACGAGACGTACAGCGCCTACGCCGACGGCATGGGCTTTACCAGCATGACCGCGGCGCTCATCGGGCGGGGGAATGCGGTGGGGATGCTGCTGGGCTCCCTGCTGCTGGGTGCGCTGTCCGGCGGGGCGGTGAACCTGTCTATTTCTACGGATACACCTGCGGAGATGGTGCTGGTGGTTCGGGGCTTTGTTATGCTCTTTGCCACGGTCAGCCTGCTGCAATATTTCTTCCGGCCCAAGACGGGCGGCCCGGGCCGCCGCAGACAGAGCCGGCGGGAGCGCACTGTGCGAAAGGAGGCTTAATCATGGACGTCCTGAACCTGCTCAGCACAGCGGTGCGCCTTGCCGCGCCGGTGCTGCTGATTACCATGGGCGGACTCTTTGCCCTCAAGTGCAATATTTTCAACCTTGCCCTGGACGGTATCG
>CANAZG010000141.1 GCA_947365965.1 uncultured Clostridia bacterium
GCTCTTAGGGGAAATAATATAAAATGCTGGGAGAATGAATGTGGACATAAATAAAATAAATACTGTGTGCTGTTGGATGCGGAATTTATCAAATCAACCAAATGTTTTGAATATGCCGGTTTCTACTGCGGATGTAACAAATATCCGCGAAGGGCTTCTTATTATTGCTAAAGATATTGAGCGTGAGCAACCTGTTCTTAGCAATCAGTTGATGACAATCAAAAATAGACTGTTTAGAGAAGTTCCCGCAAGTTGGAATACCATTCATATTTACATAAATCCATTTGCCTTTGGACAAGGAATTGAAGTATTAGATATCTTGTTGGCACAGAATTTCAATAGACAAGACAATTGGTGCCATTTGATTCATCCTCGGATAGCTCAAGTATCAAAGAAACTCTATTTTGATGGTAGTTATGCTAACGCGGCTTGTGATGCGTTTATTGAAATAAATGATAGAGTAAAAAGGCTTTTTCAGGTGGTAAAACCTGGAGAGGATATCCCTGATGGCGATGCGGCAATGAAAAGGGTGTTTTCTACAAAGAACCCTTTGATAGAATTTTGTGATCGTTCCACTGATTCTGGTGCGAATACACAAAAAGGATTTATGGAGATGCTTGCAGGAGCGATGTCAGCCTTGCGTAATCCTAAAGCCCACGCAAATATACAAATAGAACGGGATGACGCTATGCGTTGTCTGATATTCGCAAGTATGTTGATGTATAAAATTGATGAAGCGGTGCTTTATTCAAAGATAATAGAACCGCTAAAGTCGCAGTAACCGCCAAATCTGATAGTGGATTGGGCCACTTCTGTTGATGTAGATATAGGGTAGTTAGAAAATCGGTTGAGGGAGGGGAGCCTTGTGGAAGAACTTAAAATTTATTTTTCAGATTTTTTCGATGTGGATGAGGATATTATTGAATCTTATGGTGCTGTGAATATTTCTCTGATAAATGATATGCCCCTCTTTGTAGATCCATTTCTGTTATTTAATAGCGAGAAACCAGAATATTAACAAATTCATGCTGAGATCATTCGCTATTTATTGTTTTTGCAACAGCAGGCGGGAAACTATGACACGCCGCCTAAAGGAATGCTATCGTCATGGTATTTATTTTCAGAGGTAAAGCAGACATGGTTGGGTTTTAGCTTGGATGGAAATGGAGGACGTGGATTAGGGAAGGACTTCGCCGAAAATTTATTTTTAGGCCTTAAAACAATTTTTAGAGAATTTGGAAAAGAGCAAATAACTAAGAGTTCACATTTAGAGAAGCTGTGCTTGATTAGCCCATTAGTTGGCCGGGATAAAATCAGTGACTTTACAACAAATTTTGCGAAAAAGTACTATTAAACTATACGATGGCATTTGCCAAAGAAAACCTGTCACCATCACAATGCAAAACAGTTTGTGTTCCAAGAGTTGAATTTAATTATGAAACCAAAACTTGGAGAACAAAAGAATACATTTTACCTTATTGTAATAACGACTATGTTTTGCTCACTCCGCGTGACTTGTTGACACAGGATGAAACATTTATAAACAGAGCGGATATGTTAGGCAATCTTCAGAACATTGCCCCTTCGGTCGAAGATGCAACACTTCGATTTGAATTAAATCAATATTTTACCGAAGTTCTTTCAAAAAAGCAAAAAGAATTGTCTAAAACGGAGAAGAATTGGATTGCTACAGAATTGATTCGTTCACATCCCGAATTAATTGACTATTATATTAAATATAAGGAAGATAATGAAGAAAAAGCAACTTCTATTAGTACTCAGGCCGTCCAAGAAGTCAGGATGCTATTTAATACTCAACTTCAAGAACTTACGCAATGTTTGAATGCTCGAACAGCGTTTTATAAAATTAATGCTAATTCCCATGATGAAGCGTATCAGCGAGTTCAGTTTTTAAAAGATGTCATTGAGAACATGGACGGGTATCGTTTGTTTTATCTGAACGGTCATCCTCTTAAGCGTGAAAACGACCTCCAGATTATGTATCGTTTAGTTTGGTATGCAACAGATTTTGATGTAAACCGTGAAGTTAATAATGGTCGCGGTCCAGTTGATTTTAAAATTTCAAAAGGAAGCAAAGATGCGACATTGGTTGAGTTTAAATTGGCATCCAATTCAAAGTTAAAAAAGAATTTAGAAAATCAAGTCGAGGTATACAAAAAAGCTAACGGGACAGAGCGTGCAATAAAAGTCATCCTATTTTTCAGTGACGCAGAATTGGAAAAGGTTACACGAATTCTCAATGAACTTGGTATTGCTGGATGTCCTGATATCGTGCTGATTGATGCCAGAGATAATAAATTATCAGCTTCAAATGTTTAATTATAGCAATCATCAGAATTGCTGGCAAATGTAGGGCGGGACGACCTCGGCCCGCCGTCCTGCCGCAAACGGCGCACCGGGTCGTCGCGCCCTACGGAGCGCCTTTGTCAGCAATTTTGGATCCTGCTATAGCATATTATGTACCAGGCCAACAATAAATAAGATAAAAAACCGTCCTGTTGAATTTGTCATCCAGCAGGGCGGATAATATATAGTCGACGAACTTGAGGAGAGATAAAAAGGGGGGGAGGAAAAAGGCACTTCCATTTCCCATAAATTTATGCTATACTGATTCCAGTCAATTGCTGCCAGTCCAGCCGGGCGTGATGTCCGCGGGAAGGGTACAAGAGGCTTTTATTCTGTCTACTGACAAAAATCATCAGGAAAAGGAGCGACTGAAACGTGGCAGGAAAGCAGGGGGATTCCCTCGGCGGACGGGGGATAAAGCGGAGCCTGAACAGAAGGATATTGAGAAACACCACCCTCAACATTCTGATTTTGGTGGTCATATGCTGTGTCATTATGGCCCTTTCCCTTCAGTCACTGGCCAACAACATTTTACTGGACAGCCTTCAGCCGATGGCCCGGCAGTCGGCAAAGACGGTGGAGGCCAACATCCACATGCTGGCGGACCGCATGATGACCATTGCCGGCGACCCCCGGATGAGCACGGTGGCCGCCGCCGATCCGGAGGGGGCGGGGGCTCCGCGCCCCGACGCCGTAGCGACCGCGGCGAACCGCATGGCGGTGCTGGAGGAAGCGGCGGAGATCTATGAGTTTCATACGGTTGCTCTTTACGGACTGGACGGCCGGCTGCTCCAGGGGATCGACGGCGCGCCGGAACGCCTGGACGGCGATTTCTTCACCCTTTTGAAGGAGACGGACAATCTGACCACCGACTCCACCACTGTCTACCAGGGCAAGCTGGGGGTCACTATGGGGATGCCAGTGAAGGAGGACGGCGAAACCGCCTTCTACGTAATGGGCATCTACAAATACGACACCCTCAACGACGTAATCAGCAGCATCAACATCGGGCGCAGCGGCATGGCCTTCATGGCCAACCGGGAGGGCATCGTCACCGGCCACCCGGACCAGGGGCTGGTGCTCAGCGGCAGCACGCTGGCCCAGCTCAGCGGCGGCAGCGGGAAGGCTGTGGAGCGGGTGGCCACTGGGGAGACAGGGGCCACGGAGTTCTCCATCGATGGGCGGAAAATGCTGGTGGCCTTCTCCCCCATTCGGGGGACGCAGTGGTCGCTGGTGATCCAGATTCCCAAGTCGGATTACAACCATTTCATCAACTGGGCGATGGCCGTGTCGGTCATGGCCACTCTGGTGGGGCTGGCCGTCTCCATCCTGCTGATCCTGCGCTTTGCCCGGTCCATTTCCCGCCCGGTGAAGCGGGTCACCGACCGGATGGTGGCCCTCTCCGGCGGCGACCTGCATACGGAGGTGCTCCCTGTTGACACCGGCGACGAGCTGGAGGTCATGACTCAGACCCTGGACGCCACCCTGGAAAGCATGAACCGGTACATATCCGACATCCAGCAGGTGCTGACCCACGTGGCCGGCGGCGACCTGCGCACCGACCCCCAGGTGGACTACAAGGGGGACTTTGTGCTCATCCGCGCCAGCCTGTGCACCATCACCCAGTCGATGAACGAAACACTCCTCGGGTTCCGGGCCGCCGCCGACCGGCTCACCGCCATGGCGGAGCAGCTGAGCGGCCAGTCGGCCCAGCTGCACCAGGCTTCACTGGAACAGAACCAGTCCACCGAGGAGCTGGTCAGCGAGGTGGCCCACGTGAAGGAGCGGCTGGCCGACGTGACGGAGAGCAGCGGCCAGACCCGCGCCCAGACGGAGGAGATCACCCGGCGCATCCAGAGCGCCAACGAGCAGATGTCCGCCCTCTCCTCCGCCATGGACGACATCAGCGGCAACGCCCAGCAGATCACAAAAATCGCGAAGGCCATCGAGGATATCGCCTTCCAGACCAACATCCTGTCCCTCAACGCTTCGGTGGAGGCGGCCCGGGCGGGTGCCGCCGGAAAGGGCTTCGCCGTTGTGGCCAACGAGGTGAAGCAGCTGGCCGCCAAGAGCGCGGAAGCCGCCAAGAGCGCCACCAACATGGTCAACAACACCAAGGCCATCATCCAGACCGGCGTGGAGCTGACCGCTGATACCGCCGGCTCCCTCCGGGCGATTTCCGACGTGTCCGACCAGATCAACACCATCTCGGACCAGCTGGCGGCAGCGGTACAGGGCCAGGAGACGGCCCTGGCCGTTATGGAGGAGCGGATCGCCGCCATCTCCGGCATCGCGGACCGCAACCTCCAGAACGCCGGGGAGACGGAGCTGTCCAGCAGCTCGCTGGCCAAGGAGGCCGAGTCCCTCCAGGCCCAGGTGCGTAAATTTATCTTGAAGGAGAAGTGCGGCACATGAAACGGATTTTCGCCATGCTTTTGAGCCTGCTGATGACGGCGGCGCTGCTGACAGCCTGCGGGGGCCAGGCGGGGCTCCAGGACGGGTACTATACCGCCCAGATGTCCCAGTTCAGCCACGGCTGGAAGGAATACATCACCATTCTGGTGAAGGGCGGCAGCATTATCTCGGTGGAGTACAACGCAGAGAACGCCAGCGGCTTTATTAAGAGCTGGGACAACGCCTATATGCAGAACATGCTCCACTCCAACGGCACCTACCCCAACGAGTACACCCGCTATTACGCGGGCCAGCTTCTGGAGGGGCAGGGCGAGGGCGTGATCGACGCGATTTCGGGGGCCACCTCCTCCCACAGTACCTTCCAGATGCTGGCGCAGGCCGTTTTGGAGCAGGCCCGGAAGGGCGACTCCAGCATTGTGACGGTAGAAGCTGCCCACTGAGAAGCTGTACTATAGCAATCAACAAAATGCGTAACACTCAGTAGGGGCGGATATCATCCGCCCGCAAGGTGACACGGCACAGCCCTTCCGGACGGGCGGGTAATACCCGCCCCTACAAAATCATTGTCGGTAATTTAGACGACTGCTATAGTTTTCATTATAAATTTTCATGCTGACGACAAACATTGCACGACTTGCAAAAATCTTTCCAATCTGTATTGACAAACACCAGTTCTATATGTTAAACTAAAAATCCCATTTGATGGGCGAACTGAATACGGCTTTTGAGCCGGTACATAGACAACCACACAAGAACCCCAGCGA
>CANAZG010000142.1 GCA_947365965.1 uncultured Clostridia bacterium
CTACCTTGCCGCTATCCTTGTCTGGTTACTTTGACGGTTTTAAAACAGACTCTAACGCGTTACATGTGCAAAGTTCTGGATTTTAGGTTATCTATTCTTCGACTGTACGTAGCTTGACAGATTTAGGGAATCCAACTATAATAGTATTACAGAAAACCGTTGGACTGTCAGCGGTGTTCACATTAAGCAAAGGAAGGTGGGAGCCTATTCATAGACGGAATATTGCTGTGAAGATGTAGGGAATGCGTCTTTCGTAAATTCATTACGGAGGACAATGCGTGACAAAGAAAAAGCAAGCCGACTATGGAACCGGCATCCCGCTCCACGAGGTGGAGGCGTTAGCCAGAGTTCTGCTCCCGGAGATCCAAAAGTTTTTTGAGAGCGAAGAAGGACAGAAGGAGTTCAGGGAGAGGAAGGAACAACAGGAGAAGCAATCGTAGCAGCAGGGGAGGCATCCGAACAAGATGCCTCCCCTGCTTACGTTGACCTCAAAGGATATTCTCAATAGAAATGATAAATCCGAACACATCACTTATTCTGATGATGCAGTTCGGATTATCATAAGTTGGAGCGAGTGCCCACTTTCGAACCTGCGTTAAAATAGCACCAATCCTTGATGGGATGCCCCATTCTCATCAGGATCTGCACTCCGCTCCACCGCAAGGAAGCGGTCAAAATCACTTTCATATAGTTGATCTTGAATGACTCTGTATTTTTCAAACTCTGTTTCTGCGTGTAGTTTTGCCTGCTCCGCACTGATCTTACCCGGCCCGATCAGCAATTCGTTGCCATTAAACTCCAGGAATCCGTCCAGCCGTTTTGCCCAGTCTTCCATGCTCATGGGAATTTTGCGCTCTGCCTGAAGTTCCGCATAATCCAGATAGAGAGTTACGATCCGCTCCAGATAGGACATCTCTTGCTCGCTGAGATAGTTTTTGGCAATGGTCACATCTGCCTTTACGATTTTTCCATCCGGAGCACTTTCCCAAGTGGTTAGTCCCATATGTTCTTTGCGGGCATCTGCCCGCTCTACGATCAGTTCAGCCGCCGTGTGGCGGTGGACTGCATAATGCAGCTTGTTCTGTACCGTCTGGAAAAACAGCCTTGTGGTCAGCGCGTTCTTGTCGTAGTCAAAGGCTGTCGCGTAGAGATCTGTAACCTTCTGATAAAACTTGCGCTCGGACAGGCGGATTTCACGGATATACTGCAGCTGGCGCTCAAAATATTCATCCGTGAACATATGGCCTTTTTTCAGCCGTTCCTTATCCATCGTCCAGCCCTGAATCGTATGGTCTTTTACGATCTGTCCTGCCCACTTGCGGAACTGCACAGCACGCTGGTTGTTGACCTTAAAGCCGACCGCAACGATCATTTGGAGACTGTAATGATCCATCTCGCGGGAAACCTGACGGCTTCCCTCAACTTGAACTGTCAAGTATTTCTTGACAGTTGCTTCCGGAAGCAGTTCGCCATCATCGTATATGCGCTGGATATGCTGGGAGATGGTCTGTTTTGACACACCGTACAGTGCTGCCATCATCTTCTGGGTCAACCAGATATTCTCATTCTCATATCGCATCTCATAGCTCTCTTTACTGTCACCAGTAGACGCTATAAAGGTGAGATATTCAGCGGCACTGGAACGGATGGTAATCTCAGTTTTCTTTTTCCCCATACAGCACTCTCCCTGTTCCCATTCCCACTTTTACCGCCTGAAGCAATTCTCTGCACCCTTCCAGCACATCCTGCCAAGTGCTTTCAAAATCACCCGTATACCAAGGGTCAGCCACATCGCCGGGGCGGTCGGTAAATTCCATCAGCAGGTGTATCTTGCCGTCGAAATCGCCACCGCAGATGCGGTGCATATTCCGCAGGTTGGCTCGATCCATTCCAATCAGGAGGTCGTACTGATCGTAGTCTTCGTTCTTTAACTGGCGGGCTGTTTTGCCGGCACAATCGATTCCATGCTCGGCCAGTTTGCGCCGGGCCGGAGAGTAAACCGGATTGCCGATCTCCTCGGTGCTGGTGGCTGCGGATTCGATGAGGAATTCCGACTCCAGCCCCGCTTTCTTTACCAAGTCTTTCATTACGAACTCGGCCATTGGACTGCGGCAGATGTTGCCGTGGCACACAAACAGGATCTTTGTCATTGGCTATGCACTCCATGCTGGCGGTGTTTTCTTCAGTATAGCACACTTCATCCGCAAAGTCGAGGACGATTTCCAGATGAGCATTATCCGCAATTCTCTGCTGGAGTTCCAGCTTCGACCAGCCGAACTGCCCAGCCGCTTTGATGTACCATGCCTGCTCCTGGGTGGACAGCTCCGCCTCCAGAATAACCACGTTCTGCGTCCAGCCGATGGTCATGGCCTCAGCCAGCACCTCTGGTGCGCTCTCATAGGCGCGGTAGAACTCCCGCATCCGGCGCAGGTTCCGGGGGGAGAAGCCGGAGGTATCAGGGTACGCAGCACACAGATACTCGGCTGCGGCGACAGCGGCGCCCTTCTCTGGCTTGCAGCTGACCAGCCGGCCAATCTCACAGTACAGTTCCATCTGCGGCAGGTCCGCCGCCATCAAGGTGTCCAGCACCGCGAACATGGCGCTGTAGTCAACAGGTTTTCTGACATTCATTCTGGCTTCTCCTTTCCGGCGCGGGTGCACCTGTTTTTTCTCTGCTATTGATATTGCCAACGAGCAAGCCCCCGGCTTCAATCCTTCCGAGAGCTTGCTCCTTAGCGGTATCAGGTCATTCTGCTGTTACTCCCATTGCAGTTCTACCATCTGCTCCCACTGGACGATGAAGCGGTCATCCACCACGCAGTTCCGGTGGTAGTGGCCCAGGAACCAGCAATCGAATTGGCACCGCTGCTTGACCATCTGGAGGAAGTCCGTCAGCCGGTCCGGGGTGTAGTTTCGATCCAGCTTCTGCTGGATGCTGGTGGGGGCACAGTGGGTCAAAATGCAGTTTACTTTCCAGTTGACCCTTTGTTGGACTGCGGAAAACTTACTGTTAGTGCGTAGCCCTTGCGCTCTCTGCCCTGGGAGTCATAGTACAGGCTCTCTCCGAAGTCCACCTGTCCGTATCCACAGGGCTGTGCCAGCGGCAGGTATCCCTCTGCGGCCAGTTTCAGCACGAATTTCTTTTTCCGCACATACCGCTTCACA
This sequence comes from uncultured Clostridia bacterium, assembly GCA_947365965.1. GTDB lineage: Bacteria > Bacillota > Clostridia > Oscillospirales > Oscillospiraceae > Pelethomonas. The sequence goes on from CANAZG010000142.1 coordinate 3,166, forward strand.
CTGCTGTAGCTGCCCTGGTAGCCCTGCTCCTCCACCAGACGGTGGTAGATCCGCATTGCCGTGTGCCGCTGCTTTCGCGGCAGCTTCCGGTCCAACTCCATCCACTCGTCTATGCTGGGGATGTATTTCTCCAGATTCGGGTAGTTCTCCGCCTCCAGGTTCGGCAGCTGCTCCGCGCTCCAGTTTTCCTGGTAGGCGTATTTTTGTACCGTCTGGAAGCTGTGGCCTGTCCTCCGGGATATTTCCCGCAAACTTAGGTCTTCATTTTCGTACAAATCTTTGATATAATCTATCTGAGCCATTCTTAACACCTTTATCCTGCGGGACGGTCCGCTTTTCATGGAGGCTGGCCTTGTACCGCTTGCGCCCCACCAGCGCCCCGGTGTACTCATACTGGTGGAGGATGTTCAGCACCGAGGCCGCCGTCCAGCCGTTCTTTTCGGAGGCTTTGCGGAACCGTCCGCTCCCCGGATTTTTCAGCCGGAAGTAGGCGCCGGGGGTCAGGACGCCCTCGCTGTTCAGCCTGCGGGCGATGGCGGTACTGCCCATCCCCTGCAAGGTCATATCGAAAATACGCCGCACCACCGCCGCCGAGTCCCCGTCTATCACCAGCTTGTTCCGGACCGTGGGATGGAACCGGAAGCCATAGGGAGCGAAGCTGCCTATGTATTTGCCCTGCTTCATCATGATGATCTTCGCCGTGGTGGTCTTGACGGACAGGTCCTTGCTGTACGCCTCATAGATGATGTTCCGCAGGACCACATCCATGCCGGAGGTCATGCCCTTGTAATCATCGCTGTCATAGCCGTCATTGACGGAGAGATAGCGGACACCGAGGAAAGGAAAGACGCACTCCAGATAGTTGCCCATCTGGGTATAGTCCCGGTGGCATCTGGAAAAATCCTTCGTCACCATCACATTGATGGCCCCGGTGCGAAGCTCCTTCATAAGCGCCAGGAACTGCGGGCGGTCCGTGTTGGTCCCGGTGTACCCATCGTCCACGAACTCCGTCCGGGGCGCATTTTTCAGTTGGGGATGCCGGTCTAAAAATTGATGGATCAGCTCCCGCTGGTTGCCGATGCTGTCGCTCTCGGCTTTCCCGTCCCCGTCCGCCAGGGAAAGGCGGATATAAATGCCCACCCGTTGATCAGTCATCGCCGCCCGCCTCCTTTATCTGCTCCACGCACTCCAGCATGGCGTAAAATACATCGTTGTAGTTGAACACGACCTCGATACGGCCCCCGCCGTAGACAAGCACCTTCTCGATTATCGCGTCCACAAGCACCTGCGTCAATCCTGTCATCCCGGCAGCGCCCCTCATCATGGTGAGCCATTTGTTGTCCGGGGAGATGGACGCCAGGAACCGCTCCCGCCGCTCCACGGCCTCGTCCAGCAGGCGATTCAGGGCTTCGTACTGTTCCTCATAGGTCTGCTTGGCAAAGGCGTATTCCTCCTCGTTCAGGATGCCCTCGACATAGCTCTCATACAGCCCCGCCCGTTTCTTTTTCAGGGCGTTCAGCCGGAGCTTGACGCTCGCCACCGCCGCCTTGTGCTTCTCCCGGACGCTGGCCTCCCCAGCACCGCCCCGCATGGCAAGCAGGAGCCTCTCATAGTCCAGCGCCACCTGAAGCTGGTCCCGGATGGCATTGAACACCTTCTCGTTGAGGGCGTCCTGCCGGATGAAGTGGTTAAAACAGGTTAGTTTGTTGAGGGCTAAAGGAGGCAGCGGAACACTGGCGGCGGTGGACAAGCGGCTGGCTAAGCTGGAAAAGCTGGTGGTGTCGGCCTATGAGGACAAGGTGAAAGGCGTTATGCCGGAGGCGCTGTGTGTCCAGCTGATGAACCGCTACGAGGACGAACGCCGGAGCAAGCTGGAACAGCGGACGCAGCTCACCGCCCAGCTGGAGGCCACGCAGGAGGACGAGCAGGCCACCGACGAATGGCTGGCCATCATCAGGGATTATGCCCAGCTTGAGGAACTCGACCGCCCCACGCTCCTGCGGCTGGTGAAGCGCATCGAGGTCGGCGAGAAATACGAAATCGCCGGGGAGACCCATCGGGACATCAAAATCTATTACAACTTTGTCGGGTATGTGGAACTCTGAAATCTGTACTTCTTTATGCGAGGTTATCTAATGAGTTTTACGCCCGTGACACGTCGAAGAAAATCCGGGCTGTCAAGCAGGCCGAGGCCCAGCGCGGGGAGCGTGTCAACGGGGAAGTTCCGTATGGCTATCTGGCCGACCCGAACGACCGCAATCACCTTATCCCCGACCCGGAAACGGCCCATGTTGTCCAGCAGATTTTCGCCATGTATGTGCGGGGCGACCGCATGTGCGAAATCCAAAACTG
>CANAZG010000143.1 GCA_947365965.1 uncultured Clostridia bacterium
GAAAAAAGCCGCCCTGTCCTGGGTCTGGCCATGGATAACAATATCAGAAAGAGTATTTCTGCGCTTTCTCCTGGGCGGCAAAGAGCCGGTTCATATCGGCGGTGATACTGCCAGCCATCACCCGCAGAAAGTCGCGCTCGGTGGTGGAGGCGAGGATGGCCCGGTCAATGTCGGCCCGGATGGTGCCCCGGTGGGTGGGCTTGCCGTTCTGCTCCGCCTGCCATTCGGCGTAGTGCTTGGCCCGCCCGCCGGGGTTCTCTATCACAGAAATAGCGTACTCCCGGCAAAGCCGGTCTGACACCTCACGCATACGGGCGTAATCGGCAGGAGAATTGTAGAATTTATATGTGAAACATATTTTTCTTTTAAATCTCCTGTTTTCACCCATGAAATAGTTCCATTTTCATAATACTTCGCCTGTCTTTTATCTGGTGTTCCACCAGAAGATATTGTAAAAATGTCCCCCAATCTCGCCATCACACCATCCCCTCCAATTCCTCCAGTCCCTTCTGAATCTCGGCTTCCAGCTGGCGCAGCTGGACGAAAATCTCGCTGGTGGGCGGGTACTCCACGGGGACATACTCGGTCTTTTTGTACTTGTTGATGGACAGATCGTAGCCATTCTCCACAATCTCCTCCCTGGGCACCAGGAAGGACTGCTCGGTGCGCTCCCGGGCCTCCTTCCCGGCCAGGTCATGGAACCGGGCGACGATATCGGGGATGTCGTTCTCCGCCACGGGGGACCGCTTATCATCCAGGGAGAAGCCATCCGCCCGCATATCGTAGAACCCGTTCCGCCGTGGCCGGTTTTGGTGAAGATGAGTACCCCGGTGGACACCCCGGCGTAGGGCTTGAACACCCCCGAGGGCATGGAGATAACCGCCTCCAGGCGGTGGTTGTCCACCAGCTCCCGGCGGATATCCCGGTGGGCCTTGGAGGACCCGAACAGCACGCCGTCCGGAACGATACAGGCGCACCGCCCGCCCACCTTGAGCATTTTCAAAAACAGGGCCAAAAACAGCAGTTCAGTCTTCTTGGTTTTGCACAGCTTCAGCAGGTCGGCGGACACGATATCCGCGTCCAGGCTGCCCTTGAAGGGGGGATTGGCCAGGATGAGGGAGTACTTTTCACGGTCCGGGTTCTGGTCGGACAGGCTGTCCCGGTACTCGATGGTGGGGTTGTCCACCCCGTGAGTCATCATGTTCATGGCCCCGATGCGTAGCATGGTGCGGTCCATGTCGAAGCCGTGGAACATGGCGTTCATGTAGTGGGCTTTCTTCTCCCGGTTGAAGAAGATTTCCTCCTTGCGGTTGGCTTTCAGGTACTCCCCAGCCGCCACCAGAAAGCCCGACGTACCGCAGGCCGGGTCGCAGATGACCTCGTCTGGACCGGGGGCCATCAGCTCCACCATCATTTTTATGATATGCCGGGGCGTGCGGAACTGGCCGTTCACCCCGGCGGTGGCGATTTTGGACAGAAGGAACTCATACACGTCTCCCCGCACGTCGCCGTCCCGGAGCTGGGCCATCTGGGCGTAGATCTCGTCCAGGGCGGTGACAACCTTGTCCAGCATCAGCGGTGTGGGGATTTTGAAGATGGCGTCGTCCATGTACTTGGCGTAGGCGCTGCCCTTGTCCCCGTGGAGGTTCTTGATGAAGGGGAACACCTGCTCCTGCACCACGGTGTACATCTTCCCGGCGGGGAAGTCGTGGAATACCGACCACTTGAGCTGATTGCCCGGGACAGTCCGCTCCCCAATTTGGACCTCCTCCCCGAACATACTCTTGTAGGGCAAGCCCAGCATGGCGCTCTCCTTGGCGCGCAGATTGTCTGTCTCATCCAGATCGTGGATGAACATCAGGTAGGTCATCTGCTCCACCACGTCCAGAGGGTTGGTAATGCCGCCCGTCCAGAAGATCTCCCAGAGGGCGTTGATCTTGTTTTTCAGTTCGCCTGTAATCATAGCGGTTCTCTCTTTCTGGTTTTTATGATTGATCACCGGATATCCGGATTTGTCTGGTAGGTCTGCTTCGGGCTTTTGGGCCGGTCCGGGAGGGTCATCAAAATCATCCCGGATTTCACCAGCGGCTCCAGGTAGCGCCGGGTAGCGTACTGACCGGAGGCAATCCCCAAAAAACGCACAATTTCCTTTCGCGTGCGGGGCGTCCTGCAAAAGTCAAGCAGTCCGCGGTCGTCCAAGGGCAGTTTTTCAGCGGAAAGCGCCGGTTTGCGTTCTGGAGGCTGTTCTGCCGCCTCCTTGTTATAGAGGCAGACGGAAAATTCCCAGCGGTCATCCCGGAATACCGGTTCGGGCAGGCCGGCCTCCGCCATGGCACGGCGGATTCTTGGGATACCGGAATAGCGGTTTTCCGTCTGTCCCAAGGCTTCCATTGCGGTGATCACGGCCGGATTTCGGGTATCCGGCTGGATCTTTCCCAGTTGATCCACCGTCAAACGCCCATAAAGTCCGCCAGGGTTTCGAATTTCCACCCGGTCATAAAACATGATCAGCTGGATGGGCATATTTTCTGTATGGGTACTGTAATCCCGGTGGACCAGCGCGTTCAAAACCGCTTCCCGAAGGGCGTCAAGGGGATATTCCGGCATATCCTGCCGCTTTCCTGTTTTAGGATCAATGCGCACAGCCATGCGCATATTACTTCGCAGGAAGCTGACCGCACCCTCCAGCATTTCCACCAGACTGCCCTCAATGCGTTTGCTGTCCAGAAACCGCTGCCCTGTTTCATCCACTTCACCCATCTCAGTACCCGGCACACGGGATGCAATAATGCTGAGCTGCGGAAAATAGGCTTGGGGATACAGGCCAAACAGCAGGACCGCTGTGAGGGTAAACTGTCCCTCCTTTTGCAGTCCGGTCAGTTCATAGAGCTGTTCCGTCGGAACAGAGGCAAAATTGGGGCGATCCAGCTTGCGCTTCAGCAGGTACTGCTCCAGTTGAACCGGATCCAGTGCGGACAATGAGATCCCCTCCACCGGACGCAGATCGTCCCGGCTCCGCTTGCGGTAGGCCTCGTAGCTGTAAACCTCATACTCCGTCATAGGCTTATCCGCGTCTCCTACCCGGATGAAGGAACCCTTGAGCCGGCCCCGGGCTGTTTTGAAGCAGGGCCGCTCTGCCAGATCCAGGGGGGGAATCTCCGCCGCCACAAACAGCATAGCCCCCTCCACATAGACAGACAAAACAGGACGCACCACCGGTGTCATGGATTCGCCCACCTCCATCAGCTTCTTTTGCAGGTCCTGGGCATCATAGACCCCGACCTTGGCAAACCCTTGTTTTTCATCCAGACCAAATAAAAGCATCCCGCCCTCGTTCTGGTTGGCAAAGGCAGAAAACGTGTCATAGAGCCGCTCCGGACATCCCTTGTTGGCGGCCTTGACCTCCAGGGTCTGTTCCTCGCAATTTCGCTGCTGAACTCTTAAAAGCAGTTTTCCAAATTCTTCTTCCAGCATAAGCACACTCCTTATTTAAGCCGCAAGAACATAAGAAAGAAAGGGGATAAGTAAGACTTTTCTTATATTAGTTCTTATGTTGTTGTGTTCCTAGAAACATCATAACAGACAAGAGAAGAAAAATCAATCGAAAATGCACAATTCACCCGCAGAGAGCTGTTTCCCTGCGGGTGGGTTTTCTTTCTATTCACTTTACAGGTATAGTCCCGCCCGATATGTAACCATCACCCGATGCCCTATAGCCGTTCTGTCCGCCCTCTCAAATCTCGCAGTTCTCATGGGTAACATCTTCTTGACCATCTGGCCGCCCACGGAACCGGCCTCACGGGAGCTCAGATCGCCGTTGTAGCCCTCCTTGAGGTTGACGCCAACCTCGCTGGCAGCCTCCATCTTGAACTTGTCCATCGCCTCGCGGGCCTCGGGGACGTTGATACGGTTGTTCTTCTTAGACATGTTTTCTTTTCTCCTTCTCCTTATATTGCGGCGGTACGGGCGTGGGCGGAGAGGGAGGAGCGCGCCGCGCCCGTACCTTATCCGCTTTACGCTGTACCTTGGGGCGAATACTGTTTTCTTCGCCCTTGCCGCAACCCTATCATTTGCAGTCCGCCGTTGAATATGCTTTTCCCCTAGCGGTAATTTTTTGCAGAAAACAGGCGGAGGCGGAGATACATTTATGGTGTACGTGGAAAACAACCACCCGCCCATCATTCCGAAAGAAATCTTCTATCAGGTGCGGGAGGAGATGGCCCGCCGGAGCAGCAAACGGAAGGTGATGCAGAAAACTGCCAAGACCGAGCAGGGCAAATACTCCGCTAAGTACGCCCTGTCTGAGCTGCTGGTGTGCGGGGAGTGCGGTACGCCCTACAAGCGATGCACCTGGGCTAGAAACGGCAAAAAGCGGATCGTCTGGCGGTGAGTCTCGCGACTGGAGTTCGGCACGAAATACTGCCATGCCTCTCCTACGCTGGACGAGGACAAGTTGCACCGGGCCGTCTTGGAGGCCATCAACAGTCTCGATCAGACCGGGCATGAAATTGTGGACGAGTTTCTGGATATCGCCAGCCTTGTTCAGCAGGGACAGGAGAGCGGTGGTATTGACTCCTTCGCCCTACGCCGGCGATTGGAGACGCTGAAAGCGGAACAGGCGCTGGCACTGCCGGAGGATATGGAAAACGACGAATTGAACGCCCAGCTTAAGGCAATAACGGGGGAGAAGGAGGACATCCTGCACCAGCTTGGAACGCTCCGGCAGGCAGATGAGCGGCAGGCTGGCCAAGCAGCCCGGATGGACTGCCTGCGGGAATTTGCAGAGCAGCGGGGGACAAAATTTGCCGTATATGATGACACTGTCACCCGCAAATTCGTGGAGCAGATCACAGTCCTGGACGCTGAGACTATCCGTATCAAGTTCCGCTATCCGGGGCTGGAAATTGACAAAAGTTTGAACTGACAGGGAGGAAATTGACCGTCTGATGGACAGAAAACCGGCCACCAGACCACCGGAAAATCGGCCCTCTGATAGCCGGAAAACTGGCCGCCAGATGACCGGAAAACCGCCCCCTAATAAAAAATAAGTAATAGTAACTTAAAGAATAACTTGAGTGGAGTGAGTGAGAGCGCCCGCATTTTTGGCCGCTATGGGAACGTCTTTCTGACCGAGGCCGAGGTTGCAGAACTGCAAGCCGACTTCCCCTCGGTCTGGCAGGAGTACATCGAGCGTTTACTCTGTGTTGTCCAGCTCGTATTTCTCAAATATCTTTCGCACTTTTTCCATAAGGGCGGGATTGCCCTTGCACATTTTTTCTGCCGCCGCTCTTATATGCTCCATCATAATATCGCCGCTTTCTTCCTCTGAGCCACACGGCAGTTTCTCAAAGTATTCTATTCTGATCTCCACCGCCACCGCCGCA
>CANAZG010000144.1 GCA_947365965.1 uncultured Clostridia bacterium
CTCAAACCTTGTCTCCGGCAGCCAGCCCAGTTCCTGATGGATGTACGCCGGATCAATGGCGTAGCGCATGTCGTGGCCCTTCCGGTCCGTCACGTAGGTGATGAGGCTCTCCGGCTTGCCCAGAAGCCCCAGAATGCGTTTCACAATGTCGATATTCTTCATCTCATTGTGGCCCCCGATGTTGTAGACCTGCCCCACCTTCCCCTTCTCCAGGATCAGGTCAATGGCCGCGCAGTGGTCCTCCACATACAGCCAATCCCGCACGTTCAGCCCCTCGCCGTACACCGGCAGGGGCTTGTCCGCCAGAGCATTGACGATCATCAGTGGGATCAGCTTCTCCGGAAACTGGTAGGGGCCGTAGTTGTTGGAGCACCGGCTGATGGTGATGGGCAGGCCGTAGGTCCGCTGGTAGGCATCGCATAACAGATCAGCGGATGCCTTAGACGCGGAGTAGGGACTGGAGGTGTGCAGCGGTGTCTGCTCGGTAAAGAACAGGTCCGGCCGGTCCAGAGGCAGGTCCCCGTACACCTCGTCCGTGGACACCTGATGGTAGCGCTGGACGCCATATTTCCGGCAGGCGTCCAGCACGACTTGGGTGCCCATGACATTAGTCTCCAGGAACACCGCCGGGTTCTCGATGGACCGGTCCACGTGGCTTTCCGCCGCAAAGTTCACCACAACATCAGGCTTCTCCGCCTCAAAAATTCTGTAGACCGCCTCCCGATCTGCGATATCCGCCCGGATGAACCGGAAATCGGGCTGGTCCATCACGGACGACAGGGTCTCTAGATTTCCGGCGTAGGTCAATTTATCCAGGCATACCAGCGTATCATCCGGATGCTTCCTCCGCATATAGAAGATAAAGTTGCTGCCGATAAACCCGGCTCCGCCGGTCACTAAAATCTTCATGCTCACCACTCCTCAAAGCCTGTTACGGCATCCTTTAAAAACGGCGATCTGCTGTCCTTTTCGGATAAAACCGGATTTTCTACGCCCCAATCCACGCCGATATCCGGATCATTCCACCGGATGCCGCCATCCGCTTCCGGGGCGTAGTAGTTGTCCACCTTGTAGAGAAACTCCACATCGTCCGTCAGTGTCACAAACCCGTGACCGAACCCACGGGGGATCAGCAGCTGCCGTTTGTTCTCCTTGCTCAGCTCCACGCCTACCCATTTTTTATAGTTGGGGCTGCTGGGCCGCAGGTCCACTGCCACGTCCAGCACCGCGCCTCGGGTACACCGTACCAGCTTTGCCTGCGCCTTCTCCCCCCGCTGGAAATGGATACCGCGCAGGGTACCCCTCACCGTGGACGAGGAGTGGTTGTCCTGGACAAATCGGTACTCCAGTCCTGCCGCCCCAAAGTCCCGCTGGGACCAGCTCTCCATGAAGAAGCCCCGGTGGTCACCGAACACGACAGGCTCCACAATGTACACCCCAGCAAGCGTCGTTTCTGTCAGTTTCATTCCAGCCACCTCAATAGATGTACTTTCCGTCCGCCACCTTCCGCAGGTGGGCTCCATAGGGGGACTTGCCGTAGGCTGTTGCGGACCGCTCCAACTGTTCCCGGGTGATCCACCCGTTCCGGTAGGCAATCTCCTCCGGCGCGGAAATTTGAATCCCCTCCCGGGACTCGATCACACGCACAAACTCCGACGCTTCTGACAGGGAGTCCACCGTCCCCGTGTCCAACCAGGCGTAGCCCCGGCCCAGGGTGATGACGTTCAGACTGCCCTCCTCCAGGTAGACGCGGTTCAGATCCGTGATCTCCAGCTCACCCCGAGGCGAGGGTTTTAGGGCCTTTGCTCGTTCGCAGACCCTATTATCGTAGAAATACAGCCCTGTTGCGGCGTAGTTGGATTTGGGGTGGGCCGGCTTCTCCTCGATGGACACCGCCCGGCCAGTGTCATCGAACGCCACCACGCCGAACCGCTCCGGATCCTCCACGTAGTAGCCGAACACCGTGGCACCATCCTCCTGTTCTACCGCCCGGCGCAGATGGGCAGTCAAGCCCGCGCCGTAGAAAATGTTGTCCCCCAGGATCATAGCGCACCGGTCATCCCCTATGAACTCCTCCCCAAGGATGAACGCTTGAGCCAGGCCGTCCGGGGACGGCTGCACCTTGTAGGACAGCCGGAGGCCGTACTGTCTCCCATCCCCCAATAACCGCTCGAAATTGGGCAGGTCCTGGGGTGTGGAGATGATTAAAATGTCCCGTATCCCCGCTAACATCAGGGTGGACAAGGGATAGAAAATCATGGGTTTGTCGTAGACGGGCAATAATTGTTTCGATGTCACCATGGTCAGCGGGTATAGCCGCGTTCCACTGCCGCCTGCCAGAATGATTCCCTTCATGTCTGTTCTCCCTCTGCATCTCTTTATTGCTCAGCCCAGCCGATTTCAAGCTGCTCCTGCTCCAGCAGGCGGCTGTGGGCCTGCTCCACCAGCAGGGCGATGTTGTCCTCAATACCGGCACGGGTGCTCTGATACAGCCGCTTCAGGCAGCGGGGGTTGCCCTTCTCCTCCGGTACCTTTGCCGCAGTGCACAGTTGGCGGATGATGGTGCTCACATAGGTCCGGCTCATGGGCGTGCCCTCCTTGGTCAGGAAGATAGGGCCAGAGAGGTAGCCATTCCGCTTGGCGTAGTCCAGCAGCTCCTTTTGCAGTCCCTCCGGGATACGCAGCACCTGCCTGCTGCGGCTGGGGGTGACCGTCAGCTTGCCCTCTTTCACCGCTTCAACAGTGACTTTCTCTAACTCTTGCACTGTTAATCCGGTGGTGCCGAACAGCTTCACCAGCAGATACACTCGCTCACGGCCTACGGCACGGGCTGTTTGCAGCAGCCGCAGATACTCCGTCCGAGTTAGCTCCGGCTGGAGTTCGGTCTCCTGCCTCAGCTGGTTGGCCAGCTGGTACTCACGGTGACCAACAAAATCCAGATAAGCGTTGTTCACAGAGAGGTAGCTATTGATGGTGCTGGGAGCGTAGCCCTCCTTCACCAGCTTTTCCCGCCAACGCTCCAAGGTGCCGTGACGGATGGTCTTGTCCTCCGGGAGGTCGTCATAGAGGCGGTTTAGGCCCCGGCGATACCATTTTAATGTGCCTTCTACACGGTCCTCGTTCTGGCAAACAGTCATAAACCGCTCAATGCCATCTCGCGTCAACCTTACGCCGGCATCTGTCGCCTGACTATGCCGCTGACGCTGCTGGCTGTAGCTTCGCTGGATATGCTGTCTCGTTTGCGGCATAGGCGGTCTCCTCTCCCAGTTCATCACAGACTCAATAGACTGCCCTGTTTGAGAACCACACCCAATCCATTTTCTTCTCTAACAGACAGCAAAAAGCCCCGCACACAGGGTGCGAGGCAGAAAAAGGGCGTAAAAGTCTCAGCCGGTCATCCGAATATCTCTGGCCGGCAGGATTTGTTATGCGAAAAACCAGGAAAATAGGCTTGCATTCCCCTATCTTTTGTGATACGATACCTACAGTCCTCACAGTCCCATACGTTGAGGACTTGTTTTTTCATATTTTATATGTCAACTTATTGAATTTGTCTATTTTCTGAACTAACAAATAAGCCCCAGCCGCTCCAGTTGACGGGCATGTTCCACACCGGTGGAAATAAGGTAGATGCGGGTGGTTTCCACGCTGGAATGGCCTAATACGTCAGCCAGCTTCGCTACATCCCGGCAGGCCCGGTAGAAGGTCCGGGCAAACAGGTGCCGCAGGTTGTGGGGGAATACCTTCGAGGAAGCCACATTAGCTTTTCTGCATAATGCTTTCATTTCCGCCCAAATCTGACGGCGGGAGATGCCTTTGCCACTTCTGGTGAGAAAGATTTCGCCGGAAGTTATTTTTTGTTTTCTCGCATACTTTTGTAGCTTACGGCACAGCTTACCTGGCAGCAGAATGGTGCGGATCTTGCCTTTCAAAGCAATATCCGCACGGCCCCGCTCGACGGCCTCCGCTGTTATGTACTTCACCTCTGACACACGGATACCTGTGGCGCAGATTGTTTCAATTAGTAAGGCTAAACGCATTTTTCCTCCACTATTCGCAGTTTCCAGCAATCTTATATACTCCTCTTTGGTCAATTCCTTCTCTGTACCACGAAATAGCTTCCGCTGGATTTTCAAATACTTCGTACAATACTCCTGCCAGCCCATAAACTTGAAAAATTTGTTCAGTGCTGAGAGCTTGGCGTTGATTGTCTCTGGCTGGTACCCCTCCGTGCGCAAATAGCTTTTCCAGCTCGCTACAATTTCTGTTGTCACTTGCCTCCCTGTCAACCAGGTTTGAAAAAAGCTTACCTCTCGAATATATTTTTCTATCGTGCTCTGCTCCCGCTCTTCCCCTGCCATGTGCTGTTGAAATAGCACAAGTTGGTTCATTGTCAAGATATGGCCGCTCATTATCAATGCCTCCCGTCAGATTTATGATGTCTTTCTATTCTACTTGACTGGAGGTTTTCTGTAAAATCGCCCTGAAAATAAACTCGGATTTTGCTATGCTGTAAACAAAGAGCAGACTGGAAATCATCAGTAACACTGGCCGGGAGTGGTGAAATACCGCTCCCGGCTTTGCGCTCTCGTCAAACTCTGTTCAGTTCCTCCGTCAGCTTATCAACAATCTCCTGGCTTTCCCCCGGGCTCATAGAGCGCTCATACCGAACAAGCGCTTCCTCACGCAGCCGCTCCGACTCCCGCTCCCATACCTCAAACTCCGCCCGGCTCATTGTACCCTTCCGGGTACGGGCAAAGTACTTCTTGTAGGCTCGCTGGTGGACGGCCCAAACCTCATTGTTTAGCACCTTGGCCCGGAAGCTCTTGGTGGAGCCAACCTCCCGGCAGGTCTTACCTTCCTCGCTGTTGGGGGCTGGTTCGCCGCAGTAATTGTAACTGTGCCCCGGTGTCTGCAGGAACCACCGTCCGCAGTTGGCGCACTGTTTGGGAACATACCCCGCTGTAATCCCCTCATTAGTTCCACGTAGACGAAATCCGTCAGCCGGTCAAAATAAAGCTTCTCCACCAGCTCATGGTGTGTCTCGTCCAGCTCCAGCACCGCATATTGGATGTTCACTGAAGGGGCGTCTACCTCAGAAGATTTTCCCAGGCTGACACCGCTCACAAAAGCGTCCAGGCAACTTTCATAGATCTGCTGAGCCAGAGGTTTTTTCCTCTGGCCTTTCTTCTTTTCAGCGGACCTCCCCAATACTTCCTCTAAAAACCATGCGTACCGTTCCTGAACGAACCGAATGCTGTTGACCTGCTCCCGCATATAAGCAGCATCGTTCTTTCCATCAGCAAAGATATAGTCAATAAAAATTAACGTTTCTCAATTGTTCTGCCACAATAGTGTCCAGCAGGTCTAGGCCA
>CANAZG010000145.1 GCA_947365965.1 uncultured Clostridia bacterium
TTGACGTGGCCCTCTACCCCTACGAGCTGGTGACCTACGGCGAGACCGGCCAGGTGTGCCAGAACTGGATGCAGTACCGGCTCATCAAGAAGTACCTGGAGGTGATGACCGACGAGCAGACCCTGGTGGTCATGTCGGGCCACCCCCTGGGCCTCTTCCACTCCCACAAGCTGGCCCCCCGGTGCATCATCACCAACGGCCTGATGGTGGGGAACTTCGACGATCAGAAGAACTTCAACCGGGCCGCCGCCCTGGGCGTGGCCAACTACGGCCAGATGACCGCCGGCGGCTGGATGTACATCGGGCCCCAGGGCATTGTCCACGGCACCTTCAACACCCTGCTCAACGCCGGGCGGCTGAAGCTGGGCATCAGCGAGGACGGCAATCTGGCGGGACGGCTGTTCGTCTCCGCCGGTCTGGGCGGCATGAGCGGCGCCCAGGGCAAGGCCGCCGAGATCGCCGGGGCCGTGTCCATCATCGCGGAGGTGGACGCCTCCCGCATCGAGACCCGGTACACCCAGGGCTGGGTCAGCGAGCGCACGGACAGCCTGGACCGGGCCCTGGAGCTGGCCCGGAAGCACCTGGCGGACAGGACCCCCTGCGCCATTGCCTACGAGGGCAACGTGGTGGATCTGCTGGAGTACCTCTATGAGAAGAACGTCCACGTGGACCTCATGAGCGACCAGACCTCCTGCCACGTGCCCTACGACGGCGGCTACTGCCCCCAGGGCCTCACCTTCCAGGAGCGCACGGAGATGCTGGACAAGGATCCGGAGCAGTTCCGGGCCATGGTGGACAAGACCCTGCGCCGCCACTACGAGATGATCTGCAAGTTCCACGACCGGAACACCTATTTCTTCGACTACGGCAACAGCTTCCTCAAGGCCGTCTTTGACGCCGGGGTCACCGCCGTGTGCAGGAACGGGGAGAACGATCTGGACGGCTTTGTGTTCCCCTCCTACGTGGAGGACATCCTGGGCCCCTGCCTCTTCGACTTCGGCTACGGCCCCTTCCGCTGGTGCTGCCTGTCCGGGAAGAGCGAGGATCTGGACCGGACCGACGCGGCGGCGGCGGAGTACATCCTCGCCCACAACCGGCGCTACCAGGACTACGACAACTATGTCTGGGTCCGGGACGCGAAGAAGAACAAGTTGGTGGTGGGCACCCAGTGCCGCATCCTCTACCAGGACGCCATGGGGCGGATGAGCATCGCCCTGAAGTTCAACGAGATGGTGCGCAACGGGGAGATCGGCCCTGTGATGCTGGGCCGGGATCACCACGACACCGGCGGCACCGACTCCCCCTTCCGGGAGACCAGCAACATCAAGGACGGGTCCAACATCATGGCGGACATGGCGGTGCAGTGCTACGCCGGCAACGCCGCCCGGGGCATGAGCCTCATTGCTCTCCACAACGGCGGCGGCACGGGCATCGGCCGGGCGGTGAACGGCGGGTTCGGCATGGTGCTGGACGGCTCTGAGCGGGTGGACGCCATCCTGCGCATGTCCATGCCCTGGGACACCATGGTGGGCGTATCCCGCCGGGCCTGGGCCAGAAACGGCAACGCCCTCCAGACCGCCGCAGAGTACAACCATCTCTACGCGGGTCAGGACCACATCACGCTGCCCTATCTGGCGGAGGACGAGGTGGTGCGCAGCGCCCTGGCGGAGGCGTAGGGCGGCGGTATGGACACCTTACTCATCAAAAATATCGGCCTTCTGGCCACCCCGGCGGGCAGGACTGCCCGCCGGGGGGCGGACCAGGGGGACGTGAGGTTCCTCCAGGACGCCTGGGTGCGCATTGAAGACGGCGTCATCACCGCCGTGGGCACGGGGACGCCGGAGCGCCCCGCCGGGGCGGAGGAGCTGGACGCGGAGGGCCGTCTGGTCACGCCGGGTCTGGTGGACGCCCACACCCACCTGATCTTCGGGGGTTGGCGGCAGAACGAGCTGGCCATGAAGCTGCGGGGGGTGCCCTACCTGGACATTCTGGCCCAGGGGGGCGGCATTCTGTCCACCGTCCGGGCCACCCGGTCCGCCGGACAGGGGGCGCTGGAGGACAAGGCCCGGCTGGCCCTGGACGAGATGCTCTCCTTTGGCACCACCACCTGCGAGGCCAAAAGCGGCTACGGCCTGGACCAGGACACGGAGCTTAAGCAGCTGCGGGCCATCCGGGCCCTGAACGGGAGCCACCCTGTGGATCTGGTCCCCACCTTCCTGGGGGCCCACGCCCTGCCGGAGGACTACAAGGCGGACCGGGCGGCCTATATCCGGCTGCTGTGCGAGGAGATGATCCCCGCAGCGGCGGCGGAGGGACTGGCGGAGTTCTGCGACGTGTTCTGCGAGACCGGGGTGTTTACGGCGGAGGAGTCCCGGACCATCCTGGAGGCGGGGCGGCGCTGTGGTCTGGCGGCCAAGATCCACGCCGACGAGATCGACGCCATCGGCGGGTCCCGGCTGGCGGGGGAGCTGGGGGCCGTGTCTGCGGAGCACCTGATCGTCTGCCCGCCCGAGGGCATTGCGGCCATGGCCCGGGGGGGCACGGTGGCCTGTCTGCTGCCGTGTACCAGCTTCTACCTGGGCGCGGCCTTCGCGCCGGCCCGGGATATGATTGCCGCCGGTGTGCCCGTGGCCCTGGCCACGGACTTCAACCCCGGCTCCTGCCCCTGCCTGAACATGCAGCTGGCCATGAGCCTGGGGTGCCTGAAGTACCGCATGACCCCCGAGGAGGTGCTCACCGCCGTCACCCTCAACGGGGCCGCGGCCATCGGCCGGGCGGACCGGATCGGCTCTGCGGAGCCGGGGAAGGCGGGGGATCTGGTGGTGTGGAACGCGCCGGATCTGGAGTATGTCTGCTACCGCCTGGGCAGCAATCTGGCCGGAACAGTGGTCAAGGGCGGAAAAATTTACAGAAACGAACAGGGCCCTGTGGGCCCGGGAGGAGAGAGATATGGCAAAGCTCATTGAGTGCATCCCCAACTTCAGCGTCAGCCGGGAGCGGGACCCGGAGGTGTATCAGGCCCTGGTGGACACGGCCAACAGCATTCCCGGCTGCACGGTTCTGGATGTGCAGTCCGACGGCAGCCATAACCGCTGCGTGTTCACCATGGTGGGCTACCCGGCCGGCATCGGGGAGGCGGCCTTCCAGCTGACCAAGAAGGCCACGGAGTCCATCGACATGACCAGGCACACGGGCCAGCACCCCCGCATGGGGGCCACGGACGTGATCCCCTTTGTCCCCGCCATGGACGTGACGGTGGAGGAGTGCGTGGAGCTGAGCCGCCAGCTGGGCAAGCGGATCTGGGAGGAGCTGGGGGTGCCGGTGTTTCTCTACGAGGACTCCGCGTCCTCCCCGGACCGGGCCAATCTGGCGGACGTGCGCCGGGGCCAGTTCGAGGGTATGGCGGAGAAGCTGCTGAAGCCGGAGTGGGCTCCGGACTTCGGGGAGCGGAGGATCCACCCCACCGCCGGCGTGGTGGCCGTTGGCGCCCGGATGCCCCTGATCGCCTACAACGTGAACCTGGACACCTCGGATCTGGAGATTGCCAGCAAGATCGCCAAGGCCATCCGCTGCTCCTCCGGGGGATTCAAGTACTGCAAGGCCATCGGCGTGATGCTGGAGGGCCGGAACATCGCCCAGGTGTCCATGAATCTGGTCAACTACGAGGGCACCCCCATCTACTATGTGTTTGAGATGATCCGGGCCCTGGCGGACCGCTACGGCGTGCGGATTATCGGCAGCGAGCTGGTGGGTCTGACCCCGGGCAAGGCCCTGCTGGACTGCGCGGAGTACTACCTGAAGCTGGAGGACTTCGACTGCCGCCGGCAGGTGATGGAGTACCACCTGATCGGGCTGGAGTAAGGGGGAGAGGCCATGAAGCTGAGCGAACAGACGGTGGCCGGATTCACCGGCCTGCTGGCCTCCGACGCGCCGGCCCCCGGCGGCGGGTCCGTCGCGGCCCTGGAGGGGGCCTTTGGCGCGGCCCTCACGGCCATGGTCTGCGCCCTGACGGCGGGCCGGGAGAAGTACGCGGCCCATCAGGCGCTGATTGCGGACGTGCAGAAGCGGGCGGAGGCGCTGAGGCCCCGGCTGCTGGAGGTGATGGACCGGGATACGGAGGCGTTTCTGACCGTCAGCGCCGCCTTTGCCCTGCCCAAGGGGACCGAGGAGGAGAAGGCGGCCCGGTCCCAGGCCATCCAGCGGGGCCTGGAGCGGTGCACGGAGGTCCCCCTGGAGGGGATGGAACTGGCCGGGGAGGCCCTGGAGCTGGCCGGGTCCATCCTGGGCAAGTGCAACGAGAGCGCGGCCAGCGATCTGGGGGTGGCGGCGCTGTCCCTCCGGGCCGGGATACAGGGCGCGTGGCTGAACGTGCTCATCAACGTGGGGAGCCTGAGGGACCGGGCGTTTGCGGACCGGGCCCTGGCCCGCGGCAGGGCGGTTCTGGACCGCTCCCTCCCCCTGGCGGACAGCATCTATGAGACCATCGCCGCCTCCCTCCAGTAGGGCGGCGCGGCAAGAGCGGACGGGCTTTCGAGCCCGTCCGCTCAGATGAATTTTCAGCTTTTCCTCGTTTTGATTTTCCTGATTTTATATCATTTATGTAAAAAGCCGCACAAAAGTGCGGCTTTTTGCTGTGTATCCTTTTATCAGCTGAATCTATTCTGCATGAACTGCCTGCTCCTTAGAGCCTGTTTAGCATCTCAACGTGTTTGGATTGGCGAGAGGATTTTTTGCCCTGCAAGGCAAAAATCCGCAGGCATCCTGACGGATGGCAAGGATTTTTAACGAGGTCAGGGCGGAAAATACGCCGCCAAGACAGGCGCGAGGAGATGCTAAACAGGCTCTTATGCCCCCTACCCGATTGGGGGCTGATGAATAAGCCATTCCAGCAATCCTGTACAGCCAGCCAGCACATCCCGCCATGTGGCTTCGAAGTCCCCCGTATACCAGGGATCGGCCACATCGCCGGGGTGGTCGGTAAACTCCTTCAGCAGATGAATCCTGTCATCGGAATCGTCGCCGCATATGCGGTGCATATTCCGCAGATTGGCCTGATCCATTCCAATCAGCGTGACCCTGCGGACCAGCCAGCGCGGACTCAAACGGATACTGACAGAAAAGGACCTGACTCGAATCCGTGCGAGTATAGAGGAACGGTCAGATACTACAATTGAAGAGCTCCGGGAAAATCCGAAATTGAAAGCCAGTTATTCGACCATCGAACGGGCAGTAAACAAGATGGGCTAGAATCTGTTTTAAAACTTATATATTGTGTGCAACGTGCAAAGATGATAAAATAGAGCA
>CANAZG010000146.1 GCA_947365965.1 uncultured Clostridia bacterium
ACCACGTATTTCTCCGCATATTTCATCAGGGATTGTCTGTATGCCATGTCCTGTGCTATACTCTTTCTCATGAAGGATGTGGCCTCCTTTCGGTTCTGCCAAGTGTGGTAACTCAACTTTAACCGATCAAGCCGCATCCTTCTACCTTTTTCTTCCCCTACTGTCCAAGATGTATTGTACTCCTACAGCCCGGACCTTAAAATTTCCGAAAAAGACTTGACAATTTTGAACAAGTGTGATATTCTTAAATCAACCGATATTGGTCGGTGTGGTGGAATTGGTAGACACAAGGGACTTAAAATCCCTCGGTAGTGATATCGTACCGGTTCGATCCCGGTCACCGACACCATTGAGGGTAATATAATTTTTATATCGCGGCGTAGAGCAGTTGGCAGCTCGTCGGGCTCATAACCCGGAGGTCGTAGGTTCAAGTCCTACCGCCGCAACCATAAAACGGCTGATTTCATGTGAAATCAGCCGTTTTTCTTGTGAAAAAGTTCAGAGGCATTTTTCGTGATGCTTATCTGATGCTTATTTTTCATTTTCTTCTGCTTCGCTGATGCTTATCTGCTGCTTGTGCTGCTTACCAGCCCATTTTCATTCCTATCGGGGTGGGTTCTTCCTGTGGAGCCGGAGTGGGCTCTCTCTGCTGCGGTCTTGCCGAATAAATGTCACCCAACTTTGCCACACTGTCCCGTTTGTGATCGTCCAAGGCATGACCGTACTTGTCCAGCGTGATGGACGGGTTGGCGTGGCCCAGGAGCCGGGAAAGGGTCACTACATCCATTCCCTGCTCCAGAGAGCGGGTGGCGAATGTATGACGCAACGAATGGAAATTGGCGTCCGGGATGCCAGCCTGCCGGATACAGCGTTTGAACAGATCCTGGTAGGTGCGGGGCTCGTAAGGAGAACCGTTTTCTTGACAAAACACATAGCCCTCTGGGTTATAGCTATAGTCCTGCTCTTTGATCGACATCTGGATGCTCCTGTACATCTCAAAATCATGGAATAACTCGTCCATGATGAACACCCGCCTGCGGGAATTGTCAGTCTTGGTGGTGGGCGTGGTCTTGACAGTAGTGGAGGCCGCAATGGAATCGTCATGATTAGGCAGGCGATTCCTCGTTTCACAAATTAGAAACGATTTGTTTTCCATATCTACATTTTCCCACCGCAGACCGCACAGCTCGCCCAGGCGCAGGCCGGTGAACATATCAAAGATGATCCCGAATGCGGCAGGTTCCGGAGCCAGGCGGGCAGCAGTCATCAGCCGCCTTTGTTCCTCCCTGCTCAACACGCGCATTTCTGTTTTGGTGGCTTTCGGCAGGCGGATGCCTTCAATCAGATTTTCATGCAAAAGATGGTTCTTCACGGCCTGTCCAAAGGCCATGTGCATCATATTCCGCATGTTGGTCAGGGTTTTGGGCGCGAGGCCGCCTTTCCTGGCCTGATTGCCATTTTTGCCGCGCTCATTGAAGAATGCCTGTAAATCATCGGCCCGTAAGGTGTTCATGTATAAGCCGCCGATCTGCGGTTTGATATGGGCGCGGACATAGAGTTCGTAGCTGCAATAAGTAGAATGCTTGATGGTGGGCCGGGCGTAGTTTTCCAGCCAGCGGTCCATCCATGCACCGAGCGTAATAACCTCAGATGTGGCAGCATTTTGCTGGCGAGCAGGACCGGCGACTTCCGCAGATGGCACAGACGAAGCGGCAGTCAGTGCTTCGATATATGCTCTGGCATCTGCCTTTTTCTGGAAGCGCTTCGTTTTTCTCTGTCCATCCAACTTGTATTGGTAGATCCAACTCTTGTCTTTGGCTTGGTATAGGGTCCCCTCACCCTTGGCACGTCTAGCCATTTTCTATGTCCTCCGTAGTTGTTGATTGGATCTCAAATCCAATCTCCGCATCGATCCACTGCTTCAGGTGGTTCTTGGAAAGAATGATTCGCTTCCCCAGGCGGATGCAGGGAATCCGGCCCTGATCCGCCATGCGGTAAGCTGTTGCCTTTGAGATGCCGATTACGGCTGCAAAGTCTGATAGCGTACAAAAATCTGAAAGATTGTCAAAACCCTTGCTCTTTCGTAAAGCGGTAGGCATGTTTCCCTCCTCTGCTTCTATGACAGCGGATCATTTACTCTGTAAGTACTGATCGCTTAATAGAAAACACATAATCCAAGTTATGATGACTTCTGTCGAATAAATCCATCCAGTGTCCAAATCTTCACGCTGTAATCTATAGGATTTTGGACATTCATAGACCCTCCTCTCTGGTACATATACATTTTAGGCTCATCTTGCTCAATGTCACAAAAACAGAGATCGGCGTCTAGTTAAAACTTTAGCTTTGGCAACTTCGGCACATCCACATTCCGGCTAGTTAATGCTGCGGTGCTTTCTAAACTGCCGTGATAGCGCCGATCTCTGGTGCTTCTGACATTGAGACTCAGCATAAGTCTCGCTTTACACACCTGCATTTGACACTACTTCCCCAGGTGACAGGGCGAAGAAATAGACGGCGGCTGGCTTCACCGCTCCACGGGACTCTCACCCCCGGCAGGATCTCTGTCGGCCGCCCTCCATTCGGCAGGACGGGAGTATCATTATCGCTGACAGAATCATCGCAAAACAGCCTGCCACGGACTGCTTTTGGACAGATGGGAACCGCTTGGCACCTTATTTTGGCCGCTTTGATAGAAGTGGCATTGGAGAAATTCTGCTTGTTCTCGCTACCCAGCTTCTACAGGTGGTCTTGGCGCATCTTCCGGTGTCGCTTGCCTCTCTCGTCAAGAGGCCCCGTCAGTAACGTATCTAAGTCTTCGGATATGAAATTTTCAAGGTACTCACGCGGAGGTTAAAGATCTCCTCATTACTTAACCCGATTTTTTAAGAAGTTCACAAAAAGAATTTTAAAATTTTGAAAAAATTATTTTCAACTTCCGCAGAATTTGCTTTTCACGATAGCTGATCATCTGCTGAGAAATCCCTAGCCGCTCTGCTAACGCAGCTTGTGTCATTCCTTTCCAATAGCGGCAGATTATGAATTCACGTTCAGACTGAGGTAGCATGCCTAAACTGTGATATAATTTTTTACACATGACCTGTCTGACTACGCTTTCTTCCAACGAGTCATCTGCCATATTAGAGTACATTTTAAATGAGATCCGGTGATTATTGTCAAGATCGCTATATGACATAACACCATGATCACTATCCTGCTCCAATAAATACCGCTCTCGCCGATCCGCTTTTGAGTAGACCCGATAAATTTCTTTTGTAACCTCTATATCCTGGCCCTCGACAGTGATAATGTATGTAACGGTATGTCCGTCTTTATTCCTGATCTGATGGTAGTTCCGTTCTGACATCCAACTCTTCCTGAAATTTGCTTGTTTTGAATCCTTTCTGGCCATTTGGTGGCACCTCCAACTTCTGAAATTTGCTTTGAATCCGAATGTCAGAAGCGGAGGGGCACGGGGGGCATAGGCAAATTTCAACAATGATGCTGAAATTTTGCTAAATTTCAGCTCAGCTATGCTATGGAAGCACGAGCGTGCAATGAAATTCGACAGCCTTCCCTTAAATCCCCTATCAAATAAAGGGGGATTTAAGGGAAAACTGTCGAAAAACAAAAAAGCCGTAAACAGCCGTGTAACTGTTTGCGGCTTTTGACAAAATTTGCTTAGGTCAGGAGGATTCTCTTGGATATGCTCCCACCATATGTATCTATTCGGTGGTCGAATGAGATGATATGTTGTCATAATCTTATCTCGTTTTCCCGTCCTCCCATTTCATCGATGATAGTACAAGAGTGTCTTAAGAAATTAAATTGCTCAAAAATATGGAGGGGTTGGTTCAATCCCAACCCCTCCATATATAGAGCCGGAGGCTTAATCCTTATAAAGTTTTTGATTTTCGATACCACCGTGTATTCGAAATAAATAACTACTTATACTGGATCGCAGCTGAGCCCAAAACACCTCCATATCGACTGCCAGCTTAAACTGTGTTCTGCAACGGTCCAGGTTCTGTTTCTCACAGCCTATGTGGAAATATTCATCGCCTATCATCAGATAGTCTGCCAGAAGACTGATGTCATCTTCTCTGCGATGGCCTGATCACTATGGAGTTGTTCTTCCAATAGGTTACACCGTACTATTTGTCTTCACTGTGCAGGACCTTCATGCGGGTCTTCCCATACACGAACCGTTTCCGCTTGTGCAATACCAAAGCCTGCTGTTTTGACAGCATCGCGGAAGTCTGCGCCAAAATGCATACAAATGACTCGGCTTCTCAGTTCCTCCGGAACAAGACCGAGCAGATGTTCCAGAGTACAGTGGGATGGATGCGTTCCTGCCTCATATGTAGTCTCCTGGTAGATGCGGGAGATTTCACCAGCAATCAACTTTTCCATAGCAAATTTTGGCAAGGTATTGGCATCCCCGCTGTAAAAGACCGAATCCTGTCCGTCAGATAAAAAGTAACCATAGCATTCCATTTCAGATGCATGATGCACACGCAGAGGCGTCACTGTAAGGCTGCCGGGAAATGGACGGGAAAAATCTTCCTGAAAATGATAGCAGTCAGGCGGTACTCCCATCAGCGACAAAATATGCGGTAAGGTGGAATCAGGGGTCGCAATACATATCTTCTTTTTCAGCACTTGTAAGCAGTATGCGGCAAATGTACTGAGGCTGCCGATATGATCCGCATGAAGATGCGTGACCAATACAGTGACGCCTGCACAAATCGCCAGTTCTGGCCTTGAAACAATTCGTTGAAACGAGGTTTCACCGCAGTCTAACAAGTAAAGGTGATCTTCCAGCATGAAGAACGCACTGTTGCTTCCCCACGCTGGATAATACGCCGCCCCAATGCCGAGAAACTTAATATCCATTAGGTGTCCTATTTCCTTTCTCATGCATGAGCCGCAATCAGCCCTTGACACCGCCAGCTGTGACACCGGAGATGATCTTGTCCGACAGGAAAATATAGATCGCTACGGTGGGCACGAATACAATGACTACGGATGCAAACATACCCGCCCAGTCACCGGAGTTCATCATGGAAGTCACCGTTTGATAAAGACCTACCCCGATAGGACGCAGCTCGGACTTGTTGGCGAAGATCAGGGCCATGAAGTACTCGTTCCACTTTCCGATAAAGTTAAAGATGGTGACTGTGACCACCGCAGGCTGGGCCAGCGGGAAGATGATTGTCCAGAAGCACTTGACAGGGCCGCA
>CANAZG010000147.1 GCA_947365965.1 uncultured Clostridia bacterium
GATAATCTGCAATTATCTGTAGTATGCAGATAATACTGATATTGGTGGGGGAGGGGCGTAATGACACGCTTGGCCAAATCAACATGGAAGAATTTTAAGACAGACGGCCGGCTTTTTGAGGAACTCATTCAAGAAATTTTGCCCTTAGAGTTTCCCGGCCATGTATTTCAACGGACGCCGCATACCCATGATGGCGCACGCGACTTTGAATGCGGTATCAGCCTTTTAAATGGTGCTCAGGCGCGCACCTGGATCGAGTGCAAGTATCGCCGGGAGCGGCTTCCGGCACATGCCGTCTCAATGACGATGGTGATGGCCCTGCTGGATAACGCACGGCAGATCATCTTTTTCTCTTACGCTCCGGTCAACCGGGCTTTTACCCAATATGTCGGGCAGTTTCATAATAAAACAGGGATTGATGTTAGTATCTTCGATGACTGTTTATTGGAGGATTTAATTTTCAAACACTGGAACAAGCTGGATACGCAAAAGTACTTCAATATTACACAGCCGCCCGAAGCTGAACGGAATCCGTGCGAGCGGGTTACCGCTACAATAGGAGTGTCCAAAAGCGGCGCCGTTCTCAGCCAGGGGATTGAGCCGAAGGACAGCGGTAGCCCGCAAAAAACAGAGTATTTCTACCTGAACGATATTTTAGAAGTCCGGTTTACCATCCGCAACCAAACCGCAGAATCAGGTCTTTCCATCCAGCTGCACATGGAACAGCCAGAAGGTGTCCCATTTTTCGAGACCCTGGACAAAAATTTCCGCAGATCCAACAGCTATACCATTGACCTGCCATGCTTCGCGGTACGTCAACTTGTGTTGCCGCTCAAGCTGATCCGTTATGGCAGTCGGGTTACCCTACCCACCTTTATCCTCCAGTATGGACAGACAAAGAAACGCCTAAAACGACAGAGCATCCATTGCCGTTGGATTGCGGAGACCCCTCTGATTGGCCAATCCTACTTTGATATCGTACGCCAGACGGAAGAATTTCTTTTTTCAAGAGCAAATCTGGGGTGGGTCAGAATTGATGGCGCCAGTGGTGTGGGGAAAAGCAGATTGCTCAAGGAGTTTTCTGACCGTGCGCAGGGCGGCGGCGCACAGGTAATATTTCTCAATGCGGAGCGGGGACAGCTTTCATTTGAATCCATTATCCAGACGCTGATATCCTCCCTGACCGGCCTGCCGGATAATCTTCGGGGCCAAATTACGCTGGTTCATGACAGCAGTGCCGCCAGCCAAAGCAGCTCGTATGCGGCCAAGGTCCTCTATGATACAGACTTCCAATTCCGCCAGGAGCACGCCCGTCTGGTCTCGCTCAGCCGGAAATTACTGGAATCTGCTCCCACCATTTTGATTCTAGATAATGTACAAAACTGCGACCCGCAGACCCTGCAATTTCTAAATGACCTGCTGGACAGCAGTTCAGGCCGTCCCTGCCCTTCCAGCGTCATATTGAGCTTCAATACAGATCTGACCTTTATGGGGACGGCTGCCTGGAGCTTGTCCCAACGCCTCTCCGCCTTGTCCGCCCAGGCACCCCGGGATTTTGCCAGCTTTACGGTATGTGGATTTGAAGAGAATGAGGCCATGCACTATCTAAATGAATGTCTCACCTGTCCTGGATTGGAGCACGTTGAGCTTCAGGAGACATTTCGTTTGATCCTGAACCGTTGCGGTACACAGCCCTTTTTCCTGCAGAATATGATTCTCTATCTGGTGCAGGCCGGGGTTCTTCTCCGCACGGAAACCACCAGCTTTTATGTGCGGAGCATTCCCAGCTTTCACCGTGCCATTAACAGTCTGCCCAAAACGTTGGAAGACCTTTTACACCAGCGTGAGCAGCTGCTTCTTAAGCACCTAAGCATAGATCCCCAGCGGAAAGCACGTTATCAGGCCCTTGCGCAGTTGATGTCTGCGGTAATCCGACTGCCCGAAGGCATTTACCGCGACCTGATCAACGACTATTCGCTGCTGGACGAGCTCATCTCTGCCGGCATTCTTCAGCAGGGAGATGACGGCCTGATTTCATTCCGTCATCAGTTGATTCAGCGCTACTATCTGCATCAATACCCGCTGAAACGGACACAGAATCCCCTGCTTGAACAGATTATCGCTTCCGCCCGCCGTCGAAAGCTGTCAGAACCGATGGGGCAGACGCTGTTTCTGATTCAGGATACCATCGGACAGATTGACGATGATATTTGCAATATCACTCTAGAGCAAATGAGGCGCAGGAAATTGGATTTTTCCTTTGCAAAGGAACTGGTTCCCGCACTGTTTTTACACATGGAACAAAGTCTGTGCCTGCCGGCCGAAACGGTGATTCCAATTTATATTTACTGCTGTCAGGCGCTTGCGGGGCAGTTTGGACTGGATGCGGCGCTTTCCAATTACGCGATAGCGGCAGATTACATTATGAGCAACACTCAGACTTTCCTTCCGGTATATGATGAAGCCTATTGTATGCTCGGGGAATACATAAACTCTCTTTTAAATGTCGGAAAGCACGAGGAGGCAATGCACCGGCTGGATGAGATCCAGGAGTTTCTGGATCTGGTTCCTAAAACAGCCGAGGGGCGTTTGGAGCATCAGATTCGGTTTGCACTTCACAAATGTGTGGCTTATAACGCCATGAATCGGTTTGAAGACGGAAAAGCGGCAGGAGAAGAGGCCCTGACGCTGGCACAGTCGCAGGACAATCTCCCACTGATGATTCAGTCCCATATGGAATATGGCTACCTCTATTACTATTGTGACGACGCTTGTCGTTTTCAAGCCGAAATGTGCGCTCACTGGGACGCGGCCTATCAGTTGCTACAAACGCATTATCTGCCGCAGCGGCCTAGGAGCGAATGGCCAAGGGATCACATAATTGACGCCGTGTTGATGACCGGTATGCTGGCGGACTTGTCCAGACTGCGCTATGACAATGCGGCATACAAGGCGGAGCTTCTCTTTGATATGCTGGACCAGACGCATATGCCCTTCTATGAGGCCAAAATGCGCCTGGCGTTAAGTGCCTATTGTCTGATTCAGTCCTGTCGAAACGGTCCAGTCATCACGCAGGAGGTAAAATCTTCTATTACCACAATGCTCCATCAAGCCGTGGACAGATGCGTTGTGCATTATTTGATGCGGGACTTTCCGGCCTGTTACCATCTGTTGGCAACAGCGCAGCAACTGTTTGGACAGGGAGAGCTGGCAATTGATAACTACCGAAAGGCGCTTCAGCTGGCTGTGGACTACGCCCATGGGGTGCAGCAGGAGACGCAGTGGAGATATTTGTTCCTGGATATTGCCTACCAGCTGCGAAAACGCGGCATACAGAATCTCGGACTCTTTGACGTACTGCAAAATAAAGCGTTGCGGCAGGAATGCCGAAATATTATGTCCCTGTGTGACAAGGACATTCAGGAATTAGAAATACCCCAGTTATCTCCGCTCCGTCTCCCGAACACATCGTTCAATATCGCTAAAGTCTGATGGGATACAATCCCGCAATGGAACCGGGGTGTGTGTAAAATCGAAGATCAACTCCTGCCCGGCCTGCTTTCGATAGGCGATCCACTGCTTTCCATCTTCCACAGAGGCAACGTCGTCTACGCAGTAGACCAGTGTGGAATTCATGCGGGAAAAATCCCCTGGGATGCTTTCGCAGAGCAGGCAGCGGCCTTCCGGACTGGTATAGGGCAAAAAGTGGTACATGGCCAGGATCTCCCAACCGCCAACCGTCAGGTACCGGTCTGCGGCCGTTGCGTCCGGCGCAGATGAGAGGTTAACCAACACCACGCTCTCCTCGATTGACCAGTCCGCCTCCACCTGACCCCAGGGGTCTGGGGTCACCCGGTATACATTGGATGAAACCGCCCGGATATTTTCTCCCAGCTCCTCAAACTGGAAATCAAACAGCTCGTTGGCATATCTGCAAATACGAGGAAAGGGGATTCCCGTAATGCTGCCCACGCCGCTCCAGGCGATTCGGGTAGGCTCCCCGGCCTTGTGCAACAGTACGGTTTGCCCAACCCGGAGCGCCTCCTGAAGGATGCGGACAATGAGAATTTCCGGGTAAAGAAAAATATGTTCTGAAATCATGACGTGCGTAAAACTGAGATTCTGTTTTGGGATTGCCATGCCCGTCATTTCTGCATGGGTTTTGTTACCCTCTGCGTCAAACCACGTTACAAGACAGGGGGCATCTATGTACAAAGTATTGGGCCGCGTCTGAATGCTCATCGGCGTCAATTCCATTGCCCGTATGTACTGAAATACAGCTTCCATAGTGCGGAGCATGCTAGGAGTAGAACCGAACACGACCAGTGCTTCAAATTTCCAGTTCAAATATTTACTCAGCATATAGTAGGTGTTCTGTCGGTTTGTCAGCTCATTACGGAAGGAATCCCGGTTGTGAGGAATATGGATAGAATGGACTTGTGATAAGTACCCAATGCCACCTCTTTGACTGATCCGGTAGCCTAAATCCACATCCTCCGCGCCCCACGACTGGAAATTCTCATCAAATCCTCCTGACTGCCCAAAAATATCCCTGCGAACAGCACAGAAAGAAGTGTAAAATCGGAGCCAGAAATAAGGCTTGTCCTGCGGGTCCCTTAAATCATCGCTGCGCCAGTCGCTAAAAAGCGGATCATGATAAAAGCGTTCACGTTCCTTGGGCAAAGCCAGCAACTGAAGATAGTCTTCACGTCCGTAATACAGCTGTGCTTGTTGTAATGTAAATTTCATTCCGTGTTCTGTGCCAATATAAGCCACATCTGTGCATTGGCCATATGCGGTACGGAGCAACTCTATTGCGTGCTCAGAAAGTATGATGTCCCCATCCATGAATACCAATATGTCGTTTTTAGCATTTCTTGCACCGAAATTCCGATTTTTCGACCGGTTCCCTCCAACGCCTGGTACATGAATGATACGTCCACAGTCAGGCAACTTCAACGCAGTATGCCTCCAGAAGTTTGTGGTTGAGTGATCGTCAACCACGATCAACTCATCCTCTGTGTGCAACTGAGGTGCGACGTTCTCTACACAAAGTTCAATTCCCTGCGTATTGTGGCATAAAATAATTACGCTTATCGTTATCATATCCATGCTTTCCTCCATAGTCCACGTCTTTTGCAGTGCTTATGCGTATGACACAACGCAGATAATTGCAGATTATC
>CANAZG010000148.1 GCA_947365965.1 uncultured Clostridia bacterium
CGCCGATATTGTAGGTCTTCTTATCGGCGGCCGGCGCGGGATCGGGGGTCTTGTTGTCAGCGGGGGCGGGCTCGCTGGTCTGGGACTGGTTGTTGTCCTTGGGGGCGTCATTGCCGCCGCCGCAGGCGGCCAGGCCCAGCACCATAACCAGCGCCAGAACAAGGGAAAGTACTTTCTTTTTCATCAAATGATCCTCCTTTATTTTAGAGCCTTTGTCCTGGATGTTCCATCCGGGACAAAGGGGCGGACGCGTCCGCCCCTATTGTTCTATTATACTGCACTTTTTTCTCAAGTACATGGATTTTTCGTTCAACTGTATGGAGATTTCATTAAGAGACTCCTGTACTCCGCCCCCTGCCTTATACGTTTTGCACAATTTCTCACTGGCATTTTGTGCAGTATAGCGAGGCCGCCGCCAAAGGAGTTTTTCAAACTTCCACAAAAACCTCCTATTTCCCCCCTCAATCCGGCCTGACAGGATAAGTTGTTACAAAAGGATTAAATCATGGACGGAGCTTTCACCTCGTCCTCTCCCAGGGCGGCCTCCCGCCCGCTGCGGGCCTGATTGGCGTACTGCCGGGGGGAGACGCCCTTGACCTCCTTGAAGGCACGGGAGAAGTAGAAGGGGTCCTCGAAGCCCACGGAGTTGGAGATCTCCTGGATGGAGTGGCCGGTGGTGGCCAGCAGGGCGCAGGCCCGCTCGATGCGGTACTCCAGCAGGAACCGCTTGGGGGACATCTGGAACCGCTTCATGAACCGGCGGTACAGGCTGGAGTGGCTCACCGAGGCGTAGGCCGCCAGTCCCTCCACGGTGATGGGGGTCTCATAGTGGTTGACAATGTACTCCGCCGCCAGCAGGGCGCAGTCCGGGGCCTCCCCTCCGCCGCCCCGTCTCCCCTGGGCGGTGCGGACGAGAAAGGCCAGAAGCTGGTAGAGCCGGGCGGTCATCTCCAGGCTCTCGGCGGCGGAGGTGCCGTAGCTCTCGTAGATCCGCTCCAGCAGGGCGCGGATCTCCTCGCTGTCCCTGCCCCGGTAGACCGGCTCCTCCTCTGTCAGGTCGGTCTGGCCCATGTAGCTGGCCGCGTCCAGGCCGCCGAAGCCCACCCAGACGTACTCCCATGGGTCCCGGGCGTCGGCGCAGTAGTGGATCGTGGTGTCCGGATAGGCCAGAAAGGTGTCTCCGGCCCGGAGGTCGTAGCGCGTGTCCCGGGAGATGAACACCCCCTTCCCGCTCATGACGTGGTGGAGCAGGAAGTGGTTGCGCACTCCGGGACCCCAGCCATAGCTGGGGGAGCACTGTTGACAGCCCGTATTCTGGACATAGAGTGATGCCGTCCGGCGTTCCAGTTTCAATGAATGCTTGTAGATGCTGCTTGCTTGTTCGTTCATTGACATCGCCCTCCTCTCAGGTTGCCTGCCCGGGCTGCGGGCAGCGGGAGACGATGGTTCTGTCCCCCTATTGCTTTATTATACATGAATACCCCAAGGTTTGTCCACAGCCTATGTCTATTCTGACGGAAGGAATGAAAATTTTTTCTGTTTTACCCCTACATCCCCTTTATATTTTGTTGATTTTGCCAGGATTCCTTTTGAGAAAGGAAAAAATATCCTCCCAGTTTCTCCTGGGGAGTGTTGACTTTTTCATAACATCATGCTACCATGCTAAAGTATTAAGAAAAATGAAGAGGAGTGGTGAGCGTCCTATGGACATATTCCATACCGAGGGTGCGGCCCTGCTGGTCCGGGCGGTCCTGGCCCTGGAGACGGAGGAGGAGTGCCGCGCTTTTTTGGAGGATCTGATGACCGGCCGGGAGATCCAGGACTGCTCCCAGCGCATCCTGGTGGCCAGCCTCCTGCGGGAGAAGCTGGTCTACAGCCGCATCGCCCAGGCCACCGGCGCCAGCAGCGCCACCATCAGCCGGGTCAACCGCTGCTGCACCTACGGCGCCGGCGGGTATAAGACCGTGCTGGATCGGATTAAGGGGGAGCCCGATAACGCAGAAAAGCAGGAATAGCCCCACCCCGCACGCCATGGACTCCCCACAAAATTTTTGATAGGCCGCAGGCTGAAGAATATCCCAGGGGTGAGCGGCGCTCACCCCTGGGATTATTCTCTATCCGTCCCGGCCCACAGCCTCGCCAGGACCGCTTTATTTTAGTACTGGGCCGTGGTGCCGCAGGCCATCGCGCGGCCCATGGCCCGTGAAAAGGACAGCGCCCCCACAGCCAGCCACAGGAGGGAGGCCGCCAGCAGCCCCACGAACTCCGCCTGCACCCCGTTTCCTCGGATGATCTCCACGCACCAGCGGAAGGGGAACAGGGCGGCAGCGTAGGAGAAACCAGCGGGAAGGAGCTGCAGAGGCAGAATCAGGCCAGTGAAAAACAGGGTAAAATAACTCAGCGAATTAACCAGCGCGTTTGCCCGCTTGTAGACCAGCGCCACGCCAGCCACAAAGCAGCCCATTCCCACCGTACCTCCGAGGCACAGGACCACGGACGCGGCAATCAGCCAGGGGGAGGCCCCCAAATCCAGCGGAATGCGGAAGATCAGGACCAGCAGCGCGGACACGACAGCCAGTTTTACCGTCTCCACCAGCATAGCCGCCAGCAGCCGGATAACCACCACCTCCATAAGAGGGTATCTCGCCATCATCAGCTGCTCCAGGGTTCCCAGCCGGATCTCACGCTGCACAATGCTGCACGCCGTGCCCAGGCAGAGCACTGCGTACCGCCACAGGATCATGCCCAACAGGGCGTAGGCCAGGGAGCTCTCCGGAAAAATATCCCTTCCCGTGCCCAGAAAAATCCCCAGGCACAGGAGAAACACGTCCGCAAGGCCCACAATATTATCCAGCCTGTAGTTTTTGATCTCTGAGATCAGCCGCTCGATCTCCATTTTTAACAGCTTCATAGGACCCTCCTCAGTAGTTCCCCGCTGTTCCGCAGTCGTATACGACCCGCAGACAGCGGTGGAGCGTCCATATGCCGCCCATGGTCCACGCCGCCAGCTCCAGGAGCAGGACCGCTCCGCTGCGGGCCATTCCGCTGCCATCCAGCCGCAGAATCCCCTCGATGAGCGCATTGCTCCAATAAAACGGAAACAGCCGCACCAGCGCCTGGACGATTCCCGGAAAGGCGGCAATGTCAATCGTCGTTCCGGAGAAGAACAGGATCAGCGTGGACGACACGGAGGCTATGGACGACGCCTGCTTGTACACCAGGGACAGACCGGCGATCATATAGCCGAAGCCGTACATGGCCAGCAGTCCGATGAAAAACACCGCCACGGACGCCGCAAACCGCAGGCTGAGAATCTGGGAGAGATTGATGGCAAAGGCCCACATGCACACCGCGAACACGAACACGCCCTTGGCCAAATCAAAGAGGGTCTGCGCCACAATACGGAAAAACAGGGACGCGCTCAGGGGCGTTCGGGTCATGAGAAGCTGCTCCAGCGTCCCCTGCTGGATCTCCTCCTCCATCAGCAGACCCATGAGGTCCACCGCATGGACCCCAAAATACCAGTACATCAGGCCGAAGAGGAAGGTCAGCTTCCCCAGCTGGTCCTGACTGCCCTTGGAGAAGGCGTAGAAGAGGCCCAGGAACATGAAAAACACGTTGAGATTGCCAAAGGCATAGTTGAGCCAGTAGATCTTCACATCACCGAAGACCTTCAGGCATTCCGCCTTCAAAAGCTGAACACCGTTACGCATGACCGCTCATCACCGCCTTGTAGATCTCCGCCACGGACTGGCTGCACTTCTCGATCTGGATGAGCTGCTCGGAGGCGAGGACCTGCTCCAGCCAGCGGCAGTCTGCGGTCTCAAACACGGCCATGTCACCCTGCCGCTCCCGGAGGTCTGCATCCGCCGGGAGCTCCGGGCCGCCGGGGCGCAGCTGGAGGGTGATCTGGTACCGCCTGTCCGCGCCGTCCCTTTTCAGCTCCGGCAGACGGCTGTCCCGGACCACCTGGCCCTGGTTCATAAACACCATCCGGGCGTTGAGCCGCTCGATTAGGTGTACGTCGTGGGTTGTGATGATGATGGACCGGCCCCCGTCGGAGGCCAGCTGGTGGAGAATCTCAATCACCGCGTCGGAGGAGAGGATGTCCAGGCCCAGGGTGGGCTCGTCCAGCAGCAGCACCTCCGGGTCCTTCATCAGCGCGATGATGATGGCGGTCTTCTGCTGCATCCCCCGGGAAAAGGCGTTGACGGGCACGTCCCGGAACTGCTCCAGGGCAAACAGGCGCAGATAGTGCGCCGCTTTTTCGTCGATCTCCCTGTGCCCCAGGCCGTTGAGCAGGCCAAAGTACCGGAGGTTTTCATAGGCGGTCAGGTAATAGTAGATGTTCCTGGAGCCCTCCAGGACCGCGCTGCATCTTCCATGGGCAAAGGACAGGTTCTCGTGGACCGCCCTCCCGTCCAGATACACGGCCCCCTGGTCCGGCCGCAGCAGACCGCAGATGGATTTGACCAGGGTGGTCTTCCCTGCGCCGTTATGGCCCAGGACGCAGACAATTTCCCCGCTTTTGATCGTCAGATTCACGTCCCGCAGGGCCTGCGTGGTCTTTGTACGGCTCTTATAGGATTTGGATAGGTTTCTTATCTCGATATTCACAAGAAATCGCACCTCTTATCTTCATATGTTTCGTAATGTTTGATCTTCATCATGCGAAATACCTCCTTTCTTTGAAATTATTTTCAGTATATCGCAGGAAAAGGCAGGAGTCAAGCGGTTCTTTATCTGGGGAGTGTCCAAATACGCAGTTAAAAGAAGTCAAATAAAGAAAATGGAACAGCAGCCCCTGGATGGAGGGAACGATGGCGATGCTTTTGAAGGCCAAAACGATTGTAAGCCTGCACAAAAACAGCAAGAACTGCCTGCAGGTTCTCCAGCTTCCTGGGAAAACATCTGCTTCGCCGTGCCAGCGTCGGGATATAATGGCGCAAATCAGCGTTGACACCTTCCACAGTGAAGGTGTCATTCTTATTGTGGATGTTGTAAATATGCTTTCCGGGATAGATTACGTCCGCTGATGTCAAGCACGGAACAAAAATCAAATGTAAATAAATTGTGAGCGGTGTTGAAAGTAAAACCTATATCTCTAACGCACCCTATCCATAGAAATCCCAC